>CAMDEX010000219.1 GCA_945897075.1 Litorilinea aerophila
GTGAGTTTGGCCCACAGGTCGTCTACCTCGGCTTGGGTCTCACAGTCCACAAAAAGGGAGATGGCCTCGGTAAACTGGAACATCGGGCCGCCGTTGAGGGCCATAAACTTCTGCCCTTCCAACTGGAAGGTGATGGACATAGCCTTCCCGCCCAGGCCAGGCACACTCTCTGGATAGCGGGTCAGATTGAGAATCTTCGAGTCTGCGAAGATGGAAATGTAGAAGTTGACTGCCTCTTCCGCATTATCGTTGAACCAGAGATAGGGTGTAATCTTCTGCTTGGCGCTCATTCTTACCCTCTTTCTTGGGGTGATAGAATTTCAAACTACCGACCGTCGTTACTCATTTGTCAGCGGCAAATGCCAAGCCCCGGCTGGCGAGGGTCTGGCGCAGCCTGTCGAGCGCCTTTGGCCCGATGCCGTGCAGTTGCTTCAGTTCAGCCTCGCTGATCCGGGCAAGCTGCTCCAGGCGCTGATAGCCAGCCCCGGCCAATGCCCGTTGCGCTGGTGCGCTCAGTCCTGTCGGGAGATCGTTTTTGCCTTGCAGAACAGTACTCATTTTCTTCTCCTAAGGCTACTTCACAAAAATAAGTACCCAAAAGTCCCCGGCACTTCACGAACTTCGACGCCTGGATTCCAGTGTACAGACGCGCAGGGCCAGAAAGTGCCGGGGACTTTGGCTGTATACTTTATTCTTTGAAATCGCCGAAGTACGATTTAGGCAGCCTTCAACTGCACAAAGCTGATGTGCGCGCCGCCCGGATCTGCGATCACAGCCATCCGGCCATAGGGGATATCAAAGGCGGGCACCGATATTTTGCCACCGGCATCTGTAACGCGTGTGAGCGCGGTTTCGATATTGTCCACAGCGAAATAGCCCATCCAGTGGGGCGGCATCCCTTCCCAATTGGCATCCATTTGCAGCACACCACATACCATCTGCTCGCCGCGCTGCAAGAAAAAGAAGTCCATTCCCTCCATCTTCTGGGAGGTCAGATTGAAGAGCTTGCCGTAGAAGTCGCAGGCGGCGGCTGAATCCCACGTATTGACCTCCCACCAGGCCATTCCGCCGTGTTCGCCATCAATCCCCGCGCCAATGTGATTTTGCGCTTCCCACAGGCCAAAGACCGCGCCGGTGGGGTCGGCACAAATGACCATCTTCCCGGAATCGCCGATTGGCATTGTGTCTACAACTATCTGTCCACCTAAGGCTTTGACACGGGCAGCATCGGCAGCCGCGTCGTCTGTGGAGAAATAGATTGTCCACGCCGAGGGCATCTGGGCCTCTGGCTGCAAAGGCCCCATACCGGCTGCGTTATGGCCGTCTTTCATCGCCATATGATAGTGCCCAAAATCGGGGCCGGTGTCAATGTAGTTCCAACCGAAAATCTGCCGGTAAAATTCTCTAGCAACGGCCAGATCGGGCGTTGTCAGATCCATCCAGGTGGGTTCGCCGGGGCTGCGTTTGGTGGTGCGGGTTGTCATTGCGGGAATTTCCTTTCTTCTCTCGTTGGTAGCTGTCCGTAAAAAACGTAGGGGTCTGCATCTTCCGGGAAGGGGTCGTAAACTGGCTCTACTCGTGAAAATTTGCCTGACCCCTTCCCGGAAGATGGGTTTACTTGCACTACATCTTCTTCTCAACCGGAATGTAGATTGACATTGTGGAATTGGGATCTTCGGGGTTGAATGTCTCGCCGTAGCGTTCGAAGGTGAACGGAACAGTCTGTTGATAGCCAGAGGTAGCCAGCCATTGGTTGTAGATATAACCAAAGGTTGCCCCGACAGTCGAGAGGGGGGTATCAAAGACAGCGTAGGTCAAGGCAGGCACTTCCCACGTGATCATCCCCGGGGGGAGCGCGCCCACGCTTTTTGCAGAAACGCCGGCCATATAGTCAAATGAACTCATATTCTCATCGTAGCGCCCCATCAGTCCGTAGCTGACGTCGGGTTCGGCCATCTGCTGCACTTCGGCAATGCGCGGGGCGAATTGCCCCCACAGCGCGGGAATCTCTGGGGCCATCGGTCTGGTACGAATCTGCATCCCGACGACAGTAAAGGCGGGTTTGGTGACAAATTGCGGTTGCATCTGTCTTCTCCTCTTTCTGATAGTTACTGTTGACGATTCTCGTAATTCACCATCCAGGCAATCCCATACTGATCCGTGAGCATCCCAAAGAACGCACCCCAGGGCGCGTGATCCAACGGCATTGTAACCTCTCCGCCCGCGGCCAGACCGTTGAAGAGCCGGGTCGCTTCTTCAACACTTGCGGGGCTGATGGCAATGCTGAAGTTGCTGCCAACTGTGGCCTCTCCCGACATTGCCAGGGTATCGCTCCCCATCAGAATGGAGTCGCCGCCGATGGGCAGGGCCACGTGCATAATCTTCTGTCCCTCGCCGGGGGATAGATCGTCCTCTGTGTACATCTCTTTGAAGCGGGTTAAATCGGTGAATTCCCCACCAAAGACAGAACGGTAGAAGTTGAAGATTTCCTCGGTATTGCCGTTGAAGGTGAGATAGGGATTGATGGTTGCCATTTTGGGTTCTCCTGGTTGAATTGGGTGGTCTATCTATTGCAGTACACACAGCGCCTGGCGAATCTCGCCCAGATGATAGGCCGTGTGGGCGATGACTGCGATTGCGCCGCCGATCTGCTCTTCACTTGACCATTCGGGCGTATCAGCGACAAGCGTTTTGATGCGGTTATAGCTTTCGCGCAGGGCTGTTTTGATTTCGTCCCATTCCGCCGGGGTGACAACGCTCGTCTCGCGCCAGATTTTGCCCCAATCGTTCTGCTCAAACTGCTGGGTGCGCACCGCCTTTTCCAACACATCCAGATAGAAGGCGATGTGCTTGACCTGTGCGGCCAGCGTGGCGCATTGGCTGCCCACAGGGAGCGACGCCTGGGCCGCCGAAATCGTCGCCAGCGTCTCGAAGAGGGAGGTGCCACCGTCCAGATAAAAGCCCTGCACATTGTCGAATGTCTCATCGAGCAGGGCGAAGAGCGCTGCGCTGAAATGCTCCGCGAGAATCTGCGTAGACATAACGCATCCCTCCTTTTGAGATGTACAAGAATCGGTAGCTCACATTATAGAACTTTTGTTCTGTTTTGTCAATTCCGACACTATACTAATAGCGACATAGAAACACCGCCAATGTTACCGAAGTAATTTGTGGTATAATCAAAATGAGTTCGTCAGTGAGACTTTCGGTGCTTTCAGTTCTGTAGGAGAATCGTATGACCTATTATATGACAGTGGAAAATGGAGCGGCCAATCGCTATACAGCAACCGTGATTGGTTGGCCCAATTGTGTGGCTGAAGGGCAGACGCGAGAAGAAGCCATTGACCGTGTGAAGCAGCGGTTTACAGAGCGCCTCAAACAAGTAGAGATTGTACCGATTGAGGTAGAATCGCCACACCCGGAGCCAACAATCGCAAATACCGAACACCCGTGGGCAAGGTTTGCCGGCATGTACCAGACGAATCCACTTTTCGATGAAGTACTGGATTCGATTCAAGCCTATCGCCGTGCAATTGATAAAGATGAGATTGCGGTATGACTCTGTATGTCTTGGACACCGATCATATTTCGCTCTATCAGAAGTCGCATCCGCAGGTTGTTGTCCGAGTACAGGCAACAGACGCCCAGAGAATTGCCGTCACTATTATCAGTGCCGAAGAACAACTGCGTGGTTGGTTTGACGCCATTCGACAAGCGAATTCAGGCGAAAGATTACAATGGGCATATTTGGGGTTACGCCAGGGAATCGAATACTTCAACACCATCCGCGTATTGGACTTCAGTAAGGAGACCATTAATCATTATTTGGCCTTACGCGCAGCCAAAATTCGCATCGGTACACAAGATTTACGAATCGCCGCAATTGTTCTCTCGCTCAATGGAACACTGGTCACGCGCAATCGGCGTGATTTTGCGCACGTCGCTGGGTTGAAAATTGAAGATTGGACTTGAGTGTCAGTACCCTACCCAGCCCAGTCAGCTCGCTTCGTTTCACCCAAACACCTCCACCCATCCACTGCCGCGATGCAGCGCAGTCGGCTTGACATCCCCCGCCCGTTGACCGCGCGCCTCACAGGCCGCGATGTAGCGCTCCAGAGCGCCCCCTTCCACCCGGCACAGGCGCACGGGCTGTAGCTGTCCCAAACGGCGAGCGTAGGCGTAATGAAAATTCTCCAGCAAGCGCGCTTCCACCGTCTCCACCAGCCCGCGCAGCGATTCATCCGAGACGCCCGCCTGCTCGATAAAAAGGGTGTAGGCGGGTTGGGGATGCTCGGCATCACAGGCCAGCATCACAAAAAGGGGCTGCCAGCCACGCCGGGCCAGCAGATCGTCCAGCGCGGCCGAGACGTGGCGCTCGTGCAGCTTCTCGCCGAACCAATCGCTCACCGCATTGGCCCGCCCCACAAAACGGATCAGCGGGCACTGGCGGTAGCGCCCCACCACCTCCACCACATCCCCCAGCCGGTAGCGATAGAGTCCGCCGCCGGTGGTGATGACGACTTCGTACTGGCCGCCGATCTCCACTTCGTGGGCCAGACGGGGCAGCACGCCGGAATCGTCCGGGCCGGTTTCCGCGGGCAAAAACTCGAAAAAGTGGGAACGCAAAGAGAGCGCGTGGCCGGGGTGTCCGTCCAGCGGAAAGGAGACAAAGCCTTCGGTCGCCAGCAGCCCCTTCGCTTGCAGCCGGGCCTGGGGGAAGAGACGGGCCAGCCGGGCCGCATAGCCCGCCGCGTTGCCATCCGCCCAACAGCTAATCAGCCCCAGCCGCGGCCAGAGACGGCGATGCAGCGCGGCCCGCCCGTCGTCATCGGCAAAGGAGGCCGCGCCGCAAGCAGCCCGCACTTCCGCTGCCCGCCGCGCGTCGGGCCGAACCAGCCCGGTGAGATGGGCGTGCAGATCGGACGGTAATGGCGATGGCGGCGTCAGCGTCCCCCGCGCGATGTCGTCGGCCAGTTGCGGCCAGCACTCGGCCAGCGGAGCGAGTACCAGCATCGGAAAGGTAGGGTTCCAGACCGAAATCAGACGCAGCGAGCGGCTGCGCAGCAGAAATAGAAGGGTGACGTAGCGGAAGCTCTGCGCGTCGCTGATCAGCTTTACCCCACCGGGCACGGCCATCAGCGCACGGATCAGTCGGCTCTGGCCGCGGCCAAAGTATTCGCCCTCCTCCTCAAAGCCGATGGGAATGCCGCCGGACGAATGGCGGTTGCGCGCCGTCACCGGCGTCACCGACCACCAGGCTTGTCCCGCAAAAAGTTGTGGCTGGCCCAAAAAGGTACGCGCCACCCAGGGTGCAATGCCGCGCTGAAACTCGGCTTTCAGGCTGTCGGTGTAGGGGATCAGCTTCGTGGCCGCGGTCGATCCGCTGGTCGGCTCCAACAGACGCACGGCTTCGCTGGTGAGGACGCCCGTTTCGCCCGCGGCGATGCGTTCCACCCACGGCGCGATGTCGTCGTAGGTGACGAGGGGGAGGGCGCGCTGAAAATCAGCAATCGAGTGGATTTGAGAGAAGAGATTGGGTATTGGGTATTGGGGATTGGCGTTGGCGCGCAGGATGCGCAAGAGAGTCTCTTCCTGGGCCGCGGCTGCGTTGCCCGCGGCCTGTCGCCAGCGCCACGCCTCGGCCAGGGAAAGCCCCACCCACGCGCCGTTCGCCAGAGCAGAGAAAAACGAAATCATCCCGTCCTATCCGTGAGTCGTAGGTTGGGTTCTCCCGGCAAGAGATCGCTGCCTACGCTCCAACGCACGCCGGGAGAACCCAACAGAAGTGGTGTTACAGTTGAGTTGTTTCGGCGCACTGTTTAGATCCTGAATTATTCAACAGGCTCTTGGCTAACCACAGAATACACGAAACACACGGAAGGGAAGACAAAAGAAAATTTTCCGTGTATTCCGTGGTTGGTTGGTTTGCGTCGCTCGTGTCTGAATGATTCAACAGGCTCTTAGGCGAATGCCCACAACCCCTGCCGAAACAACCCAACCTACGCTTCAATAACCTTTTTCAACAATTCCGGCAGCCCGTCCGGGTAGAGGGGGATGCCGCGCGCGGCCAGATCGTCGGGGTCGATCCAATGGGCCGGGGCGCGGTTGCCGTCGTCATCGGCGCTGACGATTTCGTCCAGGGCGTAGAAACGCTCGTCCACAAAGCGGCATTCCCACAGAAAGACGATTTCGTGGCCGGTGTTGCCCATATACGTAAAGATGTTTTCGCTGGTACCCATCAGACGCACAGGCTGCACCAGCGCGCCAAACTCCTCCATCATCTCCCGGCAGACTGCGTCCTGGCTGCTCTCGCCAAACTCCACACCGCCGCCCGCGGGCCGGTAGAATACCTCGCCCTTGCGCGCATCTTCGCCGCGCACAGCCAGCCAGCCGCCAGTGGACGGTCGGCGGATCAGCGCCAGGGAGATGACACGAATTCTCGGCGGGGGGAAAACTTCCGCAATGCTGTTGACTGGTTCAACCATTCAAAACCTCCACAATCGCATTGACCAGCAGTTGGTTTTCTGTCTCTGTGTTGTAAAAATAGGGGCTGAGGCGCAGCGCGCCAGGGCGGTAGTCGATGATAATCCCCCGCTCTTTGAGCGCTTTCACCGCCGCCGATGGGTTCTCCACCGGCAGCATCACAAGTCCCGCGTGGCGGGAGAGGTCGGCGGGGAGGCGGGGTTGAAGCCCGGCAGCGCGCAAGCGGTGGATCAGGTCGGCATCCAATTGAGCGGTGCGGACGCGGATGGCTTCCACGCCGATATCTTCGATGATGGACATCCCCGCGTTGGCGGCGTAGACCGCGGCTACGGCCGGCGTGCCCGGCTCAAAGCGGCGGGCATCCTCGGCCATCTCAAAACGTTCCGGGTTGAATGCGAACATATCTTTGGCAGCAAACCAGCCGGTGGTAGTCGGGTGGAGTTGGGGAATCAGCTCCTCGCGCACGTACATAAAAACGATGCCCGGCCCGCCCAACAGCCACTTCAGCCCGCCGCTGATGTAAATGTCCACATCCGCGGCCACCACATCCACCGGAATCTGCCCCGCGGCCTGGTAGCCATCCACCAGACAGAGGCTGCCGGCGTCGTGGGCCAGCCCCGCGATGGCCGCGATATCCTGCACCCAGCCGCTGGTGAAGAAGACGTGGGTGGTGGCGACCAGCCCGGTGCGGGCGCCGATGGCCTGGGCGAAGCTTTCCAACGGAACCTGCACCCGATCCGGCGACGGAAGCAGACGAAGCTCCGCGCCCTCCTCGCCGCGCGCCATCCACTGGTAGGGAATCGTCGGAAAGTCTAGTTCGGTGACGACGACTTCGGGGCGGGTGGAGAAGTCCAGACTGCTGCCGATGACGCTGAGGGCCACGCCTACGCTGGGCAAAATGGCGATTTCGTGGGGTTGGGCGTTGACGAGGCGGGCAAAGCGGGCCCGGGCGTCGGCCATCTCGCCCAGCCAGAGTTCATACCAGGCGCTGGCCCCGTAGCTCAGCCACTGCTCCTGAAAGCGCTGCATCCCGTCCATACTACGCCGACTGAGCTGGCCCAGGGAGCAGGTGTTCATATAGACGCTGCGTTCCAGGCCGGGGAACTCGGCCCGCCAGCGGGTGGTAAGGGGATTGGCTGTGGGCTGTGGCATAGGTGTACTCATAAAGTGGAAGGATGATTCAGGAAGGCCAGGGTGCGCTCCCAGGCCAGGCTGGCTGCTGCCGGGTTGTAGGCTTGGGTGACATTTGGCTCAAAGAACCAGTGTCCTGTCTTCGGGTAGCTGTAGAAAGTCAGCGGGCGGCCTGCACGGCCCAGGGATTCGGCCAAAAGGTCCACATTCGATTGGGGTTCGTACTCGTCATTTTCGGCAAAGTGGCCCAGGTAATCTGCTCTGGAGTTGCTGAAATCGCTGCCCATTGTCCCCTCGGTCCCGTAGAAGAGGACGACGGAACGGATATATTCGGGAGCTTCGGTCGCCAGGGCCAGGGCAAAGAAAGCGCCCAGGGAGAAGCCAATCACAGCCTGTCCCCGGTCGGAGGGGGCAGCCTTTGCGTGGAGGAACTGCGCCGCCTCTGCGATCTCGGCTTTGATCTGAAGGTAGTTGGCGTCCACCGTGCCGCCCAGAACTTCGGCCTCGGCAATCGTCTTTGCCACTTTGCCGTGGTAGAGGTCCGGGGCGAAGGCGACGAAACCGGCATCGGCCAGCCGGGTGCAGACAGTTTTGATGGTCTCATTGAGTCCCCACCAGGCGTGGAGGACGAGTACACCGGGGCCTGTGCCGGTGGCGGGAAGGGCGAGAAAGCCGTCGGGTTGGGGGTGTGTCATGGGGTCTCCTTGCAAAAGAGGATGAGTTTGCGCTTACGCTTCGACAAGCATCCCAGTCTGCAACAGCGTGATCGGGACCGTTTCGGTCACCGATGGCGAGTAGGTCGAAACTAACAAGATCGCATTGACAGGAGGCTTACGCAGAATTTCCAGGGCCAACCCACGCAGTTCGTCCGATAATTCTGCTAATCCCGTTAGGGGTAAACTCCGCACACCCATCTCTGCGGGGTGTGCCAGATACGAGTAATCAAAAATGGTAACACCGACAGCTTGCCGCGTTTGCTTGTCGATCCGTAACAATAATTGGTCATTGAGCGCGATGCCGGTCGCCTTTTTGCCAGGCACGAACGTAATGTAAAGAGTATCCCCGACCTCATCATACTTAAAAATCGCTTCTGTCATCACCTCACTCAATTTCCTTTTGAAAGGCCGTGACGATATAGTTGTTGGCTACTGGTCGCCCTTGCTCATTTTCCCGAATCCGAAACAACACGAGCGCTATGATATGCGTATTGTGATCAACCAGATGTCCATACGCCTTGCTATATTCGTACTTCTGCGGTTGGATCGGAATCTGTCGCCGCCGCCCTTGCCGGATGGTATCCTTCAGATCCTCCTCATAGTCTTCCATTTCGGGATGACCGTCCGTTTCTATAATGTGCTCCCAGCGTTCCTCCGTTAGGTAGATTTGATTGCCTTGTCGGTCAAACACCCACCAGCGCACAATATCCGCCATAGCGATCGTTGCCTTGTTCACTCCATTTATTTTTGCTGTGCCTATTCTAGCATAAGCTGTTTTAACCAACGAACGACAAAAACTCCTCCGTAGCCAATCCCACTCTCTAACCCCCAATCGCCGCCATCATCACATCCGGCACATCCGGCACAAACGCGCATACTCCTCTGTGACCTGTGAGTAATGCGGGTGCAGGGCCTCGGGAGCGATGAGCGGCCCCAGCCAGGCCCAACGCAGAAAGAGGGGCAGGTCGTCGGAATAGAGCAGGCCGAGGGCAATCGAAGGGTCGGCCCAACGCATTTTCAGCAGGGCGATGGGGTTGAAACTGGAGACAATCACCTACTCTGAAAACAGGACGCAGATGACGCTGAAAAGAGTGATTGACGCGGAAATCTGCGCAAATCTGTTGTTTCTGCGAAAATCTGCGTCCGCTACTCTGAAAATAGGACGCAGATGACGCTGAAAAGAGTGATTGACGCGGATAAAATCTGCCTACACAATCCCCAAGACCAGCGGGCGCGCATCAGGCCGGGAATTGATGTATTCCAGCGATTGGTGGCGGAAGTAGGTATTGTACAACTCCGCGTAATGCCCCCCCTGGGCCATCAATTGCTCGTGGCTGCCCTCTTCGATAATCGCCCCCTTGCGCAGGACGAGAATGCGATCGGCGGCGCGCACAGTGGAGAGGCGATGGGCGATCACAATCGAAGTGCGGTTGTGGAAGAGCAGATCCAGGGTCTGCTGAATCTGGGCTTCGGTGAAGGGGTCTACGCTGGCCGTGGCTTCGTCCAGAACAAAGATGGCCGGGTTGTGGGCCAGCATCCGGGCCAGCACAACCAACTGGCGCTGGCCCATACTCAGCCGTCCGCCCCGCTCGCCCACATCGGTTTGCAGTCCGTCGGGCAGAGTTTCCAGCCAGTCGCCACCGGCAATCTGCCGGGCGATGGTCTCCACCTGGGCGTCGGTCAACTCGGGTTTGGCATAGCGGATGTTGTCCGTCACTGTTCCCGCAAAAAGAAAGGGCGTCTGGCTGACAATCCCCAGATGGCGGCGGTAGCTTTTTAGCTCCAGGCTGCGGATGTCCTGGCCGTCGATGAGCAGTTGGCCGCCCTGGAATTCGTAGAAGCGGGTGACCAGTTTGGCAATGCTCGACTTGCCCGCGCCCGTATGCCCCACCAGCGCCACACTCTCGCCAGCGCGGATGCGCAGGCTGAAATCGGGCAGCACCTGCTCCTTTTCGCTGTAGCGGAAGCTGACATTGCGGAATTCGATCTCCCCGCGCAGCTTTTCCACAGCGCGGTTGTCGGTCTGATGCACCACCGGCGCAGCGTCAATCAACGCGAAGATGCGCTCGGTCGCGCTCAGCCCGGCCTGAAACTGACTCCAAAAGGCCGACAACTGGAGCATCGGAAACCAGAAGCGGTCCAGGCTGTTGATGAAAAGATACCAGGCACCCATTGTGATAATCGACTGGCTGACGCTGTAGCCGCCGGCGTAGAGCAGAATGCCTGTGCCCGCACTGCTGAAAAAGGTGAGAACGGGAAAGACCCCGGCCAGGACAATGCCCCGCCAGGTGTTGATGGCGTAGCTCTGGTTGTTGACCTCTTGAAATTCTTCGTAGATGCCCTGCTCCCGGCGAAAGTTCTTGGCGACGTTGATCCCCGTCACCGCGTCCTGGATACTCACATTCACATTCGCCACCACCCGTTGGCTCTGCTGGGTGATGCGCCGGGCAATGTCCCGAAAGAGATTGGAGACGAAGAAGGCGACCGGAGCCAGCATCAACACCAGCAGAGCCAGCCGCCATTCAATCACCACCAGGACTACAAAGAGCATCACAGAGAGGAGCATCTGGCTGAAGACATCTGTCACCAGCACAGAGACCCGGCCAAACTCGTCGCTGTCGCTGGTGATGCGGCTGACGATGCGCCCGGATTGGTACTTGTCGTAGAAGCTCAGGTCGTGGTTCATAGCGGCAGTGAAGCCGTCCAGCCGCAGGGCCAGCACAATATCGCCGATGAGCATTG
This sequence comes from Litorilinea aerophila, assembly GCA_945897075.1. Classification (GTDB taxonomy): domain Bacteria; phylum Chloroflexota; class Anaerolineae; order Caldilineales; family Caldilineaceae; genus JACQGT01. The sequence goes on from CAMDEX010000219.1 coordinate 11,073, forward strand.
TGGTCAGCAGGCGACGCGCCCAGTTGAAGCCCCAAGTCAGCACGCCCAACACCAGCAGCGCGGCGGAAAGCAGGACAATCGCCGACGATTCGATACCCGTCACCCCAGCACTGCCGGTCATCAGTTCGATGCCCTGGGCTGCCAGCAGTGGGGCGGCGGTTTGGGCCAGGGAGAATAGCGTCACCAGCCCCACAATCGAGCCAAAGCGCCCCAGCCAGGGACGGAAATAACCACTCAGCCGGGCCATCAGCTCCCGGTTGGTATATTCCCGATCGTATGCTTCGCCTTCCAGACCAGCGCGCAAAAATGACA
>CAMDEX010000220.1 GCA_945897075.1 Litorilinea aerophila
GCATAGGCTTCGCCCAAGGAGGCTGACATGGCCTTTTCCGCATAAATCGCCTTGACCCCATGCTCGGCCGCGTAGATGGTTATCTCGGCGCGCTGCTCGGGCTGGGTGGCGATGCTGATGACTTCAGGGCGTTCTTTGTCGATCAGCTCGCGATAGTCGGTGTATTGACCGCTGGGGGGTATCTTATAAAGTTTGCCGAATTCGGCCATCACATCCGTGCGCAGATCGGCACAGGCGATCAGGTCGGTGCGGTCGCAGGCCATAAAGCCGGCGGCGTGGGAATAGGGCAGTGCCATCTTGGGTGAGCCAACGACTTCATTGTCGATAAAGCCACCCATACGGCTACAGCCGATTACAGCAGCACGATAGCTTTTCATTGATCTCTCCTTTATTGGGAGGAATGGTGTAGGTCGGACTGCCAGTCCGACCTACTGGGGTTGCACTATGCGCGCGGCAAGGGCAGTTGGATTTTGGCGCTGCCCTGGCTTTGCGAGAGCAACGCCGCCAGCATAATTTCCAGTGAGTAGCGGGCACGGTGCGCTGGGGAGCTGTTAGGGCCATCGTGCAGCACCATCTGCGCAATCTCCTTGACCGCGGGGATGAGATTCTCGCCAAAGTTGTCTATGTAGCCACGAGCTTCCGGCGGTGCGACCTCCTTCGGTGTTCCCTCCGGTTTATCGGTCTTCCAGGCTGTGCAAGAACTGTCGGTGAGCCAGTAGCGACCACTCGGGCCTTGCAGGTCAAATTCAAAGAGAGCAGGCGTCATTTTGGCGCTGTTGATAATCCCGCGCACGCCGTTGGCAAATTCCACAATGATTGTCGATCCGGGATCGAGGCTGGGATCTTTGCCGCCTTCCCCTTTGTAGACTGTGCCGTACTCCTCAAATCCCCGTTCGTGGGCCGCGATCACCCAGACCGGATCCGCGTTGGCCAGGTAGCAGAGCGCATCCACCAGGTGTGTGCCATTGCGGAAAAGCATGGAGCGGTGACCACCCATGTGCGCGATGATGCGTGTCAACCCGCCGATCTCGCCATCCGTCCACACGGCCTTCTTCACAGCCTGATAGGAAGGGATATAACTGCGCGTATGGTCAATGGCCAGCTTGGCCCCCGTGCGCGCCATTGTCTCAATCATTCGGTCAGCATCTTCGATAAGGGTACAGAGCGGCTTTTCGCAGAAGATTCCTTTGACGCCCGCCTCCGCGGCATCGCACACCGGATTGGTATGCAGGTGATCGGGTGTGGCGACGCTCACCACATCCAGATTTTCTTGGGCAAACATTTCTTTGTAATCTGTGTACTCACGGATCGAGCCGCGTGCGATCTTGGCACGCTCAAAAAACCGGTCGAACGCGGCCGGGTTAATATCGCAGGCTGCGACCAGTTCGTATTCCTCCGCATGGGCATAGGCGTAGCCGTGATGCCCACCCAATCCACCACCGATGACAGCCGCGCGTAACTTACGATTCGACATAAAAGCTCCTCTTGTTTGGGTTTTCGTGAAGTGTAGTGGTCAATGAGAACGTGGAATCTGCATACGCAGTCTGTAATTGCTTGTCACGCCCTGCGCTCAGTGGGTTTGGGGGGTAGCCTTGCGTTGGCTGCACGCGACGCTGCGACCCGGCACAATCGAGAATTTCGTGGTCATCGATAAAAACGAGCGTGTGTGAGGGGATCATCTGTTCTTTGTCAGCGCTTGAAGCGCAAGGCCCGTCCAGGCAAGGGAGTTGGCAGGTCAGCCACGGGCTGGCCGTTGCGGATGATCGGAACGCCGTTGACGATCACCTGCTCGACACCGACAGATGGCTGGTGTGGATCGTGAAAGGTTGCCCTGTCGCGGATGGTTGCGCTGTCAAAGACAACCAGATCGGCAAACCAGCCTTCGCGCACGAGGCCCCGTCGCTTCAGGCCAAATCGTTCGGCGGGCAGCCCGCTCATTTTGTGAACAGCCTCTTCCAGTGAGAAGAGGCCGTAGTCGCGCACACAGGGGCCAAGCAGGCGCGCCGCCGAGCCATATTGCCGGGGATGAATGACGCTGTCGGGCTGAAAGATGCCATCCGTGCCCATCATATAGCATTTGTGCTGCAGAAAAGGATGGACAAGTTCATCCGCGCCCTGATGAAAAACCAGCAGCACCGCCAGGTTTTCTTCGATCAACAGATTGCAGAGCGCGTCAACCGGTGGCAGTTGGACTGCCGCGCTATATTCGGCCAGTGTCTTGCCCTGGTAGAGCGAATTTGCCTTGCTCATCACCCAGGCGATGTGGATGGCAGCGAAATCGGTGGCATCGTTTTCCAGCCCACGCGCACAACGGGCGCGCAGCGCCGGATCGCGCAATTTGCCCAACACCCCCAGCGGTCCCTCTGTCCACGCCTCGTAGGGCAACATATAGTTGAGCATCGTGGAACCGGGCATATAGGGGTAGACATCAAACGAAAAGGAGACTTCGTGGATGGCAATCGTGTCAATATAAGTCAGCAGACTTTCGCTCTCTTGCGGCGTTGCCCCTTTCAGATGGGAGATATGCACAGGCACGCCCGCCCGTCGCCCGATCTCCACGGCTTCTTGCAGCGCGGCCAGCGTGCCCCGTTTGTAGCGCATGTGGGTGGCATAGAGTCCACCGATCTGCGCCATAGGTTGGCAGGCTGCCACCAGTTCATCGGTCGTCGCCCAACATTGGGCAATATAATCCAGACCCGTAGAAAGCCCGACCGCGCCATCCGCCATGCCCCGTTCGACTTCGGCGCGGATCTGCTGTAATTGATAGTCGTCCACGGCGCGCTCGCCAAAACCACAGACCAGCGCGCGCACATTGGCGTAGGGCAGATGCGCGATGCTGTTCTGGACATTTGTGCCGTCGAGCAGCGCCATATAGTCGCCCAGGCTCTGCCAACCGCGGTACTCCTCGAGGCGCAAGCCATCCAGCGCGCGCAGGTAGTAGATCCATTCGTAGGCGGTCTGCTCATTCACCGGCGCGTAAGAGACGCCGTCGGCCATGATCACTTCGCTGGTAAAGCCCTGGCTCGTCTTGGAAAAGAGATGGGGGGTGTTGAGTAGCCAGCCGTCCGAATGGTTATGCACATCCACAAAGCCGGGAGCGACAATCTTGCCCGTGACATCGATCGTCTGGCGGGCCTCCTCGGCGGTCAAGCCGCCAATCTTCACAATCTGGTCGCCCTGGATGGCAATATCGGCCTGGTAGCGCGGGGTTTTCAGGCCGTCAATCACAGTTGCATTTTTCAGGATGAGATCAAGCATCTAAATTGCCTTGTTTGACTTCGGATTCAGCGCATCATTCAAGCCGTCGCCGAGGAAATTGATGCCCAGAGTCACAATCGCCAGGGTCAGCGCAGGCACGGCGACCAGCCAGGGACGATAGGACCAACTGCCAATGTTGGAGGCAATCATATTGCCCCAACTGGCCTGGGGCGGTTGGACGCCGATCCCCAAATAACTGAGAGACGATTCCAGGGCCATCGCCCCAGAGAAGCTAAAGGTCAGGCTGACGATGACCGGCCCCAGGGCGTTGGGTAACAAATGGCGAAGGGCGATCTTAACGTCGGAGACACCTACGGATCTGGCCGCCTCGACGTATTGTTCTTGGCGCAGGGAAAGGATCTGGCCACGAATCAGGCGAGCATAGCCCGGCCACGAGACAAAGGCCAGACCCCCAAAGACAATCAACAGATCCAGCCATGTGGTGTCGGCAAAAGGTGGGAAGCCGGTATTCTCATAGATCTGTTTCGCCCAAGCGACTACAGGCTGTTTGATGCTCACGGCAATCAAGGCGGCCAGAAGCAGACCCGGCACAGACATCACAATATCGGTGAGGCGGCCGACGATGTTATCGGCCAGACGCCCGCCATAGCCGGCAATCGTGCCCAGAGCCAGACCGACGAGGACACTGATGAGAGTGGTAAAGGTGGCGACCAGAGTGGCGGTGCGGGCACCCCACAATACCCGGCTAAAGAGATCACGGCCGATTTCATCCGTGCCCAGCCAATGGTCGGCGCTTGGCATTTGGGCCAATTTCTTCAGATCCTGTTCTGTATAGGAATAGGGGGCAAGATTGGGGCCGAAGATGGCCGCAACCAACAATAATGCAAGGACGAAAAGACCAATCACAGACAGCCGGTTGTGTAATAGCCGACGGATGGCGTCCTGCCACAGAGAACGGTGTCTTAGGTCAGAGCCTTGGCTCAATTCGTCCGCTAAAGACTTGGTCGAAGCTAGTTTGGAGCGCTCAGCCATTTCGGATTTTCCTACGGTACAGTTTGGAAGCGTCGGATAGAGGTTATGGCAGACCTACAATTATTTCAGCTTAATGCGCGGGTCAAGCAACGGGTAGATCAGGTCGACCACAAGATTGGTCAGGATGATCATGACTGAGCTGACCATAGTTACGCCCATAATCACAGGATAGTCGAAGCCCCGAAAACCAGCTTCCGCTACCCCGCCAAAACCCGGGATGGCAAAAATGCTGTCCAGGAAAATGCTGCCCACAATCAAGCCTTCCGTGATGAAACCCAGAGTGGTCACCACAGGAATCAAGGCATTGCGTAAGATATGGCGCAGGATAATGCGCCACATCTCCAGCCCTTTCATCTTGGCTGTACGCACATAGTCCATGGCAAAAACCTCAAGCACCGCCGCACGGGTCTGGCGCACGACCACAGGCAGTGGACCCAGAGAGAGAATGAAGATCGGCAGGATCGTCTTGGTTTGAAAAAGCCCATCCCACCCTCGGGGTACCTTCATAATGCCTAAAACCAGGACAAAGAGCACCAACAACAAAGGTGCCAGCACAAAGACTGGCAGGGTGCGAAAAACCAGGGTTCCACCCACAATGGTGTAATCCAGCCAACTATTTTGGCGCAGGGCGGCGATACAGCCCAGCGGAATGCCCACCAACGCCGTTACAAATGCACCGGCCAGACCCATTTGTAAGGAGATAGGGAAGGTCTTGATGATCGTGCGGCCTATATCCCGCTGCCCGACGATAGACATGCCCAAATCACCCTGTGACAACCGCCCCAGCCAGTTGGTAAACTGAACCCAAAAGGTGTCGTTCAGACCGTACTGATCGCGCAGGCGCTGGACGACTTCTTCCCGGTTCAGGTTATCCAGCAGACCTTCGTACTGCATCAACATCATGGCGATGGGATCGAAGGGGCTGATCGTAGTCAAAGTGAAGGTGATAAGGAGAACGATAATGAAAGTGGGCACAGCAATGGCCAGCCGCCCTGCGGTGTATTTAAGCATAGCACGCTTCCTTAGCAGACTACTTCTTTGGGAGGGCTGGATGGAGCCGCTCGGCTCCATCCAGCCCTCCGTCACTCTTGACTCTCCAACAAGCTGGACAACTGGTTAATGCTTGGCGACATACATATCCAACAGCGTAGTCCAGTTGTTGTCCACATTGGTGTCGAAGTTCATGATCCAGGGCTTGGTCACATACTCATAGAGATCCCAAATCATGGGCAGGAAGTAGTAGTGACCCAAGAGGCGGGCCTCGGCGGCCTGCACCTTGTTACAGAACTCAGGATCGTCTCGCTCCATGATGCTGATCTCGTCTACCAGGGCCGCTAGTTCCGCATCTTCCAAACCCAGCGAATCCGGTTTGAAATAGTTTTTGTACAGGCCTGCGATCATATCGGCCGAGTCGGGAATCGTCGCACCCCAACTCTGGCGGCGCACATTGACCAGGTCGGCCTCTTGTCCCCAGGCATCCGCCATAGGGCCGGGTCGCATCTCTACGTCGGTGATGCCCAGATTGTTCTTCCACTGCTCCATCATGATCTCCGCCATGCGGATGTAGTTGGGCGACTGGCCACCGACGGTGATCCGGATCTTGGGCAGACCTTCGGGACCGCCGTATTTGGAGGCAGCCAACTCCTGCTTGGCCAGCTCCGGATCGTAACCGAAGTCCGGCCAGTTGTCGGCCTTGAAGCACTGCAACTCCGGCGTGAGATGGGTCTTCATCACCCGTTCATTGCGCGCCCCTTCCCAGGCAGCCGCCACGGCCGCGTCCCAGTCCACCGCGTGTGCCATGGCTCGCCGCACGTTGATGTCGTCCATTGGCTCGAGAGGTACCCAGAGGGGGAAGTAGAAGTTGGTGGCGTAGGGGATGAGGACAAAGGCCTCCGGCGTTTCGGCGCGCACCCCTTCCCGGATGTTGGTCAACCAGTGGGCGATGTCCACCTCGTCATTCTGCCACATAATGAAAGAGACATTCTCATCCGGGGCAGGCAGCCCAATCACGCGCTGGATGATGGGCTTCTTCTCACCCCACCAGTTGGGATTCTGCACGACCGAGTGCTTCTGTGCGTCCACGTCCCACTCTTCGATCATGAAAGGACCATTCACTCGAGTGCTGGCGTCCGCCGCGAACTCGTCACTGGTCACATCCTCCATCTTGACAAAGCCCGTGTTGTAGTGGGCCAATGAATGGAGCAAGAGCGGGTCTGGGGCTGCAAGCGTAATCTGCAGTGTCTTGTCATCAAGGGCGGCCAGACCCGAGATTGTCTCGGCCTCGCCGTCAATGACAGCCTGGGCACCATCAACTGTGTCAAGGCGAAGATAGGCCCAGCAGCCCACACAAGCTTTGCTAACCGACCAGTTCCAGTAGTCGATAGCCTCCTGAGCGACCACAGGTGAGCCGTCGGACCAGACTGCACTGGGGTTAATGTGAATTGTGTAGACCAAACCATCATCGCTTACATCATAACCGGTGGCCAGCCAGGGCGAGATGTTATTTTGGTTGTCGCGAATAAAGAATGGCATCCACATGTGGGAGGTGAACGGACGGCCAAAAGCACCTTCTGAGGCGGGATTCAGGCGACCGAAGCCTCTGGTCACATAATGAATGGTCTGATCTTCGGCAGCATCCGCTGGCAACGCGCCTGCGGCGGGGGCTGCTTCTGCCGCTGGCGCTGCTGTCTTTTCTGCCTCTGCGGCTGGCGCAGGAGCTGCAGGTGCCTGTGCTGCTGGCGCAACACAGCCCGCAAGCAGTCCAATCAGCAGGAGGAGAGAAAGGAATAGGCCAACACCTTGTCGATTTCTTCGGAACATAGAGTTTCTCCTTTGGGTGGATCGAAAAAAATGGTGGAGCTTATAGATATTCAGAAAAAGATTGACTGATCCTCTCTGAACAACTATCGAGTAAACACGCAGCCTGAAACGCCGCCATCCCTGGCGGCACGCTCGTCGCCAGGGATGGCAGCGTTCCCGAACGTGCGAAAAAAGATTGTTTGGATTGTAGGCGAATCATTCACGCTTGTCAAATGCCAAAAAACGGCCCAATCGGGGGAATCGGCATGCGATTGCCCGGCGCATCTACGTCAGTTTGAAGACCCGCCGCGCATTGGCGCGCAGGATCAGATCCGCTTCCTGTTCGTTTTGGAAAGCATCCAGGTAAGCGCCGTACTCAAACCAGGGCGCAAAGAGGGGCTGATCTGTGCCAAAGAAGATGCGCTCCGGCCCCAACAGGTCGATCACCCGGCGGATTTTACCCGCAGTGATGCCGCTGCTGCAAAACTCGAAGTAGACATTGGGCAGGTCCGCGATCTGGCGCGCCCCATCCAGATCATCCCCATGCGCTTTGATGATGACCAGATCGGGATTGCGCAGGGCGGCCTGGCGCAGACCGGGGTAGGGCGAGCCGCCCTCGTCCATATGGATCTTGACCGGGCGACCAAATTTTGCCACCTCGACCAGCAGATCCTGCATACGTTGGGTAGCCATATTACCACCGAAGGGGCAGTAGAGCTTGACGCCGACAAAGCGGGGGTCTTGGAAGTAGCGCTCCATCTGCTCCACCGAACCTGGGATGTCGCGCGGGTCGCCAGTGACATAGCCACGCAGCGAGGGGTAGCGATCCAGGAACTTTTGGGTGTCGGCGTTGCCCTCGCGCATGTCGTAGTTGATGGCGTTGTAGGAGGAGACAAAGGTCAGTTCGATATTGCAGCGCGCCGAGAGTTCGTGGACGTTGGTTTCCGTGCGCGTGTTGAAGGGCTGGGCCACATGGAAGCCGGAGACGTGGGCGTGCATATCAATGATCGGTCGATCCGGCAGGTCGGCTTGGGTACGGATCAGGAGCGGCTCGACAGGCAGTTCTTCCACGTCCATACCCAGCAGGCGCAGGGCGTTGCCACCCAGAATCGCCTGTTTCTGCTCGTCGCTGAGTCGCGCCATCAACACCTGGTTGCGCAGAGCGGTGATGGAGTATTTGGGTGCGTTGCTGCCATAGAGCAACTGTTGGCCGACGCCCGCCTCCACCATCACCTCCAGCCCGTCGGCCAGACAGAGCCAGCGGATGGCGGCGAAGACAGTAGGATATTCCTGCATGACAGTGATCAACTCGCCCATATAGCCGTAGCTCACCTCATTCAGTACCACAGGGACGTTGAAGCGGTGGCTGGCCGCGCCGACGATCTGAATCCACTCCATCGCCTCTTTGCCCGCGCCGTTAAAATCAACAATGATCGGCAAGGGCTGTGCGGTCGCCGCCTTGCCCACCGCCTCCACCATCTTCTGGAAGATCAGCGTATTGGGCGACCAACTCTGGGGCCCCGGCGCCATACGGATGGCGCGACAGCCCCCTGCGACACAGGTACGCAGGTCATCTTGCCAGCCGAGATAGTGGCGCGGGTCGAGGATGCCCACGGGCAGCAGGCGTGGGTGTTGCTGGACGACGGCAAGCGTTTCGGCAATGGCCTCTTTGGGCACCTGATTCATCAAGCCGCGTTTGGAGGTGGTCAGCGTCAGCGTCGTGTTATGCTTTGCGCTCTGCTGCAACAACTGTGCCAGGGTCGTATCCGGCTCGGCAATCGGGTCAACGCTAAAATCAGAAATAAAGTCGATGGCGTACATAGCTCTCCTTGCATTGATTGTCGGTCGGACTGTCAGTCCGACCTGCGCTAGATTCGATTCTCCACCCAGAAGGCATAAAGCTGCGCCTGATCCAAATGGAAACGCACACGCACTGCCCGATCCTGGGGGAGCGCCGTCCGCGCTTGCCAGCCCAATCGGCTTGCCAGGTGATCGCCCTGCAAAGCCACGGCTTCGCTCTGCGAAAAACCAGGCAAGGGTTGTCCGCTCTCGGCGTCGAGGAGTTCGGCGCGGAGGGTACCGGCGTTGGCAACGGCGTTGACAAAGAGTTGACCGCCCTGGGCGAGAAAGGGTTGGGTGACAACCGTACCTTCTTTGGCAGCGTCAAGCGAGACAAAGCCATCCAAACGCAACTTCGCCAGCACCAGCGCGCTCTGATCCTCGAAGTAGGCGTCGGGGATATCCTTGTAGAGTTCACGCATGCCGCGGAAACGCAGCGCGTTGTAGTAGATCCAAATCTCTCTGTTCTGGTGGATATGGGGGGTGCCACAGAGCAGCTTTTGCGCCCAGCCATAGGAGCCATCGCTGCGGGGATCGACAGGCAGAAAGAGAGCCCGATCCGCCACCCTTTCCCAATGCAGCCGGTCGCGGGAGACGGTCAGCTCCACCTGGTTCAATGCGGTGTAGTTCATGTGGGGCGGCGGGATCGCCCCAGCCGGATTGAAGAGCACGGGAAAGCCGACATAGAGGCCCGCATAGGGCAGCACTGCCATCTGGTAGACCTGGGCAATGTGATCGGTCTCATCCACCAGCGGCGGCGCGAGATAGGCGGGATCCGCGAGGATCTGCTGGATGCGGGCTTTGCGATTTGCGCGGTCAATGGCGTCGCTGTGAAAGACGAGTTGCGCTGCGCCAAAGTGTTGAAAATCGCGGCTGGTCGCCAACCAGACCGAACGCCCCCAGTCCGTGGGCTGTTTGACAAAGGCCAGGAATTGCCCGCTGCTTGCGTCGTAAAGAAAGTGGGATTCATCCTGGCTGGGGATGGGTGGCACGTCAAGCATCGTCCAGGTGAAGCCGTCGGGCGAGACACCGAGATAACGGTCATGCACATCAAAGAGCGCTTTGTAGCGCCGTTGCGGGTCGCTCTCCGCTTCATCGCGCACAATGTGATAGAGCGTACGCTCCTGCGCGGGATCGCGTGCGATGTTGTTTTGGCGCGAGCCGCGCCATTCATACAGCCCCAGATTGGGCCGCTCCCAGTGGATACCGTCGCTGGAGGTGGCGTAGCAACTGAGCGAACGCTGGGTGGCGTGGTATTTGCCATAGGGCGGCACTGTATAGTAGCCCCAGTACCACCACTCCCACAGCCCCTTTTCACTGTTCCACTGGGGCGCGCTGCGTGTCTGCACTGCCACCTGTCCCTGCGTCTGGTCGGGACGGATGACCGCTTCGTGGCTCGCCGGTTGATGCAGACGGCGCGCCACCCCGGTCATCTGTGCGATGGCGGCATCGTCAAGAAAAAGCTGTTTGTGCTGGGTTGGGTTGATCATTTCGCGCCTCCGAATTTATCCACTCTGCACCTCCCGCTCACGACCGGCACCGGTCAAGGGCAACGTGACCCACGCCCCCTGCCGTTCATGGGAAGCATGGAAAGCAAGGATCGCTTCAAGGGTATCCACGGCGGCCTGGGCGGCGTAGGGGAAAGGCGCGTCCCCGTCAAGCCACGCCACAATCTCATCCACTGCCTGATCCATCGAGGAAGGTTCGCGCCCCACATTGGGCCAATGCTCCCGGCGACCGTCCCAAAAGTCCAATGTCACAGCATTGCCCATCACTGTGGCCCGGCCTTTGCTGCCGTTGATCACCAGTTGGAGCGGGATTGCGCCATAGTCGGGCGCGTTGACAAAGACCTTGATGCCGTTGGTCAATTCCAGTATGCCCCATGCCCCCGGATCGTGAAACTGGTCGCCCCGGCAATCGGGTCGCCCCGTCAGATCAAGCGTGCCGGCCACAGCGCGCACCTGCTGCCCCGTCACCATACAGAGCGCATCGATCACGTGGGTGCCGACACCGCCCAACCGCCCGGTTGTCCATTGCAAAAAGCCGGAGGTAACTTCGCCCAGATCGCCCGCGGCAAGTAAGTCGCGCAGTCGCCGGAAGTTCGGGTGAAAGCGGCGTTGATGATTGATGACCAGCAGGGCCCCCGCGGCTTGACACGCCTGGGCCATGCGTTCGGCATCGGCCAAGCGCGTGGCAATCGGCTTTTCACAATAGATGACGCGCACGCCCTGTTCGGCACAAGCAACCGCAATCTCGGCATGTTGGGGCGCATAGGTGGCGATACTGACAATGTCCGGATTTTCCTGTGCCAGCAGCGTGCGCCAGTCGGCATAGGTGGGTAGGGCCGTGCGCGCAGCAAAGCGTTCCCGTCGGCCAGCGTCACGGC
>CAMDEX010000221.1 GCA_945897075.1 Litorilinea aerophila
CGGGTACACATAGCGGGCGCAGCAAGCAGCGCCCCTACGCTTCTTTCGCTGGGTGTCACTTGCCACCTGCCACCTGCCACCTGCAACTTTCCACTTTCCACTTTCCACCTGCCCCCTGCCACTTGCCACATTTCCCCCATTTTGCGCCATTTGACAGGTGTGCTATAGTAGAGCCAGAACCCTGCGGTGTACGTGATCGACCAGCATACGGGGCGAGCCAACACCAGAAGTACGGGGGCATTGCGAAGCAACGTGAATGTGATAGCCCGGCCTACGCCAGGGCAAGACGGAAGCGTTCAGCAAGCACCCACCTGCATAAGCAGGTTCGCACCCACTGGTATACACGGCATTGTGGGGTTTGAAAAAAGCCGTCCGGCAGGTTTCCCTGCCGGACGGCTTTTTTGTTGGGTATTGGCGATTGGGTAGGTGAAAACCGTAGGTCGGACTGGTAGTCCGACCGGTGGGTGAAAACCGTAAGTCGGACTGGTAGTCCGACCGCCATTTTCATCGGTATCTTTGCTCCCAGGCATGTCACCTAACGCAAAAATTACTTCGCTTGACGCAACGGGCGGATGTGTGGTAGAGTAACCGGCGGCTACAGCGCCGCGCACTATCAGCGCCGCGCACTATCGGCGCTGATATACTTTTCAGGTAAACATTTTCTCGGTAGGGGCGCTGCCATCCCTGGCGGCAGCCAGCAGGATGCTGGCGTTCCAGAGTAATTCGTAAGTCATGACAATAAAAGAAAGGAAGTCCGACCGTGGCCATTATTCGTACACGCGTGGCTGATGATACGTGGGTTTTTACCAGCGGACTCTACGCCGAGGTCAACGCCGGTCTGGTGGTGACGCCGGAAGGGGGCATCCTGATTGACACCCTGCCCTTCCCGTCGGAGACAAACCAGATCATCGAATTTGCCAAGCGCGTCTGCCCCGCGGGTATCAAATACGTCATCAATACCATCAGCCACGCCGATCACGTCTACGGCTCCTGTCTCTTCCCCGCAGCCGAATTGATCGCCCACGAAAAGACCCGCGAGATGCTGCAACGCTACGGGCGCAAATCGTTGGAGGATGCCCGCGAACACACCCCCGAACTCTTCAAAGTGGAGATTCGGCTACCCAAATTCGTCTTTAGCGAAGGCGCGCTGATCCGTCTGGGCGGCAAGACCATCCACATTTTGCACGCGCCTGGCCCCAGCCCGGAAGTCTGTGTGGTGCATGTGCGCGAGGAGAAGGTGCTCTTTGCCAGCGATCTGATTATGCCAGTCCCGGTCATCGCCACCCCCTTTTCCAACATTGACCATTTCCGCCACTCGCTGCATATGCTCCACGACTTCAATCTGGAGTCGATTGTCCAGGGCCACGGGGATATATTGTTGCGCGGTGAGGTGACGAGCAGCATTGACGAGAGCATCGAATATCTCAACCACATCCAGGAATTGGTGGAAACGTTGATGGATGAGGGGGCGACCAAACACGACCTGCTGCAACACGACGTGGAAGGCTTTGGGCGCAGCCGCATCCCCCTGGGCGGGCTGGTGCAAAACTTTCACCAGGCCAATCTGCTCTTCTTGTGGGAGAAGGCCCGCGCCCGACGGCGCAAAGAGCGGCAGGCGGCTGAGAGCCAATGACGCGTAGCCGCCAGTTGGACGCCCTGATCGAGGAGATCCGCAGCCTCTCGCCAGCCGAGAGGCGACGGCTGGCGCGCCAATTGCGCGTCAACGGTCTGCTGGAAAGCGAAGAAGCGCTGACCGATCAGCGACGATTGGAGATCGCTCCGGCCATCACAGCGGCGGGATTGCGTCAATCGTTGTCGCCTGTTGCTGCTGCGGCACAGACTGCGGCACAGCCTGCGGCACAGCCCCCCGCTCTTGCGGTGACGCGGGACACAACGCCGGTGGTGCCTTACAAATCAGCCGTGAGCGGGCGGGTGGTGGTGGGTGCGCCTGGGGAAGGGGAGACCGCCGCGCCGTCGGTGATGCAGCCCCTGCCCGGCCAGGCCCCGGAGCAGCCCATCCGGGTGATCTTTGACGGCGGCAGCAAAGGCAACCCCGGCCAGGGCTACGGCAGTTATGCGCTGGAATGGCCCGGTTTTCCGCGCCAACTGGTGCAACTCAAGTTTGGCGACCGGGTGACCAACAACGAAGCCGAATACGACACGCTCATCGCAGCCTTAGAGGCGATCAGCAAGCGGCTGAAAGAGAGCGGCGCGGATGCGCGCACGGCCAAGCTGGACATCTGGGGCGATTCGCTGCTGGTCATCTCGCAGATCAAAGGCGAGTGGAAGGTCAACAAAGCCGAGTTGGAGACACGGCGCGATCGGGCGCGCAGCCTGCTCGCCGCTTTCGGCCAGGCCCGGCTCAGCCACCACAACCGGGAGAAGAGCGTTGCGGTGCTGGGGCATTGAGACGCTTTGCTGGAAATGCAAAGGTGGGTGGGATTTTGGTTTCACCCTTTGGCTGTCTTGGCATTGGGGTCCGCTACAGCTTGTGTTACACTACGCTTAATTGTCTTGACAGGACTGTTGATTCGTAGGAGATGTTTTATGGCGCTTACGGTTTTGCTCGACGACTACACCCTGCCTAATTGTGGCGTAGTCGAGCTACAACTCAACCGCTGCTTTGAAATTAAGGTGACAGCCGAACAAGCGCGCCGTCTGGTCAAAGGCTGGTTGCTGGATCAGGTCAGCTATATGATGACAGCGAAAATGCCCACCCTTGTGATCGGAGCCAGCGTTGTCTGGCGTGTACCGGTCATTCTTACCGCGACCCATGTTGGTCATGTTGGCGTCGTCGGTGCGGTTGATGTAGATGTAGAGACCGGCGCGATGAATGATCTATCTGTCTGTAAAGAGGCGATCCTGGCCCAGGCGCACCAGTTGGCCGCAACGATTCCTCCCTATCAACCCCGCACAACGATACCGCAGGAGTGGTTAGCCAAAGGACGCACGTCTACCCATCCGGCTGGCCAGCCTGTCGGCAATCCACTCGATCTGCTCCCCGCAGTCGAATAGTCTGCAGTGTAATTATGTTTTTCCACCCCTCCGTTCCTGTCCTGTTGACTATTCCACATCTGCAACAAAGTAACAATGGCGAATGTCTGGCGACCTGCGCGGCGATGATTCTTGCATACTCCAATCATCCCTACAGTTCGAATCGGTTGCTCAACACTTTACGCATTCAGCCGGAAATCGGCGCGCCATTTTCTAACATCGTCAATCTTGAACAGATCGGTTTGATGGTTGGCTATCGGCAGGAAGGATCGCTTGCAACGTTATATCGTCTATTGACGCACGGTTGGCCCTGTCTAATCGCTGTTGATACGGGAGAGTTACCTTACTGGCAGAGCAGCGTCGGTCATGTGGTCGTCCTGGTTGGTATGGATGATAAATACGTCTATCTCAATGATCCGGCCCTGCCAGAAGCTCCGATGCAAGTCACCATAGGCCATTTTTATCTGGCTTGGTATGAGCAGAATTTAAGCTACGCAGTAATCTCTGTGCCGTAGAAAGTAGGACAGTAAGACAGTAACTGTCCTACTGTTCCACAAAAATCTGCGCCCGCCCCTTCCCGTCTTCGCCAACATCAATAAACATTGAAAAACTGACTTCGCCCTTCTTGACTTCGTAGACGCCAAAGTCGCCGGCAAATGTCCAGCCCAGAGCAGCCAGGGCGTCGGTGTAGAACTGCACCAACTCTTCTTTGCTCAGTTGGCTGGTGATTTCAGGCATTCCGATGCCATTGGCCGCCAGCTTGCCGCCTTCGGGCAGAGGAAACTCGCCCCCGGCAAAGCCGGGGATAGTGACAACACCTGGCTGCGGCGCGTCTGCAGGTAGCTCGACGCGGATATCCTCGTTGACATCGTGAATTTCGTAGCTCCAGTTTACCGCCTGGGTAACCATCACCTCCGCGCTGCTGGCGTCGGTCTCCTTGACATTGCTGACTGCGGTTTGGATGCTGTATTTGAGGATGTAATTGCCTTCTGTGGCTACCCAAACATCCATTGTCACTGCTTCGATCACCTCCGGGGAATCGGGTGCCATCTGCGCCATGCGGCGAAAGATATCTATGTTGTCTATGCGGTAGTGGGTGGCTGCCTGGCCGCTGACCGACTCCTCACCCACCTTTTGCGCGTCGTCCTGCTCCAACACAAACTGGTCAATGAAGCCAATAAGAAGGTCGGACATGGCCGTAAAGAGACCCGCATTGTCCCGCCCGACGGTGATCCACTCGTCTTCCGGCGACTTGGCAGAGACCCACTCGCCGATCTTGTAAATCGCCAGGGATTCCACGCTCTCGTCCTTTTGGATGGTGATCAGGAAAGATTCATCCGAGCCGTAAGCGCTCTCTGTTCTTACAAAGGCACCTTCCAGCGCCATCTCCTGTATGGCCGTTGTGGTGTCCTGGCGCGTCGTTGTGATCAGGAATTGACCACGGGTGCGGTAGGATTTCAGCACAACGCTGGGGGACTCGAAACGATTGGAGAGAGTGACTGGCGGCGCAGGGGTATTGGTGGCTGCGACAGGAAGCGGTGTGGCGGTGGGTGGCAGCGCTGTGTTGGTCGGCGGCACGGGTGTTTCCGTGGCCGCAATGACCGGGGCTGCTGGCGTGGCTGTGGGTTCGTCGTTGCCACACGCGGCCAGTGTGATGGAGAGCAGTGCGATCAGCAAAAGAGGGAGAAAGCGTTTGGTTGTCATGGAAGTTCCTTTCGTCCGTAGGTTGGGTTCTCGCCGCCAGGGATCGTCGCATGTCCCGGTGCGTGTACGGCGAGAACCCAACGGCGTGTGGAGTCAATCCGTAGGTTGGGTTCTCGCCGCCAGGGATCGTCGCATCTCCCGGTGCGTGTGCGGCGAGAACCCAACAATGCGGCGTGTGTGTGTGTTGGGTGAATGCCTGTGTTGCTGGCAGGGCATTCGTCGAATGTCCCGGTGCGTGTGCGGCGAGAACCCAACAATGCGGCGTGTATGCGTGTTGGGTGAATGCCTGTGTTGCTGGCAGAGCATTCGGTGTTGGAGGGACGGCATTCACCCAACCTACATCGCCGCTCCAACTTCCACCATCTCGTCCCCATCCAGGCGCAGACTGATGACCCGGCTCACGCCGTCGTCTCCCATTGTAATGCCGTAGATGGTGTTGCTGGCTTCCAGCGTGCGCCGGTTGTGGGTGATGAGGATGAATTGGGTGTGGCCGCCCAACTCCTCCACCACCTCGCGGAAGCGATCCACATTGGCCTCGTCCAGGGCCGCGTCCACCTCGTCCAGGATGCAGAAGGGCGTCGGGCTGACGCGCAGAATGGCAAAGATCAGCGCACAGGCGGTCAGCGAACGTTCGCCGCCGGAGAGCAGGTCCAGGCTCTGCGGGCGCTTGCCTGGCGGACGGGCCACAATCTCCACACCCGTATTGATGATATCCTCCGGGCTGGTCAGGGAAATCTGCGCGCTGCCGCCCCGAAAAAGCAGTGCAAAAAAGTGGACAAATTCGACGGAGACCGCATCGAAGGTACGGCGCAGCTCCGCCTCCATGCGTTTGTCCAACTCGCGGATGATGCGGCGCAGGTCAAAGGCGGCCTTTTCCAAATCCTCCGATTGGGTCAACAAAAAGCTGTGACGGCTCGCAGCCTCCTCGTACTCCCGGGGCGCGTCCGGGTTCACATTGCTCAGACGGCGCAGGCGGGCACGCATCTCGCGCACCTCTTCGTCCAGCCCGGGGGCCAGCTCCGTGACCACCGGCAACTGGGCCACCAGTGTGTCGAAGGGCAGGGGCGGCTGGTAGGCCACCTCCTCGCTCTGCTCCATCTCGGCTAGGCCAAAATCCTGGCGAATCTCCCCAGCCAAACTCTCCAGCCGGTCGTCGGTGCGTTGCAGCTTCAGTTGGGCCGCGTTGGATTGGGTCTCGTCCTGGCGCAGTAGCTGTTGCAGACGCCGTTCTTCGCTTTCGGTCTGGATTTGCCGAATGTGCATCTGGGCCAGTTCGCTCTCCGCCGGGGCGATCTCTGCCTGCAACGCGGCCACCTGCGCCGACAGGCGCGCGGCGGCCTCGGTACGTTCGCCCGTCTCCCGCTCCAGCGTTTCTACTTCCCGCAACAGGGCGGCCAGGCGTTGACTCTTGGAATCGTTCTGGCTTTTCAACGTCTCGCTGCTGCGGCGGAGGGCGTCGAGGCTGGCCTGGCGGTTGCGTAGATGGCCCTGACTTTCGGCGGCCAGGGCGCGCAGATCGGCCAGTTGGCCTAAGAGATCATCCACATTGGCTGCGCCAGCCGCCGCCGCCGCCGTCTGGAGTTCGACGGCCAATTGGCTTGCCCGCTCGACAAATACGGCCAACTCCTGGGCCAGCGTCGTCTCCTGCTCGTCCAGGCGGCTGCCTTCGCTCTCCATCTGGCTGCTGCGCTGCTGCTGCCAGGCGACCCGCTCCTGGGCCTGGGCGTGATGCAAACGGGCGCGTTCGTGGGCCTGTTGGGTGTGCGACGCGTTCTGGCGGGCCGCGTCGGCCTGGGCGCGGCTCTCGGCCAGCTGGCTCTGGGCTGCGGCCAATGCCTGGCGCGCCTGCTCGCCCTGTTTGTGCGCGGTCTGGGCGGTCTGCCGGGTGGCGGCCATCTGTTCGGGCAGATCGCGGTATTCCCGCTCACGGGCCAGAATCGAATCGTCCTGGCCGCGGCCATCGCTGCCGCCGGTGACAGCGCCGCCGGGCCGCACAATCTCGCCATCCAGCGTGACGACCGTTGGCGTCGCCCCCCGCTGGCGGTCCAGCGCGCGACGGGCCGCGGGCAGATCCTCTGCTACCCAGACCCGGTTGAGCAGCTGCTGGGCGGCGCTGGCGATGGCGGGTGTATAGCCGACCAGATCGGCTGCGTTGCCCAGAATCCCCGGCTCGGCGGGCGCAGCGATGGCGGGGAGAACATTCAGCCGGTCCAGGGGCAGAAAGGTGGCGCGCCCCTGGCCGGAGTTTTTGAGAAAGTTGATGGCGGCTTGGGTGTCGTCCCAGCGCGCGGTAATGACATTCTGCAGAGCGCCACCCAGCGCGGTTTCGATGGCTTTGTCCAGGTGGGCGGGCACGGAAAGTTGGGAAGCCACAGTGCCGACGACGCCCGCCAGTTGCCCCCGGCCCGCGGCCTGCAAGACCGCGCGCACGCCGTTGGCATAGCCAGCGCCCTCGTTGCGCAGCCGTTCCAGCAGATCAAAGCGGGTTTGCAGCCGGTCGGCAGCGCGCTCGGCCTCGCGGTGGACCTGCTCGCTCTGGGCCAGTTGGGAGCGCAGCGCGGCAATCTGACCCTCCCCCTCGGCAACTGCGCTGTGGGCTGTGTCCGCGGTCTGGGCGCTGTGCGCGGCGTCGCCTTCGGCCTGGGAGAGCAGAGCGGCCGCGCGCTCTACCGCAGCAACGGCTTCGGCCAAACCATCGCGCTGGGACACAGATTCGTCAGCCAGACGGCCGCGCGCCTCGCCGATCTGCTCCAGACGGCTGCGCCGGTCGGCCAGCCGTTCGCCCACTTTACGCTGCTCGGCCCGCACAGAATCCAGCCGATCCAGCAGCCCGCTTCGTTCCTGCTGGCGTTGGCGCAGATGGCTTTGCACCCGCTCCACCTCGGCCTGGCGCTGGGTGTGGTCGAGTTGGGCGGCTTCGACTTCGGCAGCCAGACTACGCATACGCGCAGCCGTCGCGGTTGTCTCCTTCTGTAACTCGGCCACTTCGCGCGCCGTTTCATCCTGGCGGGCAAGAAGCTGGCTGCGCCGTTCGCTGGACACAGCCAGGCCGCGCTGCATCTCCTCGGCCTGGCCGCGGCGCTCGGCCACAACATTCTGCTGGCGGTTCAACTTCTGGCGCAGAGCGGCCGCTGTGGCGCGGCTGCTCTCGATCTGCGCGCTCACCTCTTCCAGCCGTTTGCGCCGGGCGCTGGTGACGCGGGCCGCGGCTTCGCTCTGGCGGCGCGCTTCGGACAATTCTTCCAGGGTGGTGTGCCAGCGGAAGCCGTGCCACTGGTGCAGCAGTCCTTTCAGGTCCGCGTCCACCTGCGCCCGCTCTTTGGCCCGCTCGGCCTGCCGTTTCAGATAGCCAAGACGGGGCGCAAGCTCGGCCACAATGTCCTGCACCCGGCCTAGATTTTCCTGGGTGGCGTCCAGACGGCGCAGGGCTGTGGCGCGCTTGGCCTGGTGGCCGGTGATGCCGGCGGCCTCCTCGAAGAGGCTGCGCCGCTCCTCTGGTTTCAGGCTGAGTACCTGATCGATCAGCCCCTGGCCGATGACGGCGTAGGTGCGTTTGCCCAGACCGCTCGGCGCAAGCAGTTGGGTGATCTCCTGCAAACGCACGCGCTGGCCGTTGAGCAGATACTCATTTTCGCCGTCGCGGTAGGCGCGGCGGCTGATCTCTACCTCGGCGAAGTCAATCAGCAGTTCGTTGTCGCTGTTGTCCAGGGTCAGACTGACCTGCGCCATACCCATACGCGCCCGTTTGTCGCTGCCCGCAAAGATAACATCCGCGCTCTTTTTGGAGCGCAGCAGGCCAAAACTCTGTTCGCCCAGACACCAGCGCACCGCGTCGGCCACATTGCTCTTGCCGCTGCCGTTGGGTCCGACAACTGCGGTCACGCCAGGGTCAAAGACGAATTCGGTTTTGTGGGCAAAGGTCTTGAAGCCCTGGATGACGATACGTTTGATGCGGAGCATTGGGAAAAGGGTATTGGGTATTAGGTATTCGGTTAAGTGGAGATCAGGTGAAAAGGCTGTTGCCTGGTTGGGTGAAAGGAAAGCGTGTATTATGGGATCGGATGCCAGACGAAATATCCAATACCCAATATCTGTTATCTTGGTGCAAAGATGGCCCGCCACAGCCCCGGCAGGACGAGTTCGGCGAGCAGCCCCCCGCCGACGAGGGTCAGGGAGAGGAGGATCAGCCGCCGCTGGGTGGAAAGGTAGTGGGCCGGGTTCCAGTTGTTGAGCAGGAGGGGCTGGGTGAGCAGGACGAAAAGCCCGGTGTAACCGGCCAGTTGGGCCAGCCGCCAGGGGGCCAGGCCGAGCAGGATGCCCAGCGGCGAGCCGGTCGTGCGCCACAGGCTGCCCATCCCGTAAGCCAGCAGATTGACACCTTTGACCAGAAACCAGCCGCCCAGCAGACCGACGGTCGCCAGGCTGCCCAGAACGACCCCGGCGATTTCGCCCAGACGGGCCACAGGCGCGGCCAGCAGTGAGCCGGGGGTCGCGCTGCCAGTGTAGGCCCATTGCAGCAGCCCTGTGCGGTAGAGAAAAGCATCGTGGATCGCCTTCTCGACGGACACAGGCAGCAGCCAGGCCAGCAGAAAGAAGAAAAATGCCTGGGTCACCAGCCAGACGGTCGCCACACGCAGGGCCGTGGCGACCCCTGCCCGGCGCAGCGCGATGGCGGTGAAGACGGTCAACCCCAGCGCCTGGATGACGGGCATAAAGTTGGGCTGGCCCATCAGCCCCGGCACCGCGGTGGTAAGCAGGACGAAGAAGACAAGCGTGCCGTAAAAGAGCGGGTCGCGGGTCAATTCGTAGACTGGGGGTGGGGGCGCGGGCGGTGCCGGTTGGCCGTGAGAATTGGGGTAGCGTTGCATTGCGTCTGTCATTCTGAACGGGTTGGACCGATTGTATCCGAAAAGTATACCACCGTTGGGCAGCGCAGACGAATGGACGGGGCTGGTAGGTTGGGTTCTCGCCGCCGGGGATCGTTGAATGTCCCGTCAGATGTACGGCGAGAACCCAACGGGGTGGCGTGACCTGTTGGGTGAATGCCTGGGCTGCTGGCGGGGCATTCGTTGTTTGTGGGACGGCATTCACCCAACCTACGAACTTACCGATTTCGAGGCTTTTGACAGGGCGCAGGTGTTCCGGTAAGATGGGGATCAATAATTATCAAAGTAGTTGTATAATCATCTGCAATGAAGACCCTCCGATTTGTCGGCTCCAGCCTGGATGATCTGCGAGACTTCCCTGCCGAAGCGCGACGGCAGGCAGGCTTTGATCTGTATGCAATTCAGCGTGGGAGCGAACCGTCGGATTGGAAGCCCATGCCCGCTATTGGAGCGGGTGTTCGGGAGATCCGGCTTCATGTTCTAGGCGAGTGGCGGGTCATCTATGTTGCCAAGTTTGCCGAAGCCGTCTACGTGCTTCACGCATTCCAAAAGAAGACCCAGCAAACGCGACGGGAAGATATAGAGCTTGCCCAACGACGATACCGTCAGATTCAAGGATGATCCGATGAACGAACCGATTGTTGAGTCAACTGGCAATATCTTTGCCGATTTGGAATTCGAGTCTGGGGAAGCTATGCTTTTGCAGATGAGAGCCAAACTCATGAATGATCTGCGCGAGTATATCGAGACCACTGGGATCACGCAGATGGAAGCGGCCGAGAGACTCGGCATCGCCCAATCCAGAGTGTCTGATCTGGTGCGCGGCAAGTGGGAGAAGTTCAGCCTGGAGATGTTGATCACGTTGGAAGCAAGAGTCGGACGGCATGTAACACTGGAACTTGCTGTCTAGCACAGGTTTGCTCGCTTATGGGCAGCCCAACAACCGTTTCCAGCGGGGCTGGTAGGTTGGGTTCTCGCCGCCGGGGATCGCCGAATGTCCCGGCGCGTATGCGGCGAGAACCCAACGGGTCACGCCGCCCCGTTGGGTGAATGGCTGGGCTGCTTGCGGGATATTCGATGTTTGAGGGACGCCATTCACCCAACCTACGAACGCGGCGAGAAATCCGGCGCGGCGGGGTCGTAGGTTGGGTTCTCGCCGCCGGGGATCAGCGAACGTCCCGTCAGATGTACGGCGAGAACCCAACGGGGTGGCGTGACCTGTTGGGTGAATGCCTGGGCTGCTGGCGGGGCATTCGCTGTTTGTGGGACGGCATTCACCCAACCTACGAACTTACCGATTTCGAGGCTTTTGACAGGGCGCAGGTGTTCCGGTAAGATGGGGATTAACTGCTTCTGGCAGCGGGATCGCCCGGTACTGAAAGTATAAAGAAGTAGGCGCTAAGGGGATCGAGATCGACAAAGAATTGTCGATGTGACAGTGACGAAAAAGATCATAAAGCAAAACCTAACTGTCGAAACAACTGATGGAAGAGCAGTTGAATGGACTGGTAGAGTAGGTCAAGGGGGTTTTGGCTGTCGGGTT
>CAMDEX010000222.1 GCA_945897075.1 Litorilinea aerophila
AGCCTGAATTATTCAACAGGCTCTTGGCTAACCACAGAATACACGAAACACACGGAAGGGAATACAAAAGAAAATTTTCCGTGTGTTTCGTGTATTCCGTGGTTGTTGGTTTGCGTCGCTCGTGTCTGAATTATTCAACAGCCTCTCAGAAAAGTCTAAATGAGTTCACCGTAAAGCGGCCAGAAATCTTCAATTTTTATGCCGTTTTTCATCGAATCGCATCTGATTGCACAACCGTTACGCTAACGCGTCATCAGCGGCAGGAAGATGGGATTGCTTGGAATTACCTCGAACGCCACCACCGGCGAGACGCTCGCCTGCGGTGTGCGGTTGCGCACGGACAATCCCACACTTTTGCCCTCGGCCAGCAGCGAAGCAGCCACCTGCGCCGTCAGTTTGCCACTGTTGATGAAAGTGGTGGGCAGGGCCAGACCGTCCCAGAGCAATTGGGCATCCGCGCTGAAGTGGGTGCCGGTAATAGTGAGCGTGAATAGGGGCGTGCCGGCCAGGATGCTCGTCGGGGAGAGTTGCGTGATGGCGGGCGGCAGGGCCAGCACGACAAAGGGCATCCCGTTGGAGACGAATTCACCCGGCGCGGGCGCACGCGTTGTGACCGTCACTGTTCCCGCCGTGCCCAGTTGCGCGGCCCCCACTGTGGCGGTGAGATGTTCGCTGTCGCCGAATTCGGTGGGCAGGGGCGCACCGTTCCAGAGTACGAGCGTACCGCTGAGGAAGTTGCTGCCCTCGATACGGAGCGCAAACTCCGGGCTGTTGAGGGTGGCTGTGAAGGGCTGCAAACTTGCCAGGCTGGGCAGCGTGCCCAGCGCGGTCAGCGCCCAGGTGGAGGGGGCGTTGGCGAGCGCGGCAAAGGGCCAGCCGTAGCCATCACCCGGCGCGGCCAGCGCGTAGTGGCCCACCGCCAGCCCCAACAGATGATCCAACCCGCCCAGCACGCTACCGTCTATGCGAAGTTCGGCACTCCAGCCGACGGCGTCGCTGCTGACCTGTGCCTGCAACCCGCCTGGACCCGCCGCCGCAAAACCGCCGCTGCCGTCGCCCGCCACTGTGACGACATCGCCGTTCTCCCCGACGAAGAAGCCGTAATCGTCGGGCTGGGCCAGGGCGTCGCGGCTGTTGTTGACATCCACACGCAGCCCGGCCAACGCACCAGGTCCGCCTGTTGCCTTTTGCAACCTGCTGTAGCAGACCCACAACTGGCTGGTTGTGCGCAGCAGGGCAACGCTCGCCTGCTCCCCGCTGGTGTAAGGAGCAAGCGCCACGCTTACGCCGCTGGCATAGGCATCGTCGTTACAGAAGCCGTCGAGTTGGGGCGCTGCGGTTTGGGGAATGCCCAGGGGCGCAATCTCGAAGCTGACCGCTACCGACGCCTGGCCGTTGGCCGCATCCGTAGCGGTTAGAACCGCGTTATGTGTACCCGGAGCCAACCCGTCCACTGTCACATCTTCACCGCTGCCCGCCGCGCTGCCGTTGCGTGTCCAGGCCAGTGCCGCGCCGCTCAGACCGCCCTCTTCGGCGTCCATCGCCCCGCCGCGCAGCAGGACAGGCATACCCGCGCCAAAACTCTGTCCGTTGACCGGCGAAGTCACGAATACATCCGGTTTGCGGTTGGGCACGGAGAAAAGATCTGATACGCCGATGGCTGTGTGATAGCCGTCGCTGCCCAACACGCGAATCTGCGCGGTCTGCCCGCTGCTGGCGTGCAACGACCCCAAATCGGCCAACGCAAGAGTATTGACCCCTGTGGGCGAGCCGGGGAAATCGGTGACGAGTGTGTGCCAATGGCCGCCGTTGTCATAGCTGTATTGGACAGTAAAGAGCAGCCGGTCATCGGTGTCCGGGTCGCTGGCCGTCCACTCAATGATGAGATTGGCGTCAATCACCGCGTTGGCCGTCGGCTGCTGCACAGTGACCGTCGGCTGGCCGAGACCGGTTGTAAGCGTGTAGATGGCGGTGGCGTCGGCCAGCAACTGCACCTGGGCCACCTGACCCGCTGGTGGGGCGAAAGTGGCCGAGAAGAGGGCTGGGTCGCTCTCTGCCGAGTGGTCGTCCAGCGGCAGCGGGGTGATCGGCTCCTCGTGCAGAACGACCCCAGCCGCGTCGATCAGACGCAGTTTGTAGACTGCTAAAGGGTCGGCCGCGTGGCGGGATTGGGCCAGTGTCTGTGGCGGCACGCTGGCCGCGGGCAGGGTGATCAGATAGTTTACGACGCCCTGCTGGATCGCCCGGTCAATATAGCCGCTGGCAAAGACGACGTCGCCGGCCGCGGGGGTCTCTGTCTGCCTGGCCGCTGTGACGGCAAAGGCATTGAGCAGCGCCTTCCACGTATAGTCGCTGACCCACAGATTCTCCGCATAGGACATAAAATCCGCAGCCCCGTTGGGTTGGATCGGTGTCCGGGTGCGCACGTCGAAGCCGTAATAGTTGGCCGCGCCAACGTTGTCGATCTGGCAGACCGGGTAGGGATAGTTGGAATCGGTGTCATCCGGGTTATTGCCGCAGTCCACGTGTTTGCGCCCGTAATTATGGCCCAACTCTTGTGCCATCACACTGCCCTCGCGCACATTGAAGACGCCAGCGGGGGCCGGGTTGGGTGTGTGTTCGGGCAACTGCACCCAGGATTGGTTGCTGACTGTGCTGGCATAGCCCGCCGCGCCGCCGTTGTTGGCGTCGGGATGGACCAGCCCCATAAAATGCACCGGCGCGCTGATGTCGTCGCAGACGTCCGGGTTGAAAGAGAGCAGCGCCCGCGTCCACAGCGAGGCGATCACTTTGTCGCGGTCGGGGATGCCGTTGGTGAGACCCCAGCCGTCTTCCAGTTCGTAGGGGCCGTGGCAAGGATAGGGGAAGGGGCCAGCCCAGCAGACTTGCAACTCCTCCACCGGGTCGGTATCGCGGAAAATCCAGACCCTATCCACCGGCCAGCGCACTTTGAAACGATCCACCATCTCCCAAAAGTTGGTGTCGTTGGTGGAGGGCAGGGCGGTGTGGGTGCGCACGGGCACTGTCCAGACGCAGACCGGCGGCTGCTTCTGGAAGGTCAGGTCGCCGGTCAGGGCATTGTTCTCCCGGTTGGGATCCGTATAGGCCCGGGCCGGGTCCACCTCGGCGCGCAGGGCCACTGTGCCGTCGCTCCACGCGGCGGGCAGCAAGAAGTACCAACCGTCGTTGAGCCGGGCGCGGTCAAATGTGCCGCCCACACGCAGCGGGCGGACGCCGTTGACCGCAGCCAGGGGCGAACCGGCCAGAGGCAGGCCGTTGCGCGTGGCGAAGAGTTTGGCTTCCACCACCGGGGCAGTGGGGCCGCTCAACGCTGTGGCATAGAAGCGCACGTATGTCGTTTTTCCGGCGATCAGCGGCGCGGCGTTGGCAGCATTTTGGATGGCTTGGGTCACTTCCCAGGCGCTGGCGGCCAGATCGCGGGTGATGGCGCTGGCGTTGAGAGCGATCAGATAGACGCCGTATTGGTTGAAAGGTGAGGGCGCGCCCACGGCAAAGTAGAGATTGCCGTTGGCGATCACCAGCCGCCGGTCAATGCCCGCCAGAGCCACGGCGATGTCCTGGGGGTCGCCGCCCCCGCTGATGGCTTTGCGGCGCAGCTTGCCGTCGGAGGTGTTGATGCTGAAGAAGCGTTCCGTCCAAAAGTAGTTCGTGCCGTCGAAAACGGGCGTGCCGATCACCCAATTGGAGGCCGCGCTGTAAAAAGTGCTGGCCTGGTTGAAGCAGATAGCGATGAAACTGCATGAACGCTGGCGAATGGCGTTGGTGCTGCTGCTGGGGCCGGTCGGGGTGCGCTCGACCCAGGCGATGGTGTAGTTGAAACGATTGGCGCGATAGAGCAGACCACTCCCGCTGTTGCCCGCGGCGGCAAAGGGCGAGAAGGTCTGTGTGGTATCGGTGCAGGGCAGCGTGGCACAGTTGGTCTGGATGGAGCGGACGCCGCTGCTGTCGGTCCAATAGACGGTGATACCCACGACCAGCACATCGAGCGGGTTCGAAAGAGCGTCGGCGACAGTTTCGATGGGACCGCCGCTCTTTGCCACGCGCAAGACTTTGCCCGCGTTGACGGAGGGCCAATAGATGAAGTCACCCGCTATTTTCAGGCTGCTGCCCGTGCTGGGCTGCTGATTGACCGTCAGATCCACCACCGGCTGGGGCGTGGAGGGCGCGGCGCTGGGGATCACTTCCAGCCGATTCTGTGAGGCATCGTAATAGTATACGCCGTCATCCGCGGCGGCGATGTTGAGGTAGCTGAGACAGCCCTCGCCGCCCGTCGTCTCCAGCAGACGGGCGGGGCCGCCGGCCACGGGCTGGCGTTTGATCGTACTGGGCGGCGGCAACTCCTCGCCAAAGCAGGAGTTGGCCCAATAGAGCAGCCCGCCCCCAATTGCCCACTCTTCCGCGGTTTCCAGGACAACGGGTGTGGGGGTGTCGGTGGGGCTGTCGCCGGTGGCCTGGGCGTGCGGAGAGAAGGCCAAAAAAGCGATGCAGAAGAGGATCGCAAAGAGTAGACGGCGCACTGCGAAGGCGGTGTACCACATAGCAAGAGGTTCCTTTGGGCGACCCGTGTCGCATACGCAGAAGACGAGCCGGACAAAGTTCGGTTGTAGGGCAGCGAGTGGATGCAGTATAACACAGCCAGGGGAGAGGGGCGAATTCGATCAGTTTTTTGGGGTTTTGGTTTACAGAAAGAATAGCCGATCCAGCCAAGAGACAAGAATGTCAACCTGTGCTACGTCGGGGTCAAGATAACGGGCTGTGATGCTTGTGCCCAGCGGCTTGCCGGGTTCAGCTTGCCACGCTAACCAGGTGTGAATGAGAGCTTTGGGTTCGGCAAACGCACTGAATCGCCTTTCTCCTTGCGGAATGGCTGCGACACTGGACGAGACGTGATCGAACAGGCGTGATCCGGTTGGAATCAGAAAGCGCAAGAAGTCTTCCAAAATACCCTGGTTCTGGTTGTCGGGCATCATCCAAATGCCAACCCGCGGCAAGAGTGTGCCTGTTGGAGAGTCGAAAATGGAGCCGTCGGGTGATGGATTATCCGTTACATTCTGATACCCCAGATGGATTAGGGTATTTCGTAGTGATTGCCAGCGCGCATGGATATCCACATCCGCATCGATGATTACGCCGACAATGTCGCCATCTTCACTTCCTTTTAAGTGGGTAGAAAAACTTCCTAAAAGTCTGTCGACGCCTCCATGTTCTTTGATTTCGTCGAGTTTGGGCAGGCTACGATTCCCGAATATATGCTTGATGACATGCTCATCATCAACGCCTTCCACCAACAAGATTCTCTTTGCAGACATTTCAGCGAACCTCGATATGTTCACGGGTGGCTATGGCTAATTCTTCTTCGGAAAAGAGCGTAGGAATGATCTCTTCACCCTTGCGCGCCAGGCGAATAAGTAGCCCTTTCTCCACATCCTTGTTGGCTGCTTCCTGGAACGCTTCGATTGCATCCCAACTGTGCGATGTAGCGACAACTTGTATGTTCAGTTGACTGGCGATTTTGAAAATCAACTGCCAAACCTTCAGATGAACGCTATAGTGTAGCCCGCTCTCGATCTCATCGATGAGCAGAATTCCATTTTTAGCGTTGACCAGCGCCAATGCCAGGCCAAACATTCTGTTCATCCCTTCGCCCAAACTGCGCAACGGTATAGGGCTTTCTTGTCCGTTCATTTTCACGGTTGGGATTCTGTTTCTGACATTCTCTTGATCGCCCACTAGATTCACCCGCTCGACTTCCGGCGCAATAATACGCAGCGAAGCAAGCACGTCATCCTCCAAGGATGTCAAGGCAACAGCATCCCAAAATTGAGATACCTGTGTCGAGTCCAGGCCATTCGCGGATACGAAGACAGCAGGGATGCCTTTTGGTTCGAATGGGCGGAGCGGCCGACGTTCCAGTAGAAAATCAAGACGCTGAATCGTTGCTTCGTTCAGCCCATCCTGGATGCGCAAACCAAGAATTGGACTCTCCGCCGCGCTGTATTCGTCTGGGTTAATCGGGAGCATATCCCGACGTCCACTCTCGCTTGCCTGCACTACGTACCAGCCCGCATTGATAGACAGCATTTTTTCCTGTGCGGTGGCAGGGCCGATCTCAATGGGCTGCAACGGAACACGAATATCCTTTCGCCCAAAGTAGAGGTATTTGAAGGCAAGAGCTTGATCCTCACTGCCGTCTTCGTTACGCTGTTGAGATCGGCGGCTTTCGTCTCGGGACGTCAGAATCTGGAGAAGCGATGATGGTGCCCCACGACGAGCGTATATCCAAAGAGCTTCCAGCAAACAGGATTTACCCACATTATTCTTTCCCGTAATCAAGTTGACACGGGCTAGATTGGGGATGTATAACTCTCGAAACGCCCGAAATTGGCGGACAATTAGTGAATCTAGCGGCAAACTACTCACAGGGCTAACCCCTCTTGTGGTAACACTTGATAAGTCTTGTTCCCTTATAGTTTTCTAATTCTACTCTTTCTCCTAATCGTCTGTCAAAGAACGGTAAAACAACCTGACGCCCCAAAACTCCTACAGTCTTACTCGTGCCTCGACATTGTCTTGCCCAACCCCTACCAACCAGCGGTGAGTGGTCTTGTAGTGTTCACCTCATGAAATATCCAATACCCAATACCTTTTTCACATCCGCTCAGTCTCCCCCACCTCCGCCAGCCTGCGTTGCAGGAAACGGCGCTCCACATCGTTTTGGGTCAGATCCAGCGCGCGGCGGTAGGCCAGGCGGGCCGGCTCCCGCGCAGCCAGGCGGCGCAGCAGATCGGCGCGGGCCGCGTGGTAGAAGTGGTAGTTTTCCAGGGCCAGGGCCAGCCCCGCATCGTCCAGCAGATCGAGACCGGCCTGGGCTCCATTCGCCATTGCCACGGCCACGGCCCGGTTGAGTTCCACCACCGGGGAAGGATACAGCCGGTAGAGCGCATCGTAGAGCAGGGCGATCTGCCGCCAATCCGTTGCGCTGGCGCTCTGTGCCTCCCCGTGCAGCGCGGCGATGGCGGCCTGAATCTGATAGGGGCCGGGCCGCCCCATCCCCAACGCCCGCTCCACCAGCCCCATCCCCAGCCCGATCTGTTCCCGATGCCAGAGGGCGCGGTTCTGCTCCTCCAAGAGCACCATCTCCCCATCCGGGCCGAGACGGGCATCCCGCCGCGAGTCGTGGAGCAGCATCAGCGCCAGCAGCCCCAGCACCTCCGGCTCTTCGTCCAGGGCGGGGTCGTCGGTCAGAAGCTGGGCCAATACCTGGGCCAGGTGGATGGCCTCGGCGCACAGATCGCGACGGATCAGTGCGTCGCCGGAGCTGGCGGCGTAGCCTTCGCTGAAGATCAGATAGATGACGCTCATCACCGCATCCAGCCGCTCGCCCAACAGGTGGGGCGGCGGAACGCGAAAAGGAATGCCCGCGTCACTGATTTTGCGCTTGGCCCGCACCAGCCGTTGGGCCATTGTGGGCAGCGGCACCAGAAAGGCCGACGCGATCTCGCCGGTGGTCAACCCGCCCAACGTGCGCAGGGTAAGTGCGATCTGCGCGTCTGCGGCCAGGGCCGGGTGGCAACAGGTAAAGATGAGGGCCAGCCGCTCATCGGGTATCTGGTTCACATCGTTCTCCTTCTCACGCTCCTCCGCACCCAGACGGCGCGCGGCTTCTGCCTGGGCCACTATCTCTGTTTTGCGCGCCAAAGTACGCCGCCGGCGCAGGCGGTCAATGATTTTGTGGCGGGCAGTGGTGGTGATCCAGGCGGCGGGGGTACGGGGGACGCCCTCGGCGGGCCAGCGTTCCAGGGCGACGATCAGGGCATCTTGCAGGCCATCTTCGGCCATCTCGAAGTCGCCGCCCAGCCAACTGATCAGCGCGGCCAACACCCGGCCCGACTCCTGCCGAAAGGTCTGCTCGATGGTCAGGTGGGTGTGGGAGTGGTTCATCAGAGGGTAGTTGGGGATTGGGGATTGAGATATTGGGATATTGGGTAGTGTTGCCAATCCAATCTCCCAATCCCCCAATCTCCCAATCTCCTTCTTTCTTCTAAAACTCCATCACCGGGCGCACTTCAATTGATCCCACCGCCGCGCCAGGGATTTTGGCTGCCCATTCGATGGCTTCGTCCAGGTTGGCGCATTCCAGCAGGTAGAAGCCGCCGAGTTGCTCTTTGGTTTCGGCAAAGGGGCCGTCGGTGGTGACGGTCTTGCCGCTGCGCACGCGCACGGTCGTCGCCATGCTGGTGGGCATGAGCGCGTCGCCGCCTTTGTTTACGCCGGCTTTGTTCACGGCTTCGGTGAAGGCCCAATACGCGCCCATATTGGCTTGCTGTTGGGCTTCCGTCATCTGGTTATAGTCGGCTTCGTTCGTGTAGATCAGGCAGATGTAACGCATAGGAAGGTTCTCCTTTGGGATTGAACAGCGGGCGAACCCTTCGCCCTTCTGTCAATACGACGAATGGGGAGATGAAAAATCGACAGGGGAGGGGATAGACGCCAGTGATAGAGTGAAAGGGGATGATGCGATGCTGGGTGTAGACACCCAGCATCGCATCATCCCCTTATCCTTTCGTCCACAATCCGCTAATGTCATTGCGCGGTTGGAATCCCAAAATTTGCTTTGCCTTTGCGTTGCTGAATTTGCCGTGCGGCATATCCGTAAAGACGTTGAAGACCTCGCAGCGGGAGGGCAGCTTCTCCAGAGGAATCTCCAGGCCCAGGGAAAATACTTCGGCCGCATTCTCCCAGGAGATGGAGAAGGGCGCGTGCTGGCTGCCCAACGGCACATCCGCCGGGTCGCGGAAGTTGTAGAAGAGATACATCTGCACGTAAATGTCGTGTTGTTCGCTGTAGACCCGGCAGATTTCGTGGCCCAATGACTTGCTCAACGCGTAAAGATTCGTGCCAGGCTGGGGCGGGACGTCCGGCCCGATGTCGTAGTCAAACTGCTCGTAGGTCAGCCGTCCGGCTACGGTGAAATGGGGTCCAGTATTGATGACGCGGCGAATGCCGTGGGTGACGGCGGCTTCCATCAGGTGATAGCAGCCCAGCGTGTTTACATCAAAGGCGAGCTTGCGATCCTGGCGCAAAACCGAGAGATTGATGATGGCGTCCATCCCCTCAGCGGCGGCCAGCACCTGCGCCCGGTTGGCCACATCCACCTGCATAAATTCACCGGGCAGGGGGTCGGCGGGCGGCGCCAGATCGGTGATGCGTAGATTGTAGCGGGGGGCCAGATGGCGCGCCACGTAGGGGCCGAGCATACCCACACCGCCGAGAATAAGAACGTTCATAGGGTAACTCCAAAGAAAGTGGGACAGTGGACAGTGGGACAGTGGACAGTGGGACAGTGGACAGTGGACAGTGGACAGTGGACAGTGGGACAGTGGACAGTGGACAGTGACTGACTTACTGACTCACTGACTCACTGACTGCGATTGGGCACGCCTACTCGACGTGAACGATCTGCCAGACCGGGTGGTCACCGATCAGAGCGCCCGTGATGGCTGCGGCCACACTCTGCGGCGGCGCGTTGTGGGCCAGGCGTAGGACGGTCACCGCGACTTTGCCCTCGCGGGCGAATTCTTTGCAGGTGGATTCGCCCAGATACTTTGTCAGCGTGGGCGGCGCAGTGGTGGGCTGTGGTCGCCAGCGGCTGTCGTAGAGGTAGCCGTCGTAGGCCGCCATTAGCTCCAGACTGCTCAGATAGACCACCCGTTTCACCCCTTCGCTGGCCGCGGCCAGCAGCAGGTTGTAGGCGCAGCGGGTACACTGGTCGATCTGCGCGCCTGTGTCCGCGCCCGCTGGCAACGCGTCCACGAGAACGAGCGCGTCCATCCCGCGCACGAGCAGATTGGTGGATGCGTCGTGGCCCAGCTCGCACAGGACGAACTCATGAGCGGATTTTGTCATCTGCCGTTCAGTCATACGCAAGGTATAGGCCGGTGCCAGTTGTTCGGCCAAGCTGTAGGTCAAGGGTGATGCAGCGGAGGTGAGGAGGATGCGCATAGGGTTTTGATTGGTTGATTGGTTGGTTTGGGGGATGTGACAGTGGGATGATGGGATGAGAGTGACGCCAAAGGCCGTATATCAGGCTTGCTCCAACACCGGTACACCAATTTCATAAAGAAACTCCGGCGCAAAGTCCGCCCCATTGGGCCATTCGATTGTGTCGCCATCTTGCGGAATGAAGACCTGCTGGAAAAGGCTGACTTCCCGCAAGGGAAGAAATACCTCTCCCCACAGTTCGTCCCGCAAATCGACTTCTTTAGCGACCCCATCACCAAACGTAAGCTGCAACCGGTAATCGCCCACGTGGGCGACAGCGACAATCTCGGTAAACATTGTTCCTCATCTCAATCTACCAATTCTAGAACTGGCATCTGTGTATAGCGCGTTGCCAGTTCGTGCCGCTCATAAATTGCCTTGAACTGTTCCTCAACGCGCAGCAGAGATGGGCCGTGATAGAAAATCATCCCGCACGAGAGGCAGACATCAACGGGCATATCGGGCACAAACAGATGTTTTTCTTTTCGACTGTAAACATAGCGCATCCGGCGTACCGCAAATTCCTGACCGCCGCAATAATGGCACTTCTGATTCTTGCTCATCTGGTACTACTCCTTGTCCACGGATCCACAAATTTCGGCAGACCCGGTGTGTATACTGTTATCACAATGACCGCATTTCCACGAAAACCACACACCACATGGATTGGGATTGAATCGGCAAAACCGACGAGTAGGCAACTTTCGCCGCGTCCTGTGTTCGGGTACTCTTCCAACATCTGACTGTTTAGAATTGCACGTACAATCTGCATGATTTCCAGATTTTCATTTGTAGCCTCAATTTCGGCGTGTAAACTCAGCCGAAAGTCACCGATCCTGACAGACGATTTGATATCTTCAATGTCCACGCCTGATCCTCTGCCAGGGAAAATGGTCTGTTTGAACTACTGTCAACTGAATCATACGCTCTTTTGCCAAGAATCGAAAATGCCGAGAATCGGCCTCCAAACCAACAACACAAAAAGCACCGACAATAGGCCGGTGCTTCTGTTTGCATTCGTTAAAAATACGGTAGGGGGGGGGGGGGGGGG
>CAMDEX010000223.1 GCA_945897075.1 Litorilinea aerophila
GGCCGAGATGGATGCGCACGGGGTGGACTGGTCTGTGCTGGTGCAGACAAGCTGGTCCACCTGGGACAACGGCTACATCGCCGATTCGGTGGCCCGTTTCCCCAGCCGCTTTGTGGGGATGGGGCTGCTCGATCCCCTGGCCGCGGACAACGCGCATCTCGCCCGCGATTGGATGCAGGAGCGGGGGCTGGCCGGTTTTCGCTTTCACCCGATGTACTACCCGGAGCAGAAAGTCCTGTTGCGTGCCGAGAACGATGCGCTCTGGGAGGAGCTGGCCGGGCTGGACGCCGCGCTGCAATTTCATCTGCGCGCGGACCAGGCCGACCAGTTGGCTACCATTGCCACCCGCTATCCCCACCTGCGTCTGATCGTGGATCACATGGGCTACCCGGACGTGACGCAGGCGATGGCCGCGTTCCAGCCGATTCTCGATCTGGCCGCCCACGACAACATTCGTTTCAAACTCTCCGATGTCAAAGGGCGTTCCCGTCAGCCCTTCCCCTTCGCCGATGTCCATCCCTTCATCCGCGCCCTGCTGGATGCCTTCGGGACGGAGCGCACGCTCTGGGGTACGGGCTATCCCGGCCACCACCGGGTCCGTCACAACTGGCTCTCCCTGGCCGACGAGTTGCGTCTGATCCGCGAGGGGCTGCCCTTCCTCACCCCCGCCCAGGCGGATCGCATCCTGGGCGGGAACGCCGCACAGATATTTCGCCTTACAAGCTGAACCACAAAGGCACAAAGACACGAAGAAGAGAAGATAGGACAGGAGGAAGGGAGGAAGGGAGGAAGGGAGGAAGCGAGACGTGTCCTCCTGTCCTCCCTTCCTCTTGTCCTCCCTTCCTCTTTTTCCCTCTTTGTGTCTTTGTGCCTTTGTGGTTATGATAACAGCGTATCCAAAAACGATCCACGCGTCTCGTCTTGCCAGCTTTCTCTTGAAAGGAGTTTCGCCATGAACAAACTCGGCTTCTACATCCAAAACAGCCAGGGCACCCACGACCACATCTCCAATGTGCAGCCGCCGGTGATTCTGATGCACGCCTGGGATCAGGGCCTTTTGCAGGACATCCGCCGCTTCCGCGCCCCGGATGCCTTTGTGATTGGGCGTATGGAGTATATCGGCCAGGGCGGGGACAAGATCCCCGTCGATCAGTCGTTGGCCAACGCCTGGCTGGATGGGCCGGACCCCGCCGCGCGCGGGCGGGAATTTGCCGAACACATTCTGGCCGACAACTTTCAGTTGGCAACGCGCAAAGGCGAGAATGGCCGTCTGTTGGTGGACGCCTGGATGAGTCTGAACGAGTCAATCCCCGGCCCCGCCTCGGGCGGCTATAGCAACAGCGCAGGCGAGAAAGAGGAGATCGAGCGGCGGCTGCGTGCCTACGACAAATTCCAGGCCGCCTTTCGCAACAAATTGATGGAGCAGGGCGTGGAGGCTGTCGCCTTCAACTTTGGCGCGGGCAACTTTACCAGCGCCGCCCACTATTTGGACTTCTTCCCGGAGACGCTGGCCTCCTATACCTATCTGGGCTTTCACGAATATGGCTGGCCCGCTATGCGCCCGGACCCGGCCGCGGGTGTTTTTTCCAGCGCCGGCAGCTATAGGC
Source organism: Litorilinea aerophila (assembly GCA_945897075.1). GTDB lineage: Bacteria > Chloroflexota > Anaerolineae > Caldilineales > Caldilineaceae > JACQGT01. Next base: position 1,608 of record CAMDEX010000223.1, read on the forward strand.
CGATCATTCAGGGCATCCGCCAGCAGACGGGGCGGGTCTACAAAGCCATCATCACCGAAGCCGGGCTGGCGCGTATGTTTGCGCACAGCAAGGACGGTGCGGGGGATGTGGGCTGGCTCTACGCCGAGGATTCGGTCAGCCAGGACGACTACTGGCGTTCGTTGGACTGGTTCAACGACTATCTGGTGCAGGACGATTTTGCGCTGGGGGCCTGTCTCTTTCAGGTGGGCGTGGGCCCAAACTGGCAGACCTTTCGCCATTCCGGGCCGGATACCCAAAGCAGACCGATCGAGATTTTGGATCGGGTGCGCCAACTGCGCGACAAGAGCGATCACAAACCCCAACCGACCGTCGGCGCAGTGGGAACGCCGGTCACACCGCCTCTGGTTACACCGCCCGTCGCACCGCCTGTCGCACCGCCAGCGGGCATCGCCGCGCCGATTGCCCCGCCCGCACAGACCGATACAGGCGGCACAGTAGCGCCCCCGGTGGAGACGCGCATCCCCTGCATCTACACCAATCAGCAGGCCATTGATGCAGTCTTCAACGCGGCCAACAAGTCTGGGCTGGCCGATCCCTGGGCGCTGCTGGTCAAGGCTGGGCAGGATGTGGCGATTCTGGCTCTGGATCGGCCAGGCCGTTACGCTGGCCCCGCGCTGGACGAGACGCCGTCGCTGACGGCCAACGAGCGATCCACCCTGCGCCAGGAATTGCTGGCACAGTTGGTCAAGACGATGCGCTGGCAGGGGCTGGTGACAGCGACGGATGGTCTTTCCCTGCGTGTGGGGCCGGGCGCTGAACATCCCCGGCTGCGCTTCCTGGCCCACGAAGAGGCTGTGCAGGTCTTGGACGATAGCAGCGACTGGCTCTTTGCGCTGGCGGAGGATGCGCCGGGCTATGTCAGTAATCAGTGGGTAATGCGCCAGATTGCGCCCACACCAGTGCCATCTGCGCCCACAGGCAACGCGGTCGGTCTATTGCGCGCGTGGACGCGCCACAAGGATCTGCTCACTGCCGAGGCTGGTCGGCTGGGCATAGACCCGGCGGTGGCGCTGGCTGTGCTGCTGGCCGAGTCCAGCGGCGATGGCTTCGGCCCGGATGGACGGCTGAAAATTCGCTTTGAGAACCACATCTTTTTGCAGCAGTGGGGAGAGCAGAACAGACCGGTCTTCGAGCGTTTCTTTGCCTTCAACCAACCGGAGTCGTGGAAGGGGCATCAGTGGCGCCCGAATCGGGAGGGCGAGTGGCAGAACTGTCACCAGAGCCAGGGCCAGGAGTGGCAGGTGTTGGACTTTGCCCGCAACTTTATCGAAGAACCGGCCTTGAAGTCAATCAGTATGGGTGCCCCCCAGATTATGGGTTTCAACTTTGCGGCCCTGGGCTATGCCTCGCCCAAAGCGATGTTTGATGCTTTTCAAGCCAGCGAAGAGGCGCAGATTCGGGGGTTGTTCCGCTTTATCGAAAGCAAGCGTCTGATCGTTTCCCTGCGCCAGGGGGATTATGTGGCCTTTGCCCGTGGCTACAACGGCCCAGGCCAGCCGGAGTTCTATGCCGGCATCATTCGGGAGTATATCGATCTCTTTGCGCGGGAGATCGGTGCTGGGCGCGGGATCGCCCCTGCGCAGCCGGCTATGGCCGCCCCCAGCGCGCGGGAGATCGTCGAGCAGCCCGTTGTGAGCGAACGGCTGCCTGTCCCCGAGGGCGGCACACTGGCCCAGACCGACCCGCAACTCTACTCTTTCTGGCGACTGCACATGCAGAAGGGCTTTGAGAACAACCAGACAATGTTCGATCAGGTGCTAAAGGGATTTATGAGCCCCTATTGGACGACGGTCTGGATGTACCGGATTCTCTTTGGGGTGGGAATTCTGGCTTTTGTGGCCGCTATTGTGATGGCTTATGTGAGTAGGGACAACCCGACAACGGCCATCGGCACGGCCGCGGTCTTCGGCGGCTTGGGTATCGCCGCCTTCCTCTCCTACTTCCTCAGCCGTCCCCTGCAGGCGCTGGAAGAGAATCTGCAATTCATCACCTGGCTGGGGATTCTCTACAACACCTACTGGACGCGGCTGGCCTATCTCTCCGACAACGCGTCCGTCCAGGAAGGGTTGGAGGATGTGACGAACGACACCATCGCCGGGATCAAAGAACTGCTGGCCACCCACGCCGAGCGCACGGGCAAGCGGCCCGGCGCGGGGTGATGGCGTAGGGCGGATTGGTGATCCGCCTTGCGACTGTAGCAAGGTATCTTTGAAATGTAGACTTTCGTAGGGCAGTTTCTTACTTACCAACGACGGCGGATATGGAAATCTGCCCTACGAAAATTCCCTGTTTCTATTGACTGGTTGGGTAGAAAGGAGTTCTAACAAGTGCCAGCACGAGATATCGCTCATCAAGCTGTAAAAAACGCTTTAAAGAAAGAAGGATGGACGATAACTCACGATCCTTTGTTCATCAGCTTTGCCCAAGTTGAAATGTTCATTGATCTGGGCGCCGAGAGAATGATTGCGGCTGAAAAAGCCGGGCAAAAGATCGCGATTGAAGTCAAAAGTTTTCTTGGCTCGTCCACTATCTCAGAATTCTATAGCGCGCTCGGTCAGTTCCTGAGTTATCTATTGGTATTAGAGATTCAGCATCCTGGTCGCATTCTGTTTCTTGCAATCCCGCTGGATGTCTTTGACGAATTTTTTCGATTAGAGTTTGGTCAAATGGCAATCCAACGCTACAACCTAAAATTGATCGTCTATGACGCAGAAAATGAGGTCATCTACCAATGGCTCCCATAGAAAAATATCGAACGCAGGTTCAGAACCTACTCAAACAATATATCGAACAGAGACCGCTGTTTGAGGAGATCGAAACACAAATGGTTGTTGATACGACGCATGATCACTATCAATTGGTCAATGTTGGCTGGGTAAACAAACGTCGCGTCTATGGCTGTATCTTACATATTGATATCAAGGGTGATAAAGTTTGGATACAGCATAATGGAACAGAACTCTTTGTCGCTGAAGATTTAGTTGCATTAGGGATACCCAAAGATCGTATCGTGCTGGGTTTCCACGCTCCTTTTAAGCGCCAATTCACTGAATTTTCTGTTAATTAACCTGTGATGCGATGACCGACAGCTTGGGTAAGATTGGCTTGGATGTACTGACTGACGAAACTGGTAAGGGTGCCAATCTGGAAGCCAAAAATAGATAGGAACTCTTATGGAATTTAAGAAATACCTCGAATTCGACCTGATGCTGGAGCGCACAGAGGCGGGCTACCGGGCGCGGGTTTTGTCCGCGCCGGCTGGATCGGCGGTGGGCGAATTCGGCTTCCCCTTCTCCACCCTGGAGTTGGAGAACTTTGTTCTGCGCATGGGCCAGAAGCGGCAGGCCACGCGCCGGGTAGACTCCTCCGAGATGGCGGCGGCCCGCGAGTTTGGCGCACGTCTATATGAGACTGTATTCGTGGGCACCCTGCGCAGCGCGCTGGACGGCAGCTTCTCCGAGGCGGCAGAGCAGGCAGCCGGTCTGCGCATCCGTCTGCGTTTTGCTTCCAGCGCGCCCGAATTGATCGATCTGCCCTGGGAATATCTTTACAACCCGGACAAAAACCGCTTTCTCAGCCTCTCGGTGGATTCGCCTCTGGTACGTGATTTGGACTTGACTGGCCGTATCGAGCCGTTGCGTATCGAGCCACCCCTGCGCGTGCTGGTGATGATTGCCAGCCCCAGCGATTACGAGCCGTTGGATGTGGAGAAGGAGTGGGCGAAGCTGAGGGAAGCGGTAGTTGATCTGGAGGCAAGCGGAAGGATTGTGCTGGATCGCACGGATACGGCCTCGCTCAGCGCGCTGCAACGCCAACTGCGCCGCCAGAGCTATCATATCTTCCACTTCATCGGCCACGGGGGATTCGACGCGCAGGCCAGCGATGGCGTGCTGGTCTTTGTGGACGAGAATGGGCGGGGGCGTAAGATCGGCGGCCAGCAGCTGGGCACGATGCTCCACGACGAAAAGAGCCTGCGTCTGGTGATCCTCAATGCCTGCGAGGGCGGGCGCACCTCCTACACCGATCCCTTTGCCGGTGTGGCCCAAAGCCTGTTGCAACAGGATATCCCCGCGGTGATCGCCATGCAGTTCGAGGTGTCGGACAAAGCCGCGATTACGCTGGCCCACGAATTCTACGCGGCGATTGCCGACGGCCTTCCGGTGGACGCCGCGCTGAGCGAGGCGCGCAAGAGTATCTATGCCGATGTGAGCGATGTGGAGTGGGGCACGCCTGTGCTTTATATGCGTGTGGCGGATGGGCGCATCTTTGATCTGGTCGGGCCAGCGTTGCCTTTGCCCGCGCCGATGGCTGTGCCATCGCCTGCGCCGATGGCTGTGCCATCGCCTGCGTCGGTGGCTGTGCCATCGCCTGCACCGGTAGCTGGTGCGCCCCAAACCGTTGTGACCGAGAAGTCGCCCCCGCTGACTTCGCAAACCGAGCCGCTTGTCAGCCCGGATGTGCGCCGTCTGCTTCCCATCGCTGGGATCGGTGTGGTGGCAGTGATTGTGGTGATTGCAGCCTACTTTGTGTTGAGCAATTTTTTCAATCCCAACCGGCCACCCTCCACACCGACAGTTTCTGCGCCGGTCATCACCGAAAGCGAGGCGACAGCGACACCGACGGCGACAGCGACACCAACAGCGGCGCCGACAGCGCAAACGGCCACACCAGCCGCAAGCGCGCTGTCTGTCTTCAGCCAGCAGCTACAAAGCGCCAGCGCCAGCTACAACAGAATCAGCGTAGACGGCTGCCCTCTGCCTTCCCGTTTGTGGCTGGGCGCGATTGCCTACAGTGCGGTCAAACCCGGCAGAGAAGTCTTTGTCTCTGCGCTGGATGCTGCCGCCGGATCCGCTGAGCCACTGGGGAGCGTTGCCTACGGCAATGGGATGCGCGTGATTGATGGCCCTGTCTGTGTGGACGGCACACTCTTCTGGCTGGTGAACGCCCAGGGCAGCCTGACAAAAGAGAAGAAAGCGCTGACCGGTTGGGCAGCAGAGGGGGATAGTGCCAGCAAAGCCTATTGGCTTACCCCCCTCGTCCACCCCTTTGCCTATCTACCGGGTAGGGAGGAGGTGTGTCCAGGCGTCTACCCTTCGCGTATTCGCAAAGGCGACAGCGTTGTGGTGACTTTTGAGCCGGCTCTAGCCAATTTTGTGCATAGAAACGCGGCCAAAGAGAGCAGCAGCGACTTTCAGATCAAACCGGGTGAGGTTGTAGACGTCATCGACGGCCCTGACTGTAATGACGGATGGGTCTGGTGGCAGGTGAAGAACGCCAGCGGCAAAACGGGCTGGACCAGCGAAGGCGACGCCGACATCTATTGGCTGCTGCCTGTCAACGATTTTACCAGCAGTATACTGCGCCCCGGCAAGCAGGGCGTCTTTGTCGCCTTAGCGCAACCCAGCCTTGCATTGGACGCCCAATTCGACGATTGGACGGACAACTGGCAGCCATTGACCGTTTGGAGCTATCCGACACCGCCTGCCTTTGGCAATGCTGACGACCTCTCTGCCCTGGCGCAGGTCGGCTGGCAGAGCGACGGGTTGCTGGTGGCCGTGCAGGTGACGGATGACCGCTATAACTTTGACACGATTACAAAATTGACCGATCTCTGGCAGCGGGATGGCGTTGAGATTCTCTTTGATCGCAGTCTTGCGACCGACCAGTCTATCAATCTCTGGAACGCCGACGATTATCAAATTGTGGTGGGCTTCGGCCCAGACGTGGACAGCCCCGTAGCCTATCAATTCAACCGGGAGGCTGAACCTGGCCGGCAGGTGGCTGTCGCAGGCGCGGCCCGCGCCACACAGAACGGCTATGCCGCCGAGTTCCTCTTGCCCTGGGCCGCCTTTGGACTGGACGGGTTATCAGACGCTTTGGCCAGCCAGCCCTTCGGCTTCACCCTCAGCATCAATGACCGGGACGCGGGTTCGTCGCTGGAGCGAATGGTCTCTTCCTCCCCGGCCCGCCGCATCCAGAACGATCCGACGCTGTGGGGCACGCTGCTTCTCAGCGGTGCTTCCACCCCCAGCGCGGGCAATTTCATGTATCGCGGGGGAACATGCCGGGATGCGGTGGCAACACCCCTGGCCGGTGGGATGGAGCGCATTTGTATCACCTTTGACTACAGCCACATCCCCGCCAATGCCGGCGTTGTGCGGGAATGGAACTTTTTGGGTACGGATCGCTCCCAACGACTGCTCTGGGTGCGCTATGAATGCGCCTGGGATCAGCCAGAGAACGGCCAGTTACAGGTGGACCTGCGCGACCCCGATGTGGGGCTGCGTTCCGGCATTTGGGAGATGAGCCTGGCGGTAGAGGGTCGGGTGATTCTGCGCGAAGAGATTGCGATCCCCGGCAGCGCGGATGGCTGGGAGCCTGTTCCTGATGTAAAGCGGAGATGCAACTAAATGTGACTCTCGCAAAAAGGGTAGGAGAAAACGAACCCGTTTTCTCCTACCCTTTTTTGTTCTATCATCTACCCCGCTGGAAATGGTTCAGCTATCCTGCGCGGGAGAGAGGCAAGCCAACAGGTTGCCATCAAATTCGGTCAGGGTTTGCGCGGCGAGCAGGTGGTCGATCAACTGAGAAAGCAAGCGCAAGTCGCTTACCTGCGCGATCTGTTGACGATACGCTGCTTTCTGGGTTTCAGAAAGATGAAAACGCCAATCGAGCAGATGCAACAATGTCTGGCGTTGCGCCTGCAGGCCCTTCTCCAACCCCCTCTCCAAGCCTTGCGCGCGTCCTTCTTCTTTCCATTTTTCGGCTAAGGTTGCCATCAAATTCTCTCCTTCTGGCAGCGCAGCGGCTGCCACTCCTCGCTCAAACTCCGCCTCTGTGACCGCTTGATTGGCCTGGGCGATGTACAACAGGACAGTACGCAACATCTCCAGCCCGCTCTCCTGCTGCGCCAGGCTGCCTATCAGACCCAAAATGTGCGGCAATTGTTGGCCCAGGTTTTGGTCGAAAATGTGTTTCAGCGCCAACAAGCCAACGCGCAACCAGACTTCGCCGCGTATCTTCTCATCCGAGTAGCTGGATAAATCGGTCAAGAGATGGCGAAAGTGGGGCGTGTACTGCTTCAGCGCCTCCGGCGCTTCGACCAAATCGGCAAATTCGGTGGAATAACTCCACGTCTCCGGCCCGTGATAGAAGAGAAGCGGCACAATCGGTGAAATCTGACCGCGCTTACGCCATTCCTGCTCCCAGATGCGTATCATATAGCGCAACAGTTGCAGCCGCGCCTGTTTGTCCGGCTTACTCTTGTGTTCAAAGAGCAGGTAGAGATAGACCTTGCCGCCGCTCTTCAAGGGGACGCTGTAGAGCAGGTCCGAAAAATGCTTGCGCAGCCGGGGATCTACAAAGGTGTCCCGCTCCGGCTGCAACTTCGTCAGGTCCAGCAGCGCCACTACATCGGCGGGCAGATAATTCTGGATAAAATCGGCTACCATCGCCGGTTGGGCCAGGAGTTGGCGAAAGAAGGTGTCATGCGGCTCCTTCGCTCCGTCTTGCAGGTTGCTTTTCCGCAGTTTTTTCGCCATACCCGCCTCAATCTGCTGCGTTCGTCTATTGTGGCCGATTATACACGCCATCTGCAAGCCCATCCAAACCTGACCGACAGCCGATCTGATGTTTAGCGCCGCAGCAGCGGCAAGACCCGCTCCCCCAGCAGCCGCAGACCGGACGCCGCGCGCAGGCCGTGCGGCGTGCCAAATTCCACCCGGCTTGTGCCTGCGGCAAAGAGCGCGGCGGTCTGCTCGGCTACGGTTTCCGGTGAACCGGCAAAGGCGAAACGGGCCAGCAGTTCGTCGGAGATAAAGTGGGCCGCGCCGTCAAAATCGTAGCGCTCGGCCGCGGCCTGCATCCCCGCCAGCCGGTCTGGCTCAATGGCAACCGTCGGGTCGAGAGTAGCGACAATCGGCAGATAGAGCGCCACCTCGCGTCGGGCCAGGGCGCGGGCCGCGGCCGCGTCCTCGTCCACCACGGTCACCGCGCCCAGCACCACCCCAATCTCCGCGGCCTGTCGCCCGGCCTTTGGCGCGTGGCGGTCGATCAGCCCACGCATCCAGGCCGCCGCGTCCGGGTTGGCCGAGCCGCCTACCTTCACTTCGCTGATAAAAGGCAGACAGGCGACCAGCGTCTTCTCTCCCCAACTGCCCAGCAGAAAGGGAATCTCCGGGTTTTGAATTCTCCAGCGCAGACTGTCCCCCCCGGCCAGCGGGAAGATCGAAGCAGCCAACGGCTCTTTGGATTGCCGTAGCAGGTGGCGCACACAGGCAAAGGCTTCGGCCAGGGCGGTGACCGGCGCGGCTGGGCGCAGACCCACAAAATCCAGCCAGCCGCCGCGCGCCAGGCCGAGATAGGCGCGCCCGTTGCTGGCCTCGTCAATCAGCGCGGCGTTGGCGGCCAGATTGATGGGGTGGCAGGTGAAGGGGTTGACCGCGGCCGGGCCGATGCGCACCCGTTGGGTGGCGCGGGCGATCTCCAACAGAGGCAGCCAGGCCGGCTGGTAGAGCATATCGTTGTAGACTGTCACGCCGTCAAAGCCGTAGGCTTCGGCCTGGGCAGCCAGTGGGCCGTAGGCCGCGAGGGCTTTATCGGTCTGGAAGGCGATGGACAATTGGTGGGACGGCACGGGTGATTCTCCGGTGGTGGGTGGGCAGCGCGTCCAGTTGTACCCCAAATCGAGGGAGAAAGCAAACGTAGGGGCACGGGTCGGGAAAAGGGACGTCAGAATTCCGGCATCCCTTTTCCCAACCTGTGCCTCCTACGCGAATTGCTTCTCTGCATCGTTTCTGCTAGAATGTATGTTCTGCAATTTCCATTACAATAATAATACAAGGCGGTGTCTATGAGCGCAGAAAATTTGGCTGCAGAGCAAACCGATGCGGCGGTTTTGCCCACCGCACAGATTTCCACCAACCGCAGGGTCTTCAATCTGGCCTGGCCTGTGATCGGCGAAAACTTCCTGGAAACAATGCTGGGCATTGTGGACACATTTCTGGTCGCCGGCCTGGGCGCGGTGGCCCTGGCCGGTGTGGGCAGTTCGTTACAGGTGATGTTTTTTGTGATTTCTGCGCTCAGCGCGCTCTCTGTGGGCAGTTCGGTGCTGGTGGCGCAGGCGGTGGGGGCGCGCAAATTTGAACGGGCTTCCCATCTGGCCCGCCAGTCAATTGTCTGGAGTGTCTGCTTTTCCATCCCGCTGGCGTTGCTGGGCTTCTTCCTGGCCGATCCCATTCTGTCGATCTTTCGGCTGGAGCCAGAAGTAGCAACCATCGGCGGGGAGTATCTAAAGGTGACGATGGGGACGGTCGTTGTGCTGGTGGTGCTTTTCATCGGCGGCGGCGTCCTGCGCGGTGCGGGCGATTCGCGCACACCGATGCAGGTGACGGCGCTGGCCAATCTATAGTTTTTCAGATAAAGATTTGCACTGTAGGGGCGCTGCTTGCTGCGCCCGTC
>CAMDEX010000224.1 GCA_945897075.1 Litorilinea aerophila
ACATCCTGTAGCAGCGCTTTTCGTTCAGAACGAGGCAGGTTCTCCAGACGCAAGATCCCTTTGTGGCTCTTCCCTTCGCGCCAGATCATCTCTTCAAAGTCCTGATCGGTCGTGATAATGATACGATCTTCAGCGACAGCCCAGCGCAGAATCTCCTCGTCGTCCATCCTGGAGTTTCTTTCAGAAACTGGAACCACATCGTGCCCTTGTTCTGCCAGCCACTGGGCCGCAATCCCACTCGCATTGACATCTGTGAGGAATTTCATCTAAGCAGCCACACGGTCGAGAATCGTCTCACCAACGACCAGATGGTGGGCGTAGAGCAGGGCAGCACGCAGATCATCCGGCTCAAGTTCGGGATAATCTTCCAGGATTTCCCACTCGGTTGCTCCCTTTGTTAACAATTCCAGGATCATTTCTACGGAGATGCGCAGACCCCGGATCACCGGTTTGCCACCGAGAACTCTTTGATTGAAAGTGATGCGTTGTAGTAAAACCTCCATCATTTCCTCTTTTCTCTTTTTCCGATTGCTTCTCGTGTCTGGCAGTATACCACAAGCTGGCTCAAGTTCCGCTGTAAGTTCCATCCGAACCGAAACCGACTACATCCAAAGGCCAATCGCACGTACATGCCGCTGCTGCCTGGCCTGAGCTTCGTCGAAGGGTAGCGCTTGACCGGGTGTCGATGAACTGCTCCACGCTGGAGAAGTCGTAGATATTCTCGCGCCCTGTCAACTCCGGGTGGAAGCCCGTGCCCACTTCCAGCAGGCTGGCGATGCGCCCCTTCACCCGCACGTGGCCGCTGCTGGGGGCGGTGATGCGCGAGAGAATTTTCAGCAGGGTGCTCTTGCCCGCGCCGTTGCGCCCAATGATGCCGACGACTTCGCCCCGCTGCACCTCGAAGGAGACGTCCTTCAGTGCCCAGATGGAGTCGGCGACTGGCGACTGGCGATTGGCGACTTGGGACGCCTGCCCGATTTTGAGGGTGGGGTCGGGCTGGCGGCGCAGGCGAGCCACCCAGCGGTTGACGTCGTCGCGCAGGGTGTTGCTGCCGATGACGCCCAGGCGGTAGTGTTTGGAGAGATTTTCGACGGAGATGACTGTATCGCTCACAGAGTATACCCCACAAATTCCTTTGCTTTTTCGAGAGTGTTTCCAGAAATCGGCAGTAGAGTCAATCTGCGTCGCTGATAGAAATAGTGACCGTTTCAATTGAAGAATCTGACAGCGTCGCGCAGTTTCAGCAACACCTGGCGCACGTCGTCTTCGTTGCGACCGCTGCAGCTTCAGATCATCCCCAATGCCCGCAGCACATCCAGCACCCGGGGCAACGGTTGCTGCCAGAGCCACTCGACACGCAGCCGAAAACCGGGCAGGACCAGTGCGGTGTATTCACCTGCGTCGCCGCTGAAGCTCGACCGGTAATGGCTGCCCTGCCGGTGATAGAATTCGGCCCATTCGTTCTGCGGGTCAATCAGCCAGTATTCAGGCACGCCCCCCCGAGCGTACTCGTAGAACTTTTCGCCCCGGTCGCGGCCCACACTCTCCGGCGAGATGATCTCCACCACCAGATCGGCTGGACCGTCCAGAAAGCTCTCGCGCAGACGGTTCAGGTGTTCATGCGCAATGAAGAGTAGGTCGGGTTCCCGTCCCCGCTCCAATTTCATCTGGAAGGGCGCGCTCAACACAATGCCCAACTCTCGTTGTTCGACGAAAACGCCTAGAATTTTCTCGAGAAACCCAGCAAGTTCTTGATGTCGTCTCGATGCCGGACTGGTCATAATCACCTCTCCATCCACCCATTCGGCCAAGGTATCCTCATCGGCCCAGGCCAGAAATTCCGCGTAGGTCAGCTTCGGCGGCGCAGGTGACTGTAATACATCTAGCAGACGACCGCGCAGGGCTGTCTCTTCCAGGGTGGTTGCCGGCAAGGGGGGCAGAAGTTGGACGGCGGGGTCGGTAACGGTTGTGGCATTCATAGTTTTGGTTGCCTCGGTAGCCGCTCTGTCAGGCCGTGAAGTCCAGGCGCGCGCGCCAGTCTGTCTTGAGTCGCTGCGCAATTACTCTTCGCGTGTAGGCTCTGGGTTTGTGTCGGCCTCTGTGTCTTCCAGGTTGGCTGAAAGGCGTTCAAAGACATCCCGGGCAAAGTTGTAGAATTCTGTCGTTTCTTCCAGGGTGGGCCTGCCAGTGGGAAGCAATCCCAGGTCGCCTGGATAACGAGCTTCGACGTAGACCGATTCCAGACGATCCAGCATGTCCATATCGGCAATGACTGGATGGTGGGGTCGAACCAGCTCGTATAGTCGCGTCAGGCTGTGGGTTCTTATCATGCCAAGGTCATATTCTTCGATCACTGCTTTGAGGGTTTTCTCAACGGTTTGCTGCGCATGGAAAGCCACCACGTTTGTAAGATCAGCTCGCAAAAGCAGGGCCTGGGCCGCAGCCAGATCTTCGGCTGCTCTGGACAGCCATTCACGCGTGATGGTTTTCATAGAGTACAACACCTTTCTGCTGCACTTCCCGGGCAAAGGCGCTATCCATTTCTATAAACCTGGCGTGCATAGGCCGGGTGTGAACGATCAGGTCTATGGGTGCCTCCCGGCGAATGTCTCTGAGCAGCCTGGCTACATCGAGATAAATTGCTTGCTTTTCTCGATACGTAGCTGGCGTTTGATCGCTGGCGGTCACCACAATCAGGTCCAGATCGCTGGTCTCGGTTGCCTCGCCGTTGGCCTGGCTACCAAAAAGAATGATCCTTGCCAGCTCCATCTGCTGCAAACAGGCGACAATTTTCGGAATATAAGACGCCAATGGGCTCGGCGCGCTTTCCGCATCATTGCCAACGGTCTTCTTCATCGCTCACCTCCTGGCCGCATCATAGCACAGACAGCGCCTGTGGAGAAGCAGGATATGCTCACCGCCGGGCAAAGCCGGCCTCTTCCAGCACATCCGCCAGGGAACCCATCTCCTCGCATTCCTCAAGAAAGACCATCAACGCCTCGTTGAGAGAGTGGCTGGCTTCTGCGATCGTTTCGCCAAAACTGGAAACGTCCAGGTCTGGACAGTGCGCCACGTATAAGTCGCCTTCGCGGAAAACTTCCGTCCGCACCACAATCTGCTGTTGCAAAGTTCCCCCTGCTCCCTATTCAACGGTTCAAACCTTCAGAACGTCCTATCGGTTGTCTATATCATACCACAGAATCGCATTGCACCCTGCCACCTGCTCTCCCTTTCGCCCTGTCAGGCCCAAACCCCTATCCACCCCGACGGCAGCAGATCCCGGGTGTCCAGCGTTGGGTCGTTGAACCAGCGCCCGGGTGCATAGACGATTTTGTCTGGATTGGGGTTGAGCCACGCGCCCCACCAGCTAAAGCTGCTGTTGGCGAGGATGTGATACTGGCAAAGAGTCATCAGACGCAGGTCCTCGTGGGGCCGGGCCGGGCCGTTGTGAGCAACAAAGGTGGTAGGATAGTCCAGGCGCAGATTCTCTTGCGCCCAGGCTGCATCGTCGGAAAAGACAAAGAAGTGGGGACGCGAGAGTTCCTCGGCCAGGCGTCGAACACATTCCTGATAATAGGCCAGGCTGCACACACCGTGAATCTGATTGGTGTGGGGATTCGAAACGTAATCCCCGCGCCGGATGTGGAGGCTGACGGCCTGCACCCCGGCGATCCTCTCGGCCATCTCTCGATTGGCCGCGTCTGGTTTTTCTTTGAGGGTACACTCGCTTCGGATCAGCTCTTGCATGTCGGCAAAATACTTCTCGCTCTGCCAATAGCCCACCAGATAGACATGGCCGGAGATGATTGCGAAGCGAGGGTCAAAGGGTCTGAAGTGGTTTTCCTGCACTGTTGTCCAGCCGAAGGGCAGTTTGAGCAGACGACTCAGCCGCTGCATGTACCAGGCCAGCCGGCTCTCGTAGGGTCTACGGATGGCGGCCAGTTCTGCGGGAGTGGCGAACTGTTCCTGGATGTTGAAGGGAGAGAGGCTGTAGCTGCGCAGCGGGTCGCTGGCATAGGCACTGACGTCCAGTTTAAGCGTTGCGCCCAGCCTCTGGGCCAATGCCCGCCCCGCTGCGTATTGGAACATCTGGTTGCCCAGGCCGCCCATCAGGTGGACGATTACGCTGCGCATGCTTTTGCGTCGTGTGGCAACCTGAACCGTACTGTTAACACGTGCTAAAACCCCTATGAGGAATGGAGGGAACTTCTACGAGGAATTCTCCCCATCCCTATGAGGAATTGGCGCAACCCCTCATAGGGATGGGGAGAGCTGCTGCGCCGCAGACCGTCAACTCACCGGGTCGTCGGGATGCTGGGCGCTCCATAGGGCGAGCAGGTCGTCGCTGCTTTTGCCGATATTTTCCCGGTTTTCAACTTCGCCCCGGTAGGCAGCGCCGGTGTTGAGGGCTTTGGTGAGGGCGGTGTCGGCGCGGTGGCCGACTTTGAGCGCGCCCGCCAGATCGATGCTGGGGGAGTAGATGCCCAGCCCTTCCAACTTAACGGGCCGCCCCTGCCGGTTAAAGGCAATGACGGCATCGCGCAGTTCCAGCAAGACCTAGCGCACACCGCTTTCGTTGAGACCGGTGCTGCGGGCAATGAACTCGACCAGTTCATCGTTGCTGGCTGTGCGCCCCAGCTTCACCCGGGGACAATATGCATTGATTGCTTGAATTTTACTTGCCATGCGAAAAACCTCCTGTTTGCACGATGTGAATGAGAGACATACTTGACAAGGGGTCTAACCTGAAAATAAGGACACGGATGCACACGGATTGAATTTGCGAAATCTGCGTCCATCTGCGTCCAAAAATTTTCTTGGAATCACTAAGTCAGCAGAGTTCAGCAACCTTATTCTTTGTATTCACCAGGGCATCGGTCTCGCAGGGATACACCGGGTGACTGTGTTCAAGTTTGTTCACCCAGCTCGCCTCCGATCAAGTCAATCAACGCCACGATACTCAGCGCGGATCCGGGCACAACCAACTCCTGGTCGCCGATATGTACGTGATACGGGAACTGTGGCAGATCAGGGAAATGCTCGGCGTTGTCCCAACGCCGGATCAGCTTCTGTCGGGCACCATCCATCCACTGATAACGGTATCCCACGCTTGATGGTCTGCCGGCCAGAATCACGAAGTATTCTGAAACTTCCAGGAAATCACCGTTTGCTAGGGTCAGGCGGGCGCGAAAGTAGCCACGATCAGTCGAAGCCCGTTCAGCAACGACTGCGACGGTCACGATTGCGGGTGACGCGGCCAGCCTGGCCTTGACTTCGCTGAGGTACTTTTGTGCTTCGATCACAGCGTCTCGCTGGCAAAGAGCTGGAGACGTTTGCGCAGAGTCTCGGCCATATCGTAGAACGCACTCCACTCGAAGAAGTCGGCGTCGTCCCCCAGCTCTCCTTTGTGAAAGCGTCTATAGAAGTCTGCAGAGGAGATCTGGTATTGCTGCTCAAACGCTGTCAGGCGGGCTTGCAACTCCGTCAGTTCCTGATGGATGTCCGCTCGCTCCAGGGCGATGATCTTATCCAGCGTCCGGTCAAGGAAGTCACTGCGATACCCTTGCTGAAATAGAGTTTCCAAGATGCGGAGTTTGTTCAGCGTAGCGATTTGCGCAGTCATAGACGGCTCCCCTTCTTCATTCAAACGAATCAACCTTCAAATCGTATGATACCAGATAAGTCAAGGGCCGACGGAACGGTAGAGTGTGAACTGGGGATGGACACTAAGGAACGGCACTTAAATAACTTGACAACCTTCCGGGAAGCGGCCACGAAATTGAGGGCGTAGTAGAGCGGTTGTGGCCGCTTCCCGGAAGGTAGATCATCAAGTTATTTGATCGCCGATCCTAAGCGCTGCCCAGAAATCCACTCTGGCGCAGACGTTCGATCCAGCGGCGGGCGTAGCTCTCGCCGCCGATTTCCAGCAGCACGTCTTCCACGATGGGCAGAGGCTGTTGCCAAAGCCATTCCACGCGCAACCAGAAGCCGGGCAGGGCTTGTGAGCGATAGTCGCCCTCCTGTCCGGCGAAGGCCAGCCGATAGCGTCCACCCTCCAGCCGATAGAACTCGGCCCAGGTCATCTGGGGGTCCAACAGCCAATATTCGGGTACGCCACCCCGGGCGTACTCGTAGAACTTGTCGCCCCGGTCGCGGCCGATGCTTTCGGGCGAGATGATCTCGACGACCAGATCGGCCGGGCCGTCCAAATAGGTCTCCTGCAGACGGTCCAGGTGCGCAGCGGCGATGAAGAGCAGGTCTGGTTCACGGCCGTGTTCCAACTTCATCTGAAAGGGTGCGCTGAGGACAACACCCAGATCGTGCTGTTCGACAAAGCTACGCAGCACGCTGGTTAAGAAGTCCGCCATGCTCTGATGGCGTCTCGATGCCGGACTGGTCATAACGATTTCTCCATCCACCCACTCCGCTAGGGTATCCTCGTCGGCCCAGGCCAGGAACTCCGCATAGGTCAGCTTCGGCGGTGCAGACGACTGCAACACGTCCAGCAGGCGACGGCGCAGAGCTTCTTCGCCCCAGAAGGGAGCAAGCGTCTGCCCTGCCGTGGGTTTGGATGGAACAGAATGGGTTTCTACGCGCATGCTTTCACCTCCAGCCCAATATCCCACCGAGTCGGTGCTGGGTTCATTTGACTATTTGACTTTGGAGACAGGTTGATCCGGGTGGGCCGGATTGGGTACCAGGCGTTGGTTCACGCAGTCTACAAATAGGTCCAGTTTTTCCAGAGCCGTCTGGCCAAGCAGGACTTCGTTACCCAGCACCATAGCCGTCTCTAACTCTTCACGGTCGAGTAGCTGTAGCGTAAAAGGCTCAGTAAGACCTACCGATTCAAGACGACCATCGGCATATTCGGCGACGCGCCGACCAATAATTTCCAGACCCAGGCGTTCTACAACATGGGGGGGCAGCACACAGCGAACAGTGCCGGTATCCACCAGGGCATCGGCCATATAAGTGCGTACCTGTTCTGACTTCAGCAGACCCCGTCGCACCAGGGCTTGATCCACTGCATTGGTCAACTCCACTTTTACCCTTACTTCACCCATACGTTTCCTCCAATCCAGGATGGCAACCGCATTGATTCCGGGAATCGGCCAGGCAATGACGGGAAAGCCGCCAAAATCTTGACTTGCGTCCGCCAGTTGGTGGATACGATCCGCCTCATCGAGTCTGCTCCAGCACAGCTGAGAAAGGCAGAAAAATCTTGTCAAATCCTACTCGATCCCGCTCAGAGATGAGTACATCCTGTTGGAGAGGGAATTCCGTCTCCTTGAGGAACTCATCCAGGCTGCCCAGTTGCTGCATCTCTTCCAATTGAATCTCGATCACCTCTAGCAGATTACGACGCGCTTCTTCCATCGTCTTCCCCTGAGATAGCATATCCAGCTTCCCGCCAGGAGGGGTGCAGCCCGGCAAACTGTGTACCCATCGCGGGCAGGCGGCGCACTTCCTGGGCCAGATATTCGAAGTAGTTGCCGTTGCAATCCATCTCTACAATTTCGTAGCCCAGCGCGCCCAGCCAATACTCGTAGAAATAGCGGCTGTAGCCGGTCTGGTAAAAGTAGGGCGCAAAGTGGGTCAGGGAGCAGAAAGGGGCCGTGAGGACCAGCACCCCGCCGGGTTTCAGCAGACGGGTCAGTTCCGTCAGGGCATCCACCGGGTAGGGGATGTGTTCCAGCACTTCCACACACAGCACTGCGTCAAAAGAAGCGTCGGCTTCGGGGATGGCTGTGATGTCGCTGACGATATCCAGCCGGGATTGATCCCAAACGCCGGTCTGCAAACCGACGCCAACGCCTTTGCCGTCGTATTGGGCGAAATCCTGGCTTATGTAGTCCAGATGGGCGCAGAAGCGCTTGTACTGTAGCTCACCGGCCCCGGCGTCCAGAATGCGGCTGCCGGGCGCAATGGCGGTCAGCGTGCGTTCCAGCCAGGCGTCCCGGTTCTGCGCGTTGCGCGTCCCGCACTGACCGCCCTGCCGGGCCGTGAAGTCCAGGAGTGTGCGTTCCGCTTTGCTTTTGAGTCTACGCGCCAGCGCGAGGGGGTTTGCTTTCATTCCAACTTTGTAAAGTGAAATAGGCCACAGGCGTAGTTGGCGTCCGTCAATTCAGCGGTGTCGATATGAGGTCGAAAATTGCCCCCATCGTCCACTGCCGAGAAGTCCAGCAGCGTCAGGTTCGGGAAATAGTCCAGAATCTGCTGGGGCGAGTGGATGCGGTGGGCATTGAAGCAGACACAGGGCTTCCCCACCGGCACAGAGAAGTAGAGATGCCCACCGGCAGCCAGCACCCGGCTCAATTCGGCTGTGGCCTTCTGCGTGCCCAGCGGGTCGAGCGGGTCTCCGTAGCGGCCCAGACCGATGTGTTCGGCCACATGCAGGCAGGAGAGCGAAGCAACGCTTTTGTCTGCAAAAGGCAAAGTCAGGATGCTGCCTGGCCGACTTGTGTAATTGTCCAGGGTTATGTCCAGCGGGCGGATGTCCACAAAGACGGTGCGGGTGATGGCGGTGAGCATCCCCACCAGAATGGCCCGGGAGCCGACGTCCACGTGCTCTTGTGTACCCGCGGCCAGAATGGCCTTGAAGGCCCAGATGTCCTGGTAGAAGTAGTGGGCGTCGATAGGATGGGTGGCTATGCGGTCGTAGAGACAGGGATAGGCGTCTTCGACCCGCAAGGGTTCGGCGTCTGGCAAGGCGGCATAGCTCCGCCAATCCTGCGCGTAGAGCCGAAAAGCGCCCAGGGCTTGCCGCATCCGTCGCAAATTGAAGAGCGAGGGCAACAGGTGTTTGCGTAAAAGGAAGATATTTTCGCGCAAGGTTGCGGGGACGATCTTTCTTTCCTTTCACTCATACCCTTGCAATGTTTCACGTCCAATCAATCCATGATTGACAAGCGTTGACCTGACCAATAGCGGTGAAACGTCAAACTCGCTGGCGGCCTCCTCAATCTGTTCATCGTCTGGTTTCTCTGTATCAAGAAATTCGATCAGATCGTTGATGGGGCAGAGGAACTGCTGGGCGAAGGCGCGCTGGAATTTTTGCTGGGCAGTTTTGGATTGCGTGGCGGGCAATAGCCGCTCCTGCTCTACGCTGCACAGATGGTCGCCGAGCAGCCGGGCCAGGGCAAAACGCCGCCCGCTGCGCGGACGCCTGCCCAACCATACCGCCAGTCCAGCGTGGGTATCCTCCCTGTAGCCGGCTGAAAGCGGAAAGCTGATCGTCTCTGTGGCCTGGTCAAGGAATTTTTCCGGTATGCCGAACAACTGCCCAATTGTTGTATTGCTGATCTTGCCTGGTTGCAGATTCCAGTGTTGGCGCGCCAGGGCTGCGACTTCGTACCCCAGTTGCCAGGGCAATGGCTGAACGCTGTCCGGTTTCTGGTACGCCCGCATCTTTTCCACATAGGTTGTCGTGGTGGCGCGCAGCGCTTCGATGGTGTCTGGTTGCAGGCGTGTGGCCGCGCTACGGCAGCCGTCGAGCAGAGTGGCGAGGGCAGCCAGGGCATGGCGCTTGTGCGCGGCCACGAGCTCCTCGATGGCGCGTGGACCGATCTCTTCCTGCTGGGCATAGAGTGTCTCAAGGTATCTGCCCTCGCTGGCATCCGCATCCAGGCTGGCGAGCGCCTCCAGCTTGCGCCATTGCGCGGCCACCCCGCAACGCTCGGTGCGCACTTCATTCCACACCTGTTCGAGTTCCGTATCCGGATAGCCAACGGCGCGCAGTCTGGCGATCACGGCCTCGACAAATCCATCAATCGCTTCCATAAATGGGTCGATCCACACGGAGCTGTCTGCATAGACCAGATAGCGGACGCCTTCGCAAAGAGTGGGTGTACCTGGCCGCATTCTTAACAAGACGCTTTCACCGTCGCCGATGAAACTTAAGCCCGGCCAGACGTACCCCCCGCCAGCGGCAGCCATCACATGCGCCATCCGCCAATCCAGGGTCTCCTGTTCGGGTTCCCAACGCAGACGCCACCAATTGTGCGCAAACCAAATGGCTAACTGATAGGCGCTGGCACGCAGCGCGCTGCGCACCGTTTGGGCGCGCAGGTCTTCGAGTTCAGTCAGACAGATAGTGCCCGCATGGATACTCAATTCAGCCGCGCAGAGACGCTCGATCGGGTCTGGATGATCGCTCTCCATCCACTGGAAACGGATCTCAAACCGATTCATGACACTTTCCATTTCTTCAGAACTTCATCTCGCAACGGGTCTGCCTGGGGCATAGGATAGCCGTGGTATAAGCCTGTCACTCTGTTTTCAAGCTGGGCCTCCAGCGGCTCTCCCGCTTCGGTCACCGCCCAGATATTTTGTGGCCACCCGTCGCGTTCCTGTTCGCTGATCAGCCCCCGGCGCAGACCGGCTCGCAAGAGTCTGAGGGCCTCTTTTCTGGACAAGATGCCCACCCCATCACAGAGCGTCTTGTCTGACCGCCGGTGAGCAGCCGGCGGTGTCAGCCCGAAATCGCCGGGATTCCGTTTGTGTTCGGGATTGCCGCCATAGTTGACACGCCTGGCAAGTGCTTCGGCTGGCATAGCATCGTCACGGATCTTGCGCTTTGGGTTGAAATTTGTGCGCCTTTTGAACATCATCGGCCCCGTGTTTTCGGGTTACATCCGTTACACAGCGCAGCCTGCGCCTCGTCCCAAGCGAACCAGGCTCGGCCATGCATCAACTGTTCGTCAGCGTAGTGAGCGAGCGTCATCATCCCCAGATCATACTCGAAATGCGCTTGTTTTCGCATCTTTTTGCATACGATAAATGATCGTGCGCCAACGCATGAGGTGTCCGTCGCCAATCGAACAGCAGCGGATGAAAGTGTTTCCGCAGAAGGAAGAGGTTCTTGCGCGGAGTGGCGGGTGATATCGTCAACCGTGGATGTCCAATTGCTCTGTTCGCAATCGCTGCATGACTTGTGCCATCTGCACATCGAAATATGTGTACGAAGTCAACAGTTGCCTGAGAAGCGAGAAGCTCCTGGCGCATGCCTGGGGTTTTGAACGCTATCTCGAACAATCTTCTCTGGCCTCTGGGCTAAATGAGCTAAGTCGAACGAACTTGGACCAATTGGAGCAGGTCAGC
>CAMDEX010000225.1 GCA_945897075.1 Litorilinea aerophila
TGTCGGGCGCAGCAAGCAGCGCCCCTACCAATAATTACCTAAAAAACGATAACAGGCTCTCAACTTCTCTGGGAAGTCGAATCCTTGCATCATTCGTTGACGATCTGCGGTGCAAACAGTGCGGGGTCATCCAACGGTTTGGGTCGCGCTTGCGGGCTGTCCAGGGGCGCTGTATTCAGTCGGAAGTCCAGACCCTTGCTGCGATCCTTGCCAAAGGCTTCCGGGTAGAGATAGGTGCCCCGTTCGTTTTCCGGTTTCTCCTGCTCCACAATCACGGGATGGGCATTGGCGTAGGCGTCCTGGCGGATGCCTGTCACCTGCCAGGAGACGCGCAACCCTGGCCCACCGCCAGCAATCTGGAAGCGGTTGTTCTGCACTTCCTGGGCGATGTAAAGATTGGGCCCTGGCCCGCCGATGGCCGTCAACTGGTAGCGGAAGTCCCGGTTGAGCGCCTGGAAGTAGGCGGGCAGATCCACCCAAGCCGCGCCGTTTTCATCGAGGGCCACGTTGCCATTGTAGACATTCATCATATCCGGGCTTTCCACAAAGGAGTGGGAGAGATATTTGTTCTCCGGGTCCAGCGGGTGATCGATTTTGAATGTGCCACTGCTTTTGGAGAGGTTACCACTAACATGCACATCGCCTGCAAAATAGCCTGCGTAGTTACCTGCGCCGGCGGCGGAGGCATATCCATATACCCCATAGGAATTGGACGCACCCGTAGAGTATCCATATACACCTAAGTAAGGGCTTACCCCGTAAACCCCCCGTCCTGATGAGGAATTACTTTCCCCATAGACGCCGAAGGCTGCGCCTGTTGCGGCTGTCGCGTTTCCATAGACGCCTCGACCAGTGGTCGAGCTGGTCTGTCCCCGCACGCCATAGACGACGCCAGTGCCGGCGGTATGCAGGCCATAGACGCCACTCGTATCAGCAGCGCCGCCAAAGGACGTACCCCTAACACCGCCGGTTGCTGTGGAAGGCCCTTGCCCATCAATGGCGTAATCGTTGGTACTCCACCCAAAGATACCGCTATTGTTCAGACTGGATCCCACGACCCCAAAGCCTGTGTCCGACTGCCCTAGCAGGCCTGATTTGCCGGCAATGGTAACGCCGGATAGTCCGGCGCTCCCCAACACGCCAGCAATGCCGACGGTAGCGGAACTTGTCTCGCCCTGCACGCCATAGGATTCTGCGCTGGAGAAGAGACCCGCCACGCCGTGATTCGGGTTTGTGCCGCTTTGGGTGACTTTCAAAACCGGATTGGCGGTGCCGCTGGACAGCACACCGCCGGAAGTAGCGAGGAAAGCGCTGCTATCCAGCCCATCCAGCAGGTCCGCATCCAGGCCGGAACCGCTGCCGTCCGCACCGGTGACAATCCCTATCACTTCGCTGTCCCGCGTGATGGCGGCAGGGATATGAGCATCCGGCACTGTACCCGCGTTGATGTTGCTGGCGTTGCGATAAAACGCGCTGTCCTGCCCGTCCAATAAGTCCGCATCCACACCCGATCCCGCGCCGTCGTTCGCCGTCACAATACTCTTCACTTCGCTGTCACGGGTAATAGCTGCGTCGAGGCGGGCATCAGGCACGCTGCCCGCGTTCAGGTTGTTGGCATTGCGATAAAACGCGCTGGCCTGTCCACCCAACGCCGTAGCATTGATCGCCCACGTGGCGTAGGGCACAAAAGCCAGACGCATACGCGGGGCAGTCTCGGCGTCGGAAAGGACTTTGACGCCCAGCCAGCGGTCGTTGCCATCGAAAATCGTCGCAGGCAGCGCCTCTGTGTCGCCCAGCAGGGTCGAGAAAAACCCCTTGCTGACTGTGACATCCTTGATTTCCGTCCACAGGGTCGTGCCGGCCGCAGCCGCGTCGTAGATACGGAAGGTCATCGAATAGCTGCCATCGGCTTTGGGCGCGCCTGTCGTTGGGTCGGCCAGACGGCCCTGATAGCTGAGGACGTGGGTGGTGGCGGTTGTGCCCACCGGAAGCTGTGCCAGCGCCCCGGCCAGCACAGTTGCGCCGTTCTGACGGCTAACAGTCAGGGTAAAGGTGGCCGCAACCACCAACAGAAGGGTTGTCAAACGAGACCAAAAAGATGAGCGTGCCATCATGTAGACCTCCACAGAAGAACTCTGGACGAGTGGTTTGGGAGCCAACCGCCCCCCACCGGATAGTAATGAATCAGCGGACGCTGCACAGCTTGGGGGAAGGAGAATGGGATTCCCAGATAGGCGTAGACAAACGAATGGTCGTTTGAAGGAGATGCTTTTTGGATTATTTTGGGCAAGCCTAGTGTTTTGATATAAGCATAGCGTTTTCGCCGCGCTGTGTCAAGCCAATGCCGCCAATCGCAGGGCGAGCAGAGCATAAACGCCTGGAAAACCCTTTGCCAAGCGGGCTGATGCGATGGATTCCTGATTCTGACCTTTCAACGGTCAATCATCCCGCCAGCGTGCGGGCTGGCGCAGCAGTCTACGACACATGCCGCCGATAGACCAAATCATTGACAGAATCAAAGCGCGGCTGCTTGCGCCCGGCGCAGAAATTCCTGCACCTGTACGGGCTGCCCTGTGTGGTTGCTTTCGATGGCCGCAAAGATCAGCGCCACCGATTGCAGGTTGTCTTGGATGTTCGTCTCCATCGGGGGGCCGCCGTCCAACCAATCCAGGAATTGGGCCACCAGCCAGCTATTCATCCATTTGGGCTGTTCCAACAAAGCCACTTCTTCGCCTTCCCCCTCGCGTTTGTAGACCTTCGGTTCGTAGGCGAAACGCTCGACCCTGCGCCGGTCCAGAATCAGCGTTTCGTGTTCGCACTCCGCCCGAAAATACTCCTGCGCCCAGCCGTTGAGACCGACTGCATTCGTCTTGGCCCCTTCATAGATGGCGCGCACGCCGTTCTCAAATGTCAGCATTACGTGGCCCTGGGAGCCGCTGCCGTACTCGCCCCAGCGCGGATTCCACGTCTGCGCGTAGAGCGTGGCACATTTGGCCCCGGCCAGGTCGGCCAGAATGTCCAGGTGATGCACCGCGCCTTCGATCATCAGCGCATCGTCCATTGTGTGGCGAAAGGCCGCGCCCCAATCCCCAAAGCGGCGCATATTGCAGGTAAAGCGGCAGACCAGATAATCCAGTGTGCCAGGCCGCCCGGAGCGCAGTTCAGCGCGCAGAGTCGTCTTGTCCTGGTCGAAGCGGTGGCTCATCGTCACGCCCATCTTTTTGCCCGCGGCGGCCACTGCGGCCGCGATGCGCACAGCCGCGGCCATCGTGTCGGCGATGGGCTTCTCCGAAAGGATGTGCAGGTCGTGTTGCAGAGCCAACGTCACCACCTGCTCGTGGAAGGCGGGCGGGGTGACGATTGTACAGAAGTCGGCTGGGTTTTCGGCAAAGGCCCTACGGATGTCTGTGTAACACTTTTCCGGCGGCAGCCCCAGATGTTCCTGGGCGTGGATCAGCGCGGCCGGGTTTACGTCCACCGCGGCCACTACTTCGATGCGACCGTCGGCGATGTTGGGGGGCAGAAAACGGCTGCACCAGGCGCGGCCCTGACCGCCCGTGCCGACTTGGATCATACGATAGGTTTCGTGTGGCATAGGAGTCTCTCGTAAGGGATTGGGTTGCGGGTTGCGAATTGCGGGTTGCAGATGTATTGTCCGTCAGGTATGCAGCCTATGCAAGACGCGGCAAGCGACAGATTATCAGATAGGGCTGTTTGCACTTTCCGCAGTTGCTTCGTACAATAGGGTTTCAATTGCCCCATTTTGTTTTGATTGTCGGTCAGAAACCAATCAGCCTCCACCGTTCGTATCTGTTTCGTATCTGTAAGGAGAGACAACAATGAAGTTGGGATACAGCACGTGGGGCATGCCCACAGTTCCGGTTGATATTGCTCTCGCCCATCTGGCCGAACTCGGTTTCGATGGCGTTGAGTTAACCGTCATCCCCGGCTACAGCACGGAATTGAGCAGCCTGACCAAAAGCGAGCGGCGGCGCATCCTGAAACTGCTGCAACGGTATGGGCTGGGTCTGCCTGCCATCGCCGGCCACACCAGCCTGATGGAAACAGACCCCGCCATCCACGCCGCCAATCTGGAACGGCTGCACCAGACCATCGATCTGGCCGTGGATTGGGCCGGAGCAGACAGCCCTCCCGCCATAGACACCACCGCGGGCAGCCAGCCCGACGAGTGGGAGAGCAGAAAAGGCGAGTTGGTGGAGCGCACCCAGGAGTTGGCCGCCTATGCCCAGGCCAAAGGGGTGACGATTGCGATGGAACCGCATGTGGGATCGATTATTGACACCCCCCAAAAAATGGTCGAGTTGATCGAACTGGTCGGCTTGCCCAATGTCAAAGTCAACTTCGACATCAGCCACTTCAATGTGATGGGCTACAGCATCGAAGAATCGGTCTCCACGCTGGCCCCCCACGCCGTGCATACCCACGTCAAAGACGAGATCGGTCTCGCCCCCAACCACCAATTCCTCATCCCCGGCGAGGGCGTCTTCGACTACGTGACTTATCTCAAAGCAATGGAACGCCACGGCTACACCGGCTTCATCTCGGCGGAAGTCAGTGTGATGGTGCAGCGGCGGCCCAACTACGACCCGCTACAGGCCGCCACCCAGACCTACGCCACCCTTGCCACAGCCTTCAAGACCGCCGCCGTTGATCGGAGCCGCTGACCTATGCGTATGAGTTGTCTGCCCGTCTCCCTCTACGCCGACCTGAGCGCAGGCCGCCGCACACTGGCCGACTGGTTTCGTTTTGCCGCGGCATTGGGGCTGGACGGGGCCGATATTTCGGTGGCCCACCTGCCGGGGCGGGATGCAGCCAGTCTCACCCCTTTGCGCCGCCAAGCCACGGACGCCGGTGTTGTGATCCCGATGATGGTGACATACACCGATTTCACCCACCCCGACGCCGCCACCCGTGCCCGGCAAGTGGATGAATTGCGCTCCTGCATCGAGGCTGCAACCCATTTGGGGGTAGGCTATCTGCGCGTCACCGCCGGGCAAAACCACCCCGACATACAACGGGACGAAGGCATCGCCTGGGCCTGTGCCGGGTTGACGGCCTGTGTGGAGGAAGCCCGCGCCGCGGGCGTGACACTCTGCTACGAAAACCACACCATCGGCTACGGCTGGAGCCACTACGACTTTTCTCTGCCCTCGGACATCTACCTGGAAATTGTCCGCAAAACTGAAGGCAGCGGTCTGCAACTGCTCTTTGACACAGCCAACAATCTGGTCAACGGCGAGGAGCCGTTGCCGATCCTGGAAGCGGTCATCAATCGGGTGGCTGTACTCCACGTGGCGGATATGGCGCGCAAAGGCGTCTTCGAGCCGACGGTTGTGGGTACGGGCGTCTCTCCCCTGGCGGCCCTCTTTCACCGTCTGCACCAGCACGGCTTCAACGGCTGGGTGAGCGTGGAGGAAGGCAGCAAGACTGGTGAGGAGGAATTTTGGCGGGCAATTCCACTGGTGCGGGCGCTGTGGGAGGAAGCTAAGATGGCTCTTGCATAGCCCGTGTGTTTTTGACTGAACAGACTGAAGGGAGGAATCAGGTTGGATACAGCTATTCTCCTGCTACTTCTTGCTGTTGTAATAATCTTCTGTCAAATTGGGCTATTGATCTATCAGATCAAACGCCAACCGGTAATCCAAAAGGATGAAGATCCACCGAGCCGTCCGCTTGAAATACCGCCATCGCCGCCGGTGGCACAACAGTCGCCGGTTTCACAACCAGCTAAAGAACCAACAGCAATTTATCTACCGGCTCCTCGCATTCAACCAGAATTAAGGGTTGCCTCGTCTGAACCGCCCAGATATCAGAAGCGAGGCTATCTCTTTTCCATTAACGAACGCAAATTCTATGAGGCTTTACAAAACGATCTTGACGATGACTTACGGGTGTTTGCGAAGATTCGTCTCGCTGATATTATCTGGCTAACCAACGAACCAAAGGATAAATGGCGACATCTCAATCGGATACTATCCAGTCATATCGACTTTGTAGTCTGCGATGTAAAACACCAAATGCCATTGGTAGCGATTGAATTGGATGATAGCAGCCACAACCGGTTTGATCGTCGAGAAAGCGACAAATTTAAGGACAGTCTCTTTGCTCACGTTCAAATGCCACTTGAACGATTTCCTGTCAAAAACAGCTACCAACCGGGTGAAATCGGCAATCGTATCCGAGATGCGATCAATAGAAGCGACCGGCAACCCAGCAACTAATCTGCCCCTTTACTGAATCGGAATCAAATGCCTACACGACCACAAGTCCTTCTCGCCTGTAACCCGAACGTCCGTAACAGCTATCTGGCCGCGGCTGATATCGCCCGCCTGGAATCCTTCGCCGAATGGGATTGGTTTTCCTGCACGGGGGGAGGCATCTACTCGACCAACACCGACACCGAGACCGCTCGGCGGCTGGGCGAGGCGCTGACCACAACCGATGCGCTGATCGTCTGTCACGGCGCACCGACAGTGACCGAAGCTGTGCTGGCAAGCGCGCCCCGTCTGCGCTTTATCGGCGAGCTGGAAGGCGACCGCTTCGCCACCCGTCTCGATTTGGACGCGGCCTGGGCGCGCGGCATCCGCACGGTGGACACCACCAACGCCTCCTCCTACCCCGTCTCCGAGTGGGCGCTGGCGCTGATTCTCGTTTCTCTACGCAACGGCGGCACCCACTTCCGCCAGCTAATCGCGGGGGATACGGGGATGAAACGGGAACTCTTCCCGACGATGCAGGGCGAACTGTGGGGCAAGCGCGTAGGGCTGATCGGCTGCGGCCACATGGGGCGGCGGTTGATGAGCTTCCTGCGCCCCTTCCAGACCGAGATTTTTGTCTACGATCCCTACCTGCCCCGCGAACTCCCCGAAGCGCTGGGCTTCACCCAAACCTCCCTGGAAAATGTCTTGTCCGGCTCGGATGTGGTCGTCTGTCTGGCCCCCCACACCCCCAAGACGGAGAAGATGCTGGGCGCGGCGCAGTTTGCCCTGTTGCGCCCCGGCGCGGTCTTTGTCAATGTCTCGCGCGGCAAGGTCGTGGACTCGGACGCACTCATCGCCCGCCTACGTCAGGGCGACATCTGCGCCGGGCTGGATGTCTTCGACCCCGAACCCTTCCCCGCGGACAGCGAGCTTCTCCAAATGCCCAATGTCTTCCTCAGCCCGCACATCGGCTGGTATGCGGGCGGCAACCAGACCGGTTTCTTCGCTCTGATGGTGGACGAGTTGCAACGCTTCTGCGGCGGCCACGAAACCTGGTTCGATCTGACCCCCCGCTCCCAGGCCAACCGCAGCGGCAAATAGAGGGTTGGCAGTCGTCTTCTCTCTGCCCAAAACCTGTGGTATGATTGGTTCATGCCAAGACTAGTACACGACGGCGTAAATATGCCAGCGAATAGCGTGGTGCGTGGTGCGTGAACTATTGGGGGCGTTGGTCGCTCTTTACGGGAGGTTTTTGTTTGATGGACAACGAGTGATCCCCTATAGCAGAGCCAATTGGGAATACCGATCCACGCACTACGAACACGTCTACTCTATCTTGCGATTGATAGCGAAGCCTATGCCGAAGTATTCTATGACATTTCCGGTCGGATATTGCTGGATGCCAACCAGATCAAACTCATTGTTGTGGATGCTGACTTGGAGGAGATTACCGAATGGATAAGCTAACCCGCTATGCGACGATCATAAAAACAATTTTGCAGGAAGATGGGCAACACAAGCCTTCGCACGGTGACATTACGCCGTTGCTTGTCTTTGATGATGAACATCGCAGCTACCAATTGATGTATATCGGCTGGGATCGTCGCCGTCGGGTACACGGCTCTATTTACCACCTCCGTTTAGAAAACAATAAAGTCTATATCGAAGAAGACACCTCAAACCAGCCAATTGCAGAGAGTTTACTGGCGGCTGGCATACCCAAAGAGGATATTGTGCTGGCCTTTCACACCCTGGATAAGCGCCAATATACTGACTTTGCTGTGGCGTAAATCCAAAGGAGTCGCCGTTGGTCAATTACATCATCCGCCGCTTTCTGGCGGGCATCCTGACAATCTGGGCGGCATCGATCATCTCTTTTGTGGTGATCCAACTGCCGCCGGGTGATTACGTCACCGCGTACATCGCCAACCTGCAGGCCACGGGTACGGCCATCTCGACTGAGGAGGCCCAGGCCCTGCGCATCCAATACGGGCTGGATCAACCGGTCTACGTCCAGTATCTCAAATGGGCTGGGCTGATGCTGCGCGGCAATTACGGGATGGCGATGGAATACAACCGCCCCGTGCGCGAGGTGATCGGCGACCGCATGGCGATGACTGTCGTCGTCTCGCTGGCGGCTATTTTCCTGATCTGGGTTCTCGCCCTGCCCATCGGCATCTACTCGGCGGTGCACCAATACTCGCTCGGCGACTATTTTTTCACCTTTTTGGGTTTCATCGGCATTGCCGTACCCAACTTTATGCTGGCGCTGATTCTGCTCTACGTCAGCTTCAAGTATTTCAATGTACAAAATATCGGCGGTCTCTTCTCGCCGGAGTATTTACAGCAGGCGTGGAGTTGGGCCAAAGTCTGGGATATGATCAAACACCTGCCCCTACCCGCCGTCATTCTGGGTCTGGCGGGGATGGCGGAGGTGGTGCGTATCATGCGTGCCAATCTGCTGGACGAACTGCGCAAACCCTATGTGGTCACCGCCCAGGCCAAAGGACTCTCGCGCTACCGGGTGATACTAAAGTATCCCGTGCGCGCGGCGATGAACCCCTTCGCCAGCACCATCGGCTATCTCTTCCCCTTCGTCGTCTCCGGCAGCATTATCGTCTCGCTGGTCCTCAGCCTGCCAACGGTCGGCCCACTGCTCTTTAAGGCACTTATTGCCCAGGACCTCTTCCTGGCCGGCACGATTTTGCTGCTGCTCTCGATTCTGACCGTCATCGGGACATTCGTCTCTGACCTGATTTTGATGTGGATCGATCCGCGTATTCGTCACGGCATGGAGGGGCAAAGCTGATGAGTATCCTCGTTCGATCCGATGACAGCTATTCTCCCGCAATGGCGCAGGGGCGCAGAAGAAAGGAGTTGAGCGAATGAGTGTTGCCGTTCAACCCCAGGAACAGGAGACTGTCGCGGCCCAGCGCATCTTCGTCGCCACCCAGTGGCAGTTGATGTGGTGGCGTTTTCGCAAGCACAAATTGGCGATGGCTGCCGCCATTATTCTGATTCTCTTCTATCTGGCGGTCATCTTCGCCGATTTTCTGGCCTACGCCGACCCGCACAAGTCCGAGGCCCAGCGTTCGCTGCTCTCGCCCCAGCCCATCCACTGGTTCGACGGCGATAGCTTCCGCCCCCACGTCTTTGGGCTGACAGGCAAGCGCGACCCAAAGACTTTCAAGCGGGTCTACCAGCCGGACCCAAACCTGAAAGTGCCGCTGAAATTCTGGGTAGAGGGGTACGAATACAAATTCCTGGGGTTGGTCAAGACGAACCGCCATCTGCTGGGTGTGGAGGGGGCGAGCGCCGAGGAGAGCATCTTTCTGCTGGGGACGGATTTGCAGGGCCGCGACCTCTTCTCGCGGCTGATGCTGGCAACCCGGCTTTCGATGGTTATCGGTCTGGCCGGCGTGGCCATGAGCCTCTTTCTGGGCATTCTGCTGGGCGGGCTGTCCGGTCTCTACGGCGGCGCGGTGGACAATATCATCCAGCGGCTGATCGAAATCGTGCGCTCCATCCCGACGATTCCCCTGTGGATGGCCCTGGCCGCGTCTGTGCCATCGGAGTGGCCGATCACCCGGGTCTACTTTATTATTACGCTCATCCTGGGCATCATCGGCTGGACGACGCTGGCGCGTGTCGTGCGCGGGCGCTTCCTCTCCCTGCGCACCGAAGATTTCGTCACGGCCGCGGAGTTGGCCGGGGCGAGCCAACTCCGTATTATCTTCCGCCATATGGTGCCCTCTTTCCTCAGCCACATCATCGCCGCCACTACCCTCGCCCTGCCCGCGATGATTATCGCCGAAACCTCCCTCAGCTTTTTGGGGTTGGGTCTGCGCGCCCCGGCCATCAGTTGGGGTGTGCTGCTGCAACAGGCCCAAAACATCCAGGCGGTCGCCATCTCGCCCTGGCTGCTCTACCCCGCCGCGCCGGTAATCGTCGTAGTCCTGGCCTTCAACTTCCTGGGCGACGGTCTGCGCGACGCGGCGGACCCGTATGGTTGATCTATGAAAGATTCGAATGACTTTTCCAAAGGGGAACGAGGCAAATTCTATTTTCATGACGCCACGTTTACCTTCCCTGTCTACTTGGAGCCGGATGTGGACGAGTTTGTGACCGAAAAGAAAACGAATACGAATATCCTCTCATCACTAAAAGTTGATAGAACTGTTTTTACGGTGACGCCACTGACCGACGTGTCAGACGAAAAAGCCTATTGGCTCTCGCGCACGCCGTATGAGCGCCTTCGCCATATAGAACTCCTCCGGCGGATCAATTATGGACATAGAGCTACCGCTCGACTTCAGAGAGTTCTTGAATTCGCTCAACGCTAAAAACGAATAGTTGCCTACAGAATTCAAATTAATCCAGAGCGCCCAATAAATGACAGCATCCAGCCAGCCCATTCTCTCCGTCGAAAACCTCCACACCTACTTCCGCCAGGAGGAGGGCGTTGTGCGCGCGGTGGAAGGGGCCAGCTTTGACCTCTACCCCGGCCAGACGCTGGGCATTGTGGGTGAAAGCGGCTGTGGCAAAAGCGTGACTGCCCGCTCGATTCTGCGTATTGTGGAGAAGCCGGGCCGTATCGAGCAGGGCAACATCTGGCTGCGTCTACCCGGACAAAATGGCAGCTCCCAGGCCATTGACCTGACGACGCTCGACGCCGACAGCCAGGCGATGCGCGACATCCGCGGCGGCGAGATCGCACTGATCTTCCAGGAGCCGATGACCTCCTTCAGCGCCTTTCACACCGTCGGCAACCAGATCATCGAAGCCATCCGCCTGCACCAGAAACTCAGCCCGAAGGAGGCGCGCGAAAAGGCCATTGACCTGTTGCGGCAGGTGGGTATCCCCAA
>CAMDEX010000226.1 GCA_945897075.1 Litorilinea aerophila
CTTGTCGAAGTGCCCCGTCCTCTGCTCAAATTGCTCTTACGACGACTATTCGGCATTGATGTGCAACCTTTACCCAGATTGCTTGAGCCTTTCCATTTCCCAACATCTTGTTTGTTCCTGTTAGAACGCAAGTTCTGTAGGGTAGCTAATCCCACCAAAAAGGAAGTGTCATGTCCCCTCAAAACCCATTCCTCGCCCTCGACCGCCAGATCATCGGCGACATCCACACCAGCAACGAAGTGATGGACAATTTGACCTTTCTCTGCGACGAGTGTGGCTCGCGCTTCCCTGGCAGCGCGGGCGAAGGCATGGCCGTCGAATTTATGCAGGAGAAGATGCGCGCATACGGCCTGTGTAACGTCCATACCGAAGCCTTCCCCTACGGCGGCTGGCAACGGGGCGAGGCGATGCTGGAAATTTTGCAACCGGTGCAAAAGACACTGCCCTGCATCAGCCTGCCCTACGCGCCCGCCGGAACGGTGGAGGCGCTGCTGGTGGACATGGACGCAGGCCACCCGGACGATTTTACAGCACGCGGTGGGGAGATCGCCGGGCAGATCGTCCTGACCACCAGCGAGAACCCGGCGGGGATGAGCCGGGGCGTGCACCGCTTGGAGAAATACGGGCGCAGTCTGCTGGCCGGCGCGGTGGGTTTTCTCTTTGTCAACCACTCCCCCGGCAGCGGCCCGGTCACCGGCGGTATCGGCCACGGCGCAGGCCCCGGTGCCATCCCCGGCTTGGGGCTGGCCTACGAAGATGGCTGCTATCTGCAACGGCTGCTGGCCCGCCACGGCCAGGTCAAGCTGCGGCTGACGACAACCGACATCAACAAACCCGCGGCCACCTCTTGGAACGTCGTCGGCGAACTGCCCGGCACGACGTATCCCGACGAGATTGTGATGGTGGGCTGCCACTACGACGGCCACGACATCTCCCAGGGCGCGGGGGATCCAGCCTCCGGCGCGGTGGCGGTGCTGGAAGCGGCGCGTGTCCTGGCCCAATACGCCGCGCCGGCGCGCACGATCCGTTTTGTGCTGTGGGGGGTGGAGGAGATCGGCATCATCGGTTCGGCGGCTTATGTCCAGACCCACGCCGACGAACTGGAGCGTATCCGCTTCTACCTGAACCTGGACGCGGCGGGGACATCCGCCGACATCCAGGACATTGTACTCAACGAGTGGCCGGAACTGACGCCGCTCTTTGAAGGCTGGAAAGCCGAAATGGCCGACACCTTCGCCATCGGCCAATCGGTGCATTCCTTCTCGGATCACTTCCCCTTCTTCCTGCAGGGCGTGCCCACCAGTTGTATGGAGCGGGCCAACCGGCGGCCATCGCAAGGACGAGGCTACGGTCACACCCAATTCGATACCCTGGACAAAATTGAGATCGGCCCCCTGCGCGTGGCGTCCGAGCGGGCCGCGCGCTGGCTGCTGCGCATCGCCAACGAGGAAAAATGGCCCATCAGCCGACGCACAAAAGAAGCCGCCCAATCTCTTCTGGAAACGCCCGCCTACCGGGAAACCGCCGAATTGCGGGCACAGGTGGATGCGTTCTATTCGGCGCGGGGCCAGCCATAGTTTCTCGGCGTCAATCCATCGAAAATCGTAGGGGCGCTGCTTGCTGCGCCCGGCGCACAGCCGGCGTAACAAGCAGCGCCCCTACCAACCCAGTTTTACAAACACCCACTCGCGGCCGTGCGGCAAAAAATCGATTTTCCCGCACGGCGCAAGCTGTCAGCTTGCGTTACGCGACGCGACTTTCCTTACCGATCCGACTCAAAATCGCTGCCATCCAATACCAGCGACAGCCCAGCGGAGACCCGGTTCAGCACGTCCATCTCCTCGGCGGGGATGGTCAGTTCCAATGCACCCAGATTGTCTTCCAATTGCTGGGCAGTGTCCGCGCCGGAGATGATGACGGTGATCTCTGGCTGGGCCAACACCCAAGCCTGGGCTACTTGCGCCACTGTTGCGCCCAGCCGCGCCGCCACGCCTTGCACCGCGGCCAGCACATCTGCGGCGCGGCCACGCAGCACATCCCGGAAAATCCCTCTGCGCCTGCTGCCCCACAGTGTGCTTTCTTCCGGCATCGTATCTGGCGCATAGCGTCCACTGAGCAGACCGACCCCCAACGGACTGTAGGCCATTATGCCCAGCCCGGTTGCGCGCGCCATCGGGAACATCTCCCGCTCCAGGCTGCGGTTGAGCAGGCTGTAGGGGTTTTGCACGGTGATCAGCGGGCTGGCATTGAGCCGATCCTGCACGCGCAGAGCCTGGACGACCTGCCACGCCTGGTAGTTGCAGACGCCCACATAGCGGACTTTGCCTTGCGTCACCAGATCGTCCAGGGCGCGGAATTTCTCCTCGTCTGCGGTTGTCTCGTCTATGGAGTGGAGCAGATAGACATCAATGCGGTCGGTCTGGAGGCGGCGCAGGGAACGTTCCACTTCGCGCAGCATGTGGTAGCGGGATGTACTCCAGTCATTGGGGCCGGGGCCGATGGCTCCGGTCACTTTGGAGGTGATGACCACATCATCCCGCCGTGCGCCAAGAACCCGGCCCAACAGATCCTCGGATTTGCCGATGTTGGCCCGATCGTCCATCATCCCGTAGACGTTGGCGCAATCCAGGAGATTAATGCCC
Source organism: Litorilinea aerophila (assembly GCA_945897075.1). Taxonomy (GTDB): domain Bacteria; phylum Chloroflexota; class Anaerolineae; order Caldilineales; family Caldilineaceae; genus JACQGT01. Next base: position 2,643 of record CAMDEX010000226.1, read on the forward strand.
CGATCCAGTGCCAGCCCGACGAGACGTGCGGCTTCTTTTTCATCCGGCTGGCCGCGCAGCCCCAACCCCAGGGCCATGCGCGAGACTTTGACACCGGCGTTTCCGAAATTTACATATTTCATCGCTGATTTGCTCCCTTTGTTGTGTGGTTGTCGTGTCATTCATTGCGTACATCTACTGAAAATCCATCTTGCGATGGCGCATGACAACACTCTGGGCCAACCCGACGGCCAACAGCATCGAAATCAAGCTACTGCCCCCATAACTGATGAAAGGCAGGGTCAAACCGGTCACAGGCATAATACTGAGATTCATGCCGACGTTGACAAAGGTTTGAAAAAAAATAATCGCAGCCACACCCATTGTAAGCAGGCGGCCAAATTGGTCTTGGGCCATATCGGCAATCCGCACCAGCCGCCAGATGACAAAGAAGAGCAAAAGGAGGATCAGCGCTGTGCCCACAAAGCCCAACTCTTCCGAGATCACACTGAAAATAAAATCCGTGTGGCGCACACGCAAAAAGTGCAACTGATTCTGGCTGCCGTGACCCCAGCCTTGGCCCATCCACCCCCCATTGCCGACACTGATCAGCGCCTGCAAAACGTTGTACGAAGCATCGCGGTTGGCGGAAGGATCGAGAAACATATCGAGACGCTCCAGCATATAGCCCTGCATCGTCCCAATCAGAAAAGGCAGCGCGGCCAGACCACCGATGCCCAGAATGGCAATGTGCCAGAGCCGAATACCGCTGACCAGAATCAGTACGCCGCCGATAAAGGCAAAGGTGATGGTCATTCCCAGGTCGGGCTGAATATAAACGAAAACAAGTGGAAAAGCCAGGAGCAGGAGAGCAGCCAATAGATAGCCAAATCGCTGCAATTGTTCCTGGAAGCGGCTCAAATACCAGGCGAAAAAGATGATGAGCAGAAACTTGCCAGCCTCGGTAGGCTGGACAAGTGTGCCACCTACACTGATCCAACTCTGGGCGCCACCCTGCACCGCGCCAAACAAATAGACGAGTATCAACGATCCAATAAGCCCTGCGTAGGCTGGCTGGGCCAAAAGCTCCAGATGACGATAATCAAAGAAGGCGACGGCCAGCAAAACCGCCAATCCAACCAGCAGGAACAGGAGTTGGCGCTCCCAATAGTCAGCCAGGTCAATAGTTGTGTTGGTGGCACTGTAGATCATGGCAAGGCCAATCCCGCACAGGGCAAGCACGGCCAACATCAACCAGAGATCAAAATTACGCAACAACGAGCGGTCAAGCATAGACTACAACCCCACCATCCGGCGCAACCGTTCCAACCAACTGACTTCCTGGAAGTGCATCAACGGCACATTATAGCCCAAAATGCGTTGAGCGATGTTGTGATAGGCTTGACTGATATATGCGCCCCGGTCCAGAGCAACCGGTAGGCCCTTATTGGTTGATATTACAATACTGTCATCCTCCGGTACAATGCCCAGGAGATCGATACTGAGGATGTCCAAGATGTCTTTGCGGCTCAACATATCGCCGCGCCGCACCAGCCGGGAATTGTAGCGGTTGATGATCAGGCGCGGCTCAATCCCCACATCCCTTTCCAATAGATAGATCACTTTGTCCGCGTCGCGCAGCGCGCTCACTTCCGGGGTTGTGACAATCAGCACTTCGCTGGCCGGGGCCACGGCGTTGCGAAAGCCATCTTCGATCCCCGCCGGGGAATCAATCAGGACATAATCCGCCATCTGCTGCAATTCCCGACAGACGCCTATCATCTGTTCAGGCGTAACGCTGTACTTATCGCGCGTCTGCGAAGCAGGCAGCAGATAGAGTTCATCCACGCGTTTGTCACGGACAAGCGCCTGGTGCAGGGGGCAACGCTCCTCAATCACATCCACCACATTGTAGACAATGCGACTTTCCAGCCCCATAATAATGTCCAGATTGCGCAATCCCAGGTCTGCATCAACCAGAACCACCCGCTGGCCCGCCATTGCCAGAGCAGTCCCCAAATTGGCGCTGGTTGTCGTCTTGCCGACGCCACCCTTGCCTGAAGTAATTGTGAGTACGACCCCGGCCATTGTCCGCTCCACACGAGTGTTTGTCGGTTATCTCCAACCTACGGGAGTAATCAGTAATCAGTTCTTCATGCGGCGGGTTGCGCCACGAGGGATGAAAATTTTGTATATACGGAGCGGAGGGAACACAGATTTTTACTAATCCGTGTTCCATTTTATCCGTGTATACAATCTGTCTATTTTCAGGGCAGTCACATCTCACCGATTACTGCTCACTGCTCACTTTTTATTGGCTGTCCCACACATCTACTACAATCTGCTTGCCCATCACACGGGCCACTTCCGGTTTCTCCACGGCATCCTTCTTCCAGAACCAGCGGCCCGGCTCGCTCGTCACCGTCTTGGGTGACATGGCAATATAACCGGCAATCCGCAATTGGATTGGCTCGAAGTCTATGGCACAGACCACCGCGCGTTCGTTGCCCATTGCGCCGGCGTGGACAATCCCGCGCAATTTGCCCCACACAAAAATGTCACCGCCGCTGATCACCTCGGCACCGGGGTTCACATCGCCCACAACCATCACTGTGCCGGCGTGACGAAAGACCTGGCCCGAACGCAGGGTGCCCCGGTAGACATAGGGCGGGGCCAGGATCACCTCCTGATCAACCGCTTCGTCCCCGCCCCCTTCAGGGGGGGGCGTCAGGGCGAGTGGAGTTGCAGAATGTTTTGTTTCGACAACGGATATACTGCGTTCTTCCCCCGCGCTCCCTTCCGGGTCTAACGCCCGATCGACAATCGCATCGGCGATGACTTGGGGCGGCTGAAACTCGGCCACCGCTTGCGCAAGCGGGGCTGATGTTCCCTGTTGGCCCAGTTGGACCTCCCACTGGGCGCGCTCGCCCTGGCTGGCGTGGGCAGAGCGATCCCCCGTGGCTTTCTCCAGCCACTCGGCGGCCAGTCCAATCTCCTGTACCATACGGTGAGTTTGCGGGTTGCTGGTGCGCACTGCCCAAATTGTAACGCTATAGCTGGCCAGCACATCGGCAATGTGCTGCATATCGTCTGCGCTCAGAAGACGCTCACCGATCTCGATTGCCACCCGTTCGCCCTGGAAAAAGCCTTCAGCCTTGGCCAGATGGGCGGCCAGCACGCGCACAATATCGCTCCAGCGCCCGCCCCGATCCCCGATGAGCATGACGATGCCATCCCCCGTCCCTACAATGCGGACAATGGACGGCGGCTTGCCCGCGGCTGCCGCAAAAGGCTGGACAGCGGCCGGGCTGCTTCGGTTGGGGCGAAGGTTGGATTCGGACACTGGACTACTCACCTGTTGCTATGGGAACTGCATCTTCGCCCGGTGGGGGGCCGTTAAAATAGAAGTCCAAAATTTTCTGGGCCACCGGCGCAGCCACGCTGGAGCCTTCGCCGCCGTTGTAGACAAAGACCACCACGGCGATCTGCGGGTCCTCAAAAGGCGCATAGGCGGTGTACCAGGCGTGATAAGGCAGATTGTCATCCTTATCCCGAAAGGCACAATCCTCAATGGCAGCATCCCATTGACAGAACTCGGCTGTGCCTGTTTTGCCCGCCACCACTACGCCAGACACCCGGCTGTTGGGCGCTGTGCCATAGGGCGCATTGACCACAGCCCACAGTCCCTGCTGCACGTAATGGAGCAACTTCTTGTCAACAGGCAGTTCGCTCACCACCTGGGGCGTAAACTCCCATTGCAGACCCCCCTCGGCATCAATCATCTCTTGGACGATCTGCGGCTTGATCATATAGCCACCGTTGGCGACGGCTGCAGTGGAAACCAGCACCTGCAAAGGCGTCCCCAGCACATAGCCCTGCCCAATCGCCATATTGTAGCTGTCACCCGTCGTCCAGGATTCGGCCAGATTGATGCGCTTCCACTGGTCATCGGGCGGAAACCAGGTCACTTCGCCGGGCAGATCGATGCCTGTCTGTTCGGCATAGCCGAAAAGATTCATCCATTTTGCCAGCCGTTCGTTGCCCAGCCCTTGCAAAGCGTTGGGAAAACCGCCCCCGATCCAATAGAAAAAGATGTCATTGGAAAGGGCCAGCGCCTCTACAACCGTCATCCGCCCGTGATAAATCCCCAGCTTGTGATTCCAGCTCACAAATTTTTGGGCCTGGCTCAAATCGTTCGGGAAAAAGCGATTGCGCAAATAGATCGGCCCATTGTCTACAATCACACTCGTCGGGTCAATGACACCTTCGGCCAGCGCAGCCGTAGCCGAAACCAATTTGAATGTGGAGCCGGGCGGATAGAGGCCACCGATGGCGTAGTTGATCAGCGGTTTGCGCTCGTCTGCCTCCAGGGCCAGATAGTCCGGGCCGATCCCTTCGGAAAAGATATTGTTATCAAAAGAGGGCAGACTGACCATTCCCAAAATAGCGCCGGTTTTGGGGTTCATGGCAATGGCCACGGCGTGAGGCGACTTCACCTGCTCGACTGTGGCCGTCAACGCATTGTACATCGCCTCCTGCAAACGGATGTCAATGCTCAGGCGCAGGTTCAGCCCCGGCACGGGTTCGAGTACTTGGCCGACTGTGCGCATTTGCCGGCCCAGAATGTCCACCTCAATATACTTCTGTCCCGGCACACCCCGCAATTCGTCCTGATAGGTATATTCCAGACCGTTCAGCCCCACCTGCTCATTCGGATCCCGATAACCCTCTGCTGTGTACGTCTCTGCGGCCAGCGCGGGGATCGGCCCCATAAAGCCCAGGACGTGGCTGACCAGATCGCCGTAGACATAGTCGCGTACGGGGATCTGCTGAACCTGTACGCCTTGTAGCTGGAAGGTCTCTTCTGCCACCGTAAAGGCCCGGTCGCGGTTGACCAATTCAAGCAGAGGGATGCCCTCATAGGAGCTGCCCTGGGTGCCCAATTGCACAGCCCGATAGACCAGCGCTACCAATCCCGCCAGCGGCAACTGCTTGGAAAGATCGGGGATAAGTGTGGGCCGCTCTACCAACTTTTCGGTGTCGCCCTCCTTCTCTACAAATTGCAGAGTGACCAGCCGATAGCCCAGATCAACACCGGCCCCCATCACCACATTGGCAAAATCCGCCCGCCCGAGACGCAAGAACATCACCTCGGCCAGATTGAGCGCGATCTCCGGGTCGCTGTCCGCTTTCAGGGCGAGCAAAATTCGCTCGATGGCAAGCCGTTCTTCGTCCACATCCGTATCAAAGAGATCGTCTGGCAGCTCAGCGGGAACAATGGCGATGACAAAACTGGGGCGATTGCGGGCCAGAATCTCCCCATTGCGGTCATAAATCACACCGCGGGGGGGTGCAACTTCGATAAACCGAAAACGGTTGTCATCGGCCTGGGCCTGGTATGTAGCATTTTGCAGAATCTGTAATTGATACAGCCGGCCGACGAGCAGCAAAAAAGCAGCCAGCAGCCCCAGGCGCACCATCGCCGTTGCCAGGGTAGCGGTTCGTTCAGAACGCTCGAACATTAGCTAACTGATCTCCTGCTGCTCTGGTAGACGGTTCAGAAGTGGTGTCAGAAGCAGCATAATGGCTGCATTGTACAACAGCCCAGGCAAAATCAAACGTTGGGTGGTTTCCAAAAAGGGCAGTCTGTGACCAACCAGGGCCAAAATCGCCAGATACAGATAGGAATAGGTCAGCGTCCCTACAGCAATGGTGACGATGGGCACCAAGAGATTGCTGCGAAAGAAGCGGTTGTAGCTGACACCCGTGACCAGCGCCACCCCCATCAGTGCCAGACTGGAGCCACCCATCGGCCCCCCGCTCAACACATCCATCCACAGCCCGCCTACAAATCCGATGAGCAGAGCGCCGGAGCCGCCAAAAAGCAGTGCCCATACCACCACGATCACCACCATCACATCTGGGCGCACATGGGCGATGGCCAGGCGGGGAATCAGCACAGAGTGGAGAATGGCGACAAAACCCAAAATGGGTATCATCAAAAAGTAGAGTGATGCGCGATTCATGGGGAAGTATCAACCGCGGGGCTGTCAAGTGTCGGCACAAATTCCAGGGGATCAAAATTGGTGACAATCAGCACGGATTCCAGACGACCAAAATCCACAATCGGCTTCACCACCGCCTCCTGGAAGACCTCAAAATCCCGCTGGCGCACCTCTCGCACCTGCCCAATCGGAATGCCTTTGGGGAAGTTGCCGCCCATCCCAGAGGAGAGTACCACTTCGCCCACGCCCACCAGCGTGCCCTGGGGAATAAAACCCATCACTGGGTCGCCGCCAGGGACGCCGTTCACCACACCCGTCAGCCGGCTGCTCTGCAAAATTGCGTTGACTGTACTCAGCGGATCGTTGATGAGAAGAACTTTGGACGACTGATTGGTGACTTCGCTCACCCGACCCACCAGCCCCTGGTTATTCATCACCGGCATGCCGACTTCGATGCCCTGGCGGCTGCCCAAATCCACCATCACAAAGTTGAGGAAGTTGTTGCTGTCCCGCCCAATCACACGGGCGATGATCTGGCCGCCGCGCAACTCGATGCCGGGACGGGTTTCGCTAAAGGAGAGCAGCTCACGCAGCCGTTGATTTTCGCGCTCGATCTCTTGCAGGCGCAGGGTTTCGGCCAGAAGACTGCGATTGATGCTTTCCAACTCAGCGGTACGTTCTTGTAGATTGCGAAAATCGCGCAGTGTGCTGACTGTCTGCACAACCCGATCGGTCAGGCTGGAGAGTCCCAGTTGGCCGGGGGACATTACCGCCGCGACCGCGCCCTCAATCGTCCCCAGACGGCCTGTCTGTTGCAATGCCATCAACAGAACCGCTACGAGGACAAGAATAACCAGTCGAATGCCCAGATCGGCAGGAGCGCCAAACCTTCGCGAATTGTCACGCATAGTCAGTTAAAGGGCCATTTCAACGACCTGCCGGAAAAGACCCCGGAAGATGAAAAACACGAGTGTCCTTCCGTAGGGGCGCTTGCTTGCTGCGCCCGACGCACAGCGGGCGCAGCAAGCGAGCGCCCCTACGGTATTTCGATAAAAACCGTTAACGGATCGTACTCTTGCGCTGCATGGAAGAGAGTGTCTCACGATAGTATTCGGGTTTTTCCAGGATCATCCCGGTGCCCAATACCACTGATGTCAGCGGATTGTCGGCCACGTAGACGTGCATACGTGTCTCATCTTGCAACCGTTGGGCAAGCCCCTGCAACAGCGCACCGCCCCCGGCCAGCACAATGCCGTGTTCCATCAAATCCGCCACCAGCTCGGGCGGCGTCTCGTCCAGTGTATCCTTCACCGCGTCCACAATCACATCCACCGAACTGGAGAGCGCCTCGCGAATCTCCACCGAACTGACTTCGATGGCTTCGGGCAGACCGGTGATCAGATTGCGCCCGCGCAAAATCATCGTGCGTTCCTGCTCCAACGGATAGGCCGAACCGACCTCCATTTTGGCCCGCTCGGCCTGCCGCTCACCGATGAGCAGATTGTATTTTTGCCGGGCGTAGTTGATAATGTCTTCGTTCATCTCGTCGCCGGCTACACGAATTGAACGGGAAACGACGATGCCACCCAGCGAAATGACCGCGACTTCGGTTGTACCGCCGCCGATGTCCACAATCATTGAACCGATGGATTCGGTCACAGGCAGCCCCGCACCGATGGCCGCGGCCATCGGCTCCTCCACCAGACCGGCTTCACGCGCCCCGGCGCTGATGGCCGCGTCACGCACGGCCCGCTTCTCCACTTCGGTCACACCCGATGGAATACCAATGACTACACGCGGACGGGCTGTGCCAAAGGCACGATTGCCATGCACTTTGCCGATGAAGTGGTGGATCATCCGTTCCGTAACTTCAAAATCCGAAATCACGCCGTCTTGCAAGGGGCGGATAGCCACAATGTGCGCGGGCGTGCGCCCCACCATCTCCTTGGCTTCCTTGCCGATGGCTTTGATGGCAATCCGCCGCCGGGATGATTTGTCAATCGCAACGACTGAGGGTTCGTCAATGACGATCCCCCGACCTTTGACATGCACAAGTGTATTGGCAGTCCCCAGGTCAATGCCGATATCTAACGAAAAGAGACCTAACAACCAATCTAGCGGGTTCGCCACCCGGAACTCTCCTCTCCATAGGCCGGAAAAACAGTCCGGCGACCGCCCGCAAGACTATACGAACGGTAACTCCACTGAATCAGTGCGAAGAATCGCCCATCACGGAAGTAGAGTGTAGTATACCATAGAGCGGAGAGACGCTACAAAGCCGCTACGCACGCTCTGTGGTATAGTTGTAGTCCATCAATACATCGTGCACAACGTAGTTGAGAAAACATCAGCACATCGTGCAGCACGTTAACAACCAAAACATCAATAGATCGTGCAAAAGCGTGTAAAATCACCTTATTTCGAGAGGAGAAAGGTGAAAATGGACGCAGAGA
>CAMDEX010000227.1 GCA_945897075.1 Litorilinea aerophila
TCCTCGCCTGTCACTAATCGGTTATTCCCAACTTCTATACCTTACTCTGCGTCGTCCTTTTGGGCAAGCTTTTCCCGCTTGCTGCTCTCCCAGCCCACTTCGCCACCTCTCGACACTCCCTTTTGATTTTTTCAAGACTCTCTATATCGTCCGCCAGACGGTGGGCAGGCTGGTGGAGGGCAAGCGGCCCGGTCCCCGGGGCGGCGTGAGCAAGCTGCGCATTGTGGACCCGGCCTGCGGCTCCGGCTCTTTTCTGATCGGCGCGTACCAGTTTTTGCTGGACTGGCATCTGGCCCAATACCTGGCCGACGGCGCGGCGCAGTGGGCGGACAAAGCCAACCCGCAGCTTTACCGCACGCAGCGGGGCGAGTGGCGGCTGACGGTGGACGAGCGCAAACGCATTCTGCTCAACAACCTCTACGGCGTGGACATTGACCCCCAGGCCGTGGAAGTGACCAAACTTTCCCTGCTTCTCAAAGTGCTGGAAGGCGAAAGCGAGCAGACCCTCAATCCCCAACTGGCCCTGCTGCCCGACCGGGTGCTGCCGGATTTGGCCCACAACATCCGCTGCGGCAATTCGCTGATCGGCCCAGATTTTTACGACGGGCAGCAGTTGGCCCTGCTGGACGAGGAGGAGAGTTACCGCATCAACGTTTTTGCGTGGGAGAGCGCCTTCCCGGAGGTCTTTGCCGAGGGTGGGTTTGATGGGGTGATTGGGAATCCGCCGTATATTCGCATTCAGGCCATGAAAGAGTGGGCACCGGTCGAAGTCGAGTTTTACAAAGAGTACTACCGGGCGGCGAGCAAAGGCAACTACGACATTTACGTCGTCTTTGTGGAGAAGGGGCTGGGTCTGCTCAACGAAAATGGGCGGCTGGGCTTTATCCTGCCCCACAAGTTTTTCAACGCCAAGTACGGCGAACCCGTGCGCGAGATTGTGGCGGCGGGCAGCCATCTGGACACAATCATCCATTTTGGCGATCAGCAGGTCTTTGCCGGGGCGACGACCTACACCTGTCTGCTCTTTTTGGACAAAGCGGGCAAGAAGGAGTTTCGCTTTGTGCAAGCCCACGACTTGGCCGGCTGGCGGTTGGGCGATGCACAGTTGGAGGGTGCTGTGCCCGCTGAACAAGCGGGTGTGGCCGAATGGAATTTCGTGGTGGGCACGGGAACAGACCTTTTCCAGCGATTGAGTGAGATGCCATTGAAGTTGGGGGATGTGGCGGATAGAATTTATCAGGGGCCAATTACCAGCGCCGACACGATCTACTTATTCAAAGAACGAAAGCTTACGGGGAGCGATGGAATCACTGAAGTATTCTCAAAGCAACTGAATGAGTGGGTTAGCATTGAAACTTCGATTCTCAAACGGGTTGTGCGTAGCGGAGATATTTCTCGATTTCAAGCTGTTCCAGAGGCGTTGGTTTTGTTTCCATACGAGGTTCAGAACTCTGAAGCGCGGTTATTCACGCAATCCGAAATGCAAACACAATTTCCGTTGGCGTGGACGTATCTGATCCGTAACCGTCGTTTGTTGGAAGATAGAGAAAAGGGAAAGTTCAAAGATACTGGATGGTATCGCTTTGGACGAACACAAAATCTTGGGTTGTGGGAGCAGCCTAAATTGATGATTCCCTATATGGTTGTTAAGTTGGCTGCCTATTTAGATCAAAACGACCAGTATTATTTTATAAATGTCACTACAGGCGGGTATGGAATCACGACGAACCACGCGCAAGTAAGTCTGTCTTACCTGTGCGGACTTCTGAACTCTGGCTTGTTGGATTTCTATCTAAAACAGGTCTCCACGAATTTTCGTGGCGGATATTTCGCTGCTAACAAACAATACATCGAGCAACTCCCCATCCGCCCCATCGACTTCACCGACCCCGCGGACGCGGCCCGCCACGACCAGATGGTCGCCCTCGTCCAGCGGATGCTGGACCTGCACAAGCAACTGTCCGCGGCCAGCCTGCCCCACAGCGCAGAGCTGCTGCAACGCCAGATCGACGCCACGGACCGCCAGATCGACCGGCTGGTCTATGCGCTGTATGGGTTGAGTGACGAGGAAATTCGGATTGTCGAGAGGCAGGGGTAAACCGATTCCGGGAATCTGCCAGCAGATGGCGGGGAACTCGTGAAAACGTGTGGCCGATTCCCGGAATCAGCGCCGACGACGGGCCGACCCGATTCCGGGAATCGGCCAGCAGATGGCGGGGAATTCGTGAAAACGTGTGGCCGATTCCCGGAATCAGCGCCGACGACGGGGCCGACCCGATTCCGGGAATCAAGAAAGGAACTTCGTATGCCTGCAAGAAAATTAACGTTCGAGAGCGGCAATTACTACCACATTTACAACCGCGGGGCAGGGAAACGGTCTATTTTCCATCGCCCCGAGGACTATCTTAACTTTCTCCACCGGTTCAAAAAGAATGTTGCCAAAACCGGGGCGATTGCGATTGCCTACTGTCTGATGCCCAATCACTTCCACTTCCTGCTGCGGCAAAGCGGCGAAATATCGGTGGGATTGGCCGTGCAGTGGCTTTGCCTGGGCTATGCCAAACACTTCAATCTTAAATACGACGAACAGGGCGCGCTCTTTGCAGGACGATTTCAAGCCATTCTGGTATCAACGGATGCGTATCTACTCCATCTGTGCCGATACATCCACGCCAATCCTGTCATCGCCGATCTTGCGCTAACGCCGGAACTGTGGCCCTATTCCAATTACTTGGAATGGATCGGCAAGCGACAGGGGACGCTGGTGGACCAGGAGTTTGTCCAACAGCACTTTCCAACACCAGAGCGGTATATCAGCTACGTATACGCCTATTTGAGCAATTCCCGAGATCTGCCTGAACCGTTGCGGGACTATCTCGCTACGTTATGAGTAGCGTTGAGCCTCCGATTCCGGGAATCAGTACGGCGCATGACGCCACAGATCGCCAGATTGATCGGCTGGTCTACGCGCTGTACGGGCTGAGCGACGAAGAAATTCGAACCCTGATCCTTTGACAAACAACTCCACATGGAGTCGATCATCGGATACTACAAATTGTCCTTTTGCCTTCCCTTCCTCCCTTCCTCCCCCTCTCCCCCTGTCAGGGAATTCCCCTACACGCGCCGGGCAAAGAGTCAAGCCTTCCCTGACACTCTATCCGGCATCCCCTGCTATCTATCCCTTCTCCAACCCACTATACTCAGCATAGATGGCCGCTGGCCTTCTACGTCTCTTTTTCCGATACAGCTCCCAACGGGGAGCGTTCCCGGAGGTACCAACAAATGGCCGATATTTTTGTAGAAGAAAACATCCTTGTACGAATGCAAAGAGAGATCCAGCAGGCGCTGCAAAAGCCTATCGCAGAGCGCCGCTGGGGAATGGTCATTGACCTGCGTCGCTGCGTTGGCTGCCACGCCTGTACAGTCAGTTGTGTGGCCGAGAACAAACTACCGCCCGGTGTGGTCTACCGTCCGGTGCTGGATCAGGAGATCGGCGTCTACCCCAACGTGACGCGGCGTTTTATGCCCCGGCCCTGTATGCAGTGCGACGAACCGCCCTGCGTGCCGGTCTGCCCGGTCAACGCCACCTGGAAGCGGGATGACGGCATCATCGCCATTGACTACGACCAGTGCATCGGCTGCCGCTACTGTATCACGGCCTGCCCCTACTCGGCGCGTACCTTCGATGTGGGCTACACCTACACCGAGAACACCCCCGCCCAGCAAGCCTACGAACTGCTGCCCAACTATGAATATGGCGAATCCCGCACACGGCAACCCGGCCACGAAGTATCACCGGTGGGCAATGCACGCAAGTGCCACTTCTGCCTGCACCGGCTGGAAAACGGCCAACTGCCCCTCTGCGTCACCACCTGCATCGGCACGGCCAACTACTTCGGCGATCTAAACGACCCGGAGAGTCTGGTGGCCGAGATGGCGTCGAAATCCAATGTGGTGGTGCTGAAGGAAGAAATGGGCACCAAACCCAAAGTCGTCTATCTGGTCTAACCCGACCACTTGCATACAGGAGGATTTCCTATGAATCGCTGGCTCTCAGGAAGACCTCTACATCAAACAGGTTGCCAACATCGCCTACGGCGAGAAGCCGGAAGCAGCCGACGCCGTGCCCGAAGCGGATGACGCCGAAGTGGAACTCTTCCTCAACTCGCGCCGCCACCTGCCCAAAACCGTCTTTGATGTGGACGCCTGGAAAGCGGCCATCGGCAACGACGAGAGCCTGTGGCGGCGGGTGGTCTACGTCCTCAACCGGGGCGGGCGCTTCCAGGACTACAGCAAGCTCAAGAAGGGCAACCAACTTGCCAACAAATATGGCAAGCAGATCAACCTCTACTGCGAGAAGAGCTACGACAGCAAGAACAGCATGAACGGTGAGCATTTCTCCGGCGTGGCCCGCTACTTCGAGCCGGGCCAGGACGCCCTGGGCAACCTGGTCTCCCAGCAAGACGAAGCGGAAGGCTATGATATGCGTATGATCACCCACCGCACCATCACCCAGACCAAAAGCCGCACCAGCGGCAACTACTGGCTGCACGCCATCGAGCCGACCAATTTTGTCACACTGAACAGCGTGGACGCCCGGCGCATAGGTGTACAGAACGGCGACTTGGTGCGCATCAGTTCCAGCACCAACCCGGAAGGCGTCTGGGATTTGGGCAATGGGCAGAAGGCACCGATGGAGGGGCAGGTGGAGGTCATCGAAGGCATCCGCCCCGGCATCGTCACCTTCAGCCTGGGCTACGGCCACTGGGCCTACGGGGCGATGGATGTGGAGATTGACGGCGAAGTGGTGGTCGGTGACGCCCGCCGCGCCACGGGCATCCACGCCAACGCGGCCATGCGCACCGACGGCCACAACCCCAACACCTGTCTGCGCGATCTGGTGGGCGGTTCCGCTGTTTTCTATGACACGAAGGTGAAAGTGGAGAAGGTATAGCGTGGTGCGTGGTGCGTGGTGCGTCAAGCAGTAGTGACGATTGGTCCACGCACCACGCACTCCGTGTAGTGGCGAACGACTAACGCATATACCGTCGTTCTTGCGCTGGTACGGAGTAAAGTGTGGGTGCGGGCGGTTGTATTGCCTGTCACACTTTACGTTTTACGCTTTTGTGGAGTGACGCTTTTCTGGAGGGCGGTCATGCGCAAAATTCTGCTTTCTGTGGCGCTGGTTCTGGCTGTGCTGGCCCTGTGGCTGGTGATCAGCCCGCCCCGTTTTTGGCTCAATCTGACCAAATCCGTTGAACCGACGGTGATGGTGGGTGCCCAGTTGGTGGAGCAGAACAACTGCCGGGGCTGCCACCGGATTGGCGGCGAGGGAGCGCTCAAAGGGCCGACGCTGGACGAAGTGATGCGGCGGCAGGCAGAGGCGGACCCGGCCCAGGTCACCCTGCGCCTCTGGCTGCGCGACCCCAAAGCCATTAAGTCCAACACGGCTATGCCCAACTTCCACCTTTCCGACAGCCAGATCGAGGCCATTCTGCTCTATTTGCAGGAAGAAGCGGCCACCGCTGCCAAATAAGTAACTGTCCGTACTTCACGATTTACGCGCACGCCAAGCCGCGCAGCCGCAAAGACAAATCAGAATCTCTTCGCTGCTGCGCGTGCGATTCGTGATCAATGAAGTTTGACAAACGCAATCGGTGAGACTACACTTATACTTCAATGGACATTGAAGTATTCGAGAGAAAACAAGCATGATGGCTGGCAATTCACCAAGAGCCGAACTGGACAATCTGGCCCGCCAACTGAAAGTTCTGGCCGAACCCAACCGCCTGCGGATTGTCAACCTGCTCATGCAAGGCGTACAGTGCAACTGCGAGTTGGGAGACGCCCTGGGCATGCCCGCCAATCTCATCTCGCATCACCTGCGCGTCCTGCGCGAGATGGGGTTAGTGGAAATCGAACATGACGCAGTGGATGCGCGCTGGATCTACTATTCGCTCAACCGAACGCTGTTGACAGAACTGGCGCAGACATTCGGCGCTTTTTTTGATCCCGCGCGCATCCAAGAACGTAGCCCCGCCTGTGGACCCCAGGGAGTGTTCGTGCGCGCCGACGAAATACGATTGGAAACAGCCGCTTAGCTCTTTTTTTGAGATATAGTTCAACAGAGATTGAATCAATGGTTTGGCACAAATTACAGAAAGGAAACCAGTGCAGGTGAAAAAACAGAAGGTACTCTTCCTTTGCACAGGCAACTCCTGCCGCTCGCAGATGGCCGAGGCGATTGTCAACGCCCGCATGGGGGAGAAGTGGCAGGCGTTCTCCGCGGGAACCAGGCCAGCGGGCTATGTGCATTCCCTGGCCCTGGCCGCTCTGGCCGAAATCGGGATTGACCACCAGGGCCGCTCCAAGCTGGCCGATGAATACCGGGATGTGGATTTCGCTCTGGTGGTCACGGTCTGCGACTCGGCAGCGGAGGAGTGTCCGGTCTGGCTGGGACAGGGTCGGCGCGTGCATCACAGCTTCCCGGACCCGGCCAAAGCCAACGGGACGGAAGATGAAATTATGCAGGTGTTCCGCAGCGTGCGGGATGCCATTGAAGGCTACACCAGCCAGCTTCTCGAACAATTTCAGTAATTCTTCTGGAGGATCAATCGAATGTCCAACGCTATTACAAATCAAGGCACTGCCGTCAGTATGACGAAACGGCTCTCCTTTCTCGACCGCTATCTGACCCTGTGGATCTTCCTGGCTATGGGGGTGGGGGTAGGGCTGGGTTATCTGCTCCCGGCCGCGGTTGCCGCTTTCAACACAGCCGTTTCCGTGGGCACCACCAATATTCCCATCGCAATCGGGCTGGTGCTGATGATGTACCCGCCCTTTGCCAAAGTGAAATACGAGGAACTGGGCGAAGTCTTGCGCAACAAAAAGGTGCTGGGCCTCTCTCTGGTGCAGAACTGGATCATTGGGCCTGTGCTGATGTTCATTCTGGCCATCGTCTTTCTGCGCGGCTACCCGGAATATATGGTGGGGCTGATTATGATCGGTCTGGCCCGCTGTATCGCGATGGTCATCGTCTGGAACGAGCTGGCCAAGGGCGACACAGAATACGCGGCCGGCATCGTGGCCTTCAACAGCCTCTTCCAGGTCTTCTTCTACAGCCTCTACGCCTGGGTTTTCATCACTGTGCTGCCGCCGCTCTTTGGCTTGCAGGGCAGTCTGGTCGAGATCGGCATCGGCGAAATTGCCCAGAGTGTCTTCATCTACCTGGGCATCCCAATGATCGCCGGTTTCCTCACCCGCTTCTTTCTGGTGCGCGCCCGGGGCAAAGAGTGGTATCACAGCGTCTTCGTGCCGCGCATCAGCCCGCTGACCCTGCTTGCCCTGCTCTTCACGATTGTGGTTATGTTCAGCCTGAAGGGTGAGCTGATCGTCAGCATCCCCTTCGATGTGGTGCGCATCGCCATTCCGCTGATTCTCTACTTTGTGCTGATGTTCCTGGTCAGCTTCTATATGGGCCACCGGATTGGGGCGGACTACAGCAAAACCACAACGCTCTCCTTCACCGCGGCCAGCAACAACTTTGAACTGGCGATTGCCGTAGCCGTGGCGGTCTTTGGCATCAACAGCGGCGCGGCCTTTGCCGCGGTGATCGGCCCGCTGGTGGAGGTGCCGGTGATGATCGGGCTGGTGGGCGTTGCCCTCTACTTTCAACGCCGCTACTTTGCCCGCGAGTTACAGCCTGTGCCCGGGGCAATGCTGAACGCCGCCGGCAAGGCATGTCCTCCTTCCGAATCCCTGCTTCCGTCATCCAAACAGCGTACATCTTCCTGAAATCACTCGAAAGTCCCCGGCACTTCAGAAAGTGCCGGGGACTTTGTAACGGATTTTGAACACACCAAAATCGCTCTTGCAAGGAGCCGGTTGTGTCACCTGATCTGATTACCCGCACAAACCTGACCTGTCCCCGTTGTGGCTTTGTCGAGGAAGTGGATATTCCGCGCGATGCCTGACTGGCTTTCCACACCTGCCGCAGTTGCGGCGCTCTTTTGCGGCCTTTGCCCGGCGACTGCTGCGTTTTCTGCTCCTATGGGGCAGTACACTGCATAGCCAAACAGATGGCGGCCCGATCCGAGCGGGCAGAGTAGACCGCAGTGCAGTGGGTCTCTCCCAGCCCACCCAGCCTGCCAGACCACACTCCCCATTTGACCGGTTCGCATACCAACCGCGGTGTCAGTTGCCAGATAAAAAAGAACAGATACAATTGTAGACGCTGAGACAATCTCCTAATCTCCCAATCTCAAGCGGAAAGTAGAGATTGGGAGATTAGGAGATTGGAAATCCAATCTCTTTCTACACTCCGAGCGGACCTGCCTACAGCCAAAAGCCAGGGCCGATCCGCCGCCTCGCCCGCTGCGAGGACGCGGGGAACAATTCCCCCGCGCAGGGCCGCCACTGGAAACGGTGCGACCTCCCGACGACGCCCCTGTGCGTCTGACTTGGAAAGGAGCCATCTGTGCTTTCCCACGATCTGTCGGCCATCCTGGCCGCGTCCTCCGCACGCCACAGCCATCTCTGCCCGCGCCAGGTTCTCGGCGCACGCATCGGCATCGCCGGCGCGGCCGCGCTGGGCTTGGATATCCCCCGCCAGGACAAACGACTGCTCATTTTTGTAGAGACCGACGGCTGCTTTGCCGACGGTGTGGAAGTAGCCACCGGCTGCACAATGGGCCACCGCACCCTGCGTCTGGAGGACTACGGCAAGATCGCGGCTGTCTTTGTGGACGTAGCCAGCGAGCGGGCCGTGCGTGTGACCCCGCGGCTGGATGTGCGCGAGCGGGCCTACGCCTATGCGCCCGGCGAGCGCCGCCACTACTTCGCCCAGCTACACGCCTACCAGGTGATGCCTAATGACGAACTGCTCACTCTTCAACCGGTCGCCCTGGCAACACCGGTGGCGCAGATTGTAAGCAAACCGATTGTGCGTACCCAGTGCGCGCAGTGCGGCGAGGAGATCATCAACGAGCGGGAGATCGTGGAGGGCGCAAAGAGGTTCTGCCGTAGCTGCGCGGGGCCGGGCTATTACCGAAAATTGCAGGTGTCATGTAGCGAGGGGCGAGCGGTGTCTTGAGCTTATTGCAGACCAAAGAGCGAACGCCACCACGCAACATTGAACAGATCTGCTTCCGTGGCTGGGGGTTGCGTGGCGAGACCAGCCGCTTCTGCCCCGTTTTGTGTGCCGAGCGGTGGCGCTGGCTGGCCCAAAATGACAAAAGGATCGTCCCCCGGCAGAATCAACCCCAGTTCGGAGCGGGCGGCCTCTGCCACATAGGCGGCACCGGCAACCTCCAGGCGGGTCGCTTCCAACTCGGCATTGCGCTGTTCAGCCTGGGCCAGGTCGCGCTGCAATGTGACAATCTGGGCACGAACCGCGGCCAGCTCGTTGATCCGTTCCAAATAATTAAAGACAAAGAAGGCAGCCACCAGCAGCCCGATCAGGAGCAATACGGAACGGTTCGACGGCAGTTCGCCGGTCTGTCCAGCATTTTTGTTGATGACACGCCGCTTTGACTGTTGGGTGGATGCCACGTCTGCGCTCCAGATGGAAAAGTAGGGGCACGAGTGGGGGCGGGGCGAAAGTTAGCAGCGAAGGCGAACGATCTGCCAGCCCCATCACCTACCCTGCCCCCAATCCTGAAATGATTGTGGCAGTATACCAAAAAGAAAGGCTCCGGGCAAACTGCCCGGAGCCTTTCTTTTTGGTGCCGCAGGAGGGATTTGAACCCGCATGGGCTATTGCCCACTACGCCCTGAACGTAGCGCGTCTGCCAGTTTCGCCACTGCGGCATTTCTGCTTGGCAACAAAATCTATTTTATCACCAGCATTGGGGAATGTCAAATTTTGGGTATCTTTCTGAGACAAGGTTGGGCAGCCAGTGCCCAACACAATTGTCAGATAGCATAGTTCCATTCTTGCAGAACTTTGGGGTTTTGACAATCGCCCTTGAGACTCCTACCTTACGCCGAATTACTCTGCGCCTGAAGTGCCATTATCTCAGCTTCATTCAAGCGAGTGAGTTCGCTAATAAGTTCGCTAGGCATGTTTTTCGCCAACATCGAACGCGCCACCGCCTTCCGTCCTCGTTCATCACCAAGCTCAATCCCTTGCTCAATCCCTTCACTGCGCTTCTGCTGCAATTTCTCTTGCCATTCGCGCTCATCTATGATGGCCGCACGCTCCGTCGCCGTGATCGTATCCGATGCAATCAAGTTCGTGGCTTTGACAAAGATGGGGCGCTGCAAATTGACGGTCGGATGGGTTGGGTTTTCAATGCTTTCGTAGGCTAACTTCAGCCAGTCACCGATTGCTGGCGGAATCGTCTGATCGATATAGTTGGGATTGATCAGATACATCCGATGGGGTGATTCGCCGCCAGTAACACCGCTGGTGGATTTGAAGTAGTGATGACTGACCGAAAGCCCCTGATTGAAGGGAGCTTCCTCGCTTTTCATCGTCAGCCAGGCGATCGTATAGACCGTCCGTTCGGGCGTGTAGCGTTGGTAGTTGCGCTGGAGTTCCATAATCGCAGCGTAATGGTAATGGGTAAAGCGATCCAGCAAATAGGTATAGTAGACGCGTTGAATTTCCACCACGACGCGCCGTTGCGGGTCTTCGGCAAAAATATCAAAGGCAATGTCAATTAGGCCAATCGGCGGGTCGAATTTCTTCTCTAACTCGATGTTTTCCGCTTTGAGATGGAGTTGAATCCCCGTCAAGTCTTTGAAAAACGCCATGAGGATCTCTGGGTCGCGAAAGAGCTTCTTAAAGACTACACTATTGTCCAGGGGCGCTAATTGCATAAAGCCTCCTCTATCTCGCACAACAACAGGAAATACATTTATGCTTACTATACCCTAGCAGCCTGTCGGAGAAAAGGGATGGAAGGGTTTTGGGCCACGGCAGGTCATGATAGAATAGAAGACCTACAAAGCCTGCCCCAAACACACACATAGGAAGAGCAACTGATGAGCCGGAAGTTCATAGACGCAGATCACGAAGCC
>CAMDEX010000228.1 GCA_945897075.1 Litorilinea aerophila
CTGGCTGCCGAAACAGTGGCGCTGGTCATCTATCTTTCGCCGGAGATGCCCTGGGAGTTCACCTTTGACAGCGCCCGCCACTGCTACGACGAGACCCGCCATTGCAAGCTCGGCATTGAGTGGATGGCGCAGCACGGCATTGACTATACCGGCGTGCCCCAGAATACCCGCATCTACGAGTGGCGTAGCCAATACGATGCGCTGACGCAGTATACTCTGCTGACGATGGGCAACGAAGTTCACGCCTTCCCATACCGGCATGAGAGCATCAAAGCATACAGCCAACTGAATGACAAGCTCTCAATTCAATACATTACATACGATATGGCCGATGAGCGCACCCACGTTGTCTATGGCAAACGGTGGATTCCCGAACTTATGGCCCGCCAGGGGATTGACAAGCCGGTGGAGCAGTTTATCGAAGAGACGGTCTCCCTCTGGGAACGGGAGTATCGGTCGGGTCTGTTGCCGCTGCACGATCACTCGGAATAGCAACTGGACAAACTATGAAAATCACTGACATTGAAGTCTTTGTTCTCGGCGATCCAAAACCCGCGCAAGCAGTGGATATGTCGCGGATCGATGGGCTGGCCTTTGTGCGCATCCACACCGACGAAGGCATTACAGGACTATCGGAAATCTTCACCGTGCCGCCCGGTGTGGCGCGCGCGGTCTTGGACGGCCCCACTTCCTTCTTCGGTCGCCTGCTGATCGGCGAAGACCCGATCCACCCGGAGCGGCTCTGGCAAAAGCTCTACAACAGTATGTTGCATGGCAATCGCCACGGTTGGGCGATCATCTGCATCGGCGCGGTTGATGTGGCGCTCTGGGATATCTTCGGGAAAAGTGTGGGGCGGCCCGTCTATGAACTGCTGGGCGGCAGCACCCGCTCGAACCACCAGATCACCGACGAGGCGCAGCGCCACGTAGCCACCCCCTATTGCACGATTGTCTCGGATCGCTGGGATCGGGAGAGTGTCTTACACGAACAGGTGGAGCGGGTTGTCAAACTGCGCGAGCTGGGCTACCACGCCTTCAAGATCGAGCCGCTCAACCAGCCCGACGAAACCATCATCGAACTGACCCGTCGCACGCGCGCCGCAATCGGTAAGGATGACATTCTCTGTGTTGATGTGGGCTACCTCTGGAACGATGTGGGGAGCGCTGTGCGGGTGATCAATCAACTGGCAGAATTTGATATCTTCTTCTTTGAAACCCCCTTGCCGGTGGATGCAGTGGCGGCCTATGCCACCCTCACGCGCCAGACCAGTGTGCCGATTGCCATGGGCGAACACACCACCACGCGCTGGGAGTTTTTGGAGATGATCGAACAGGGCGGGATTCAGGTGGCCCAACCCTATATGACCACCTGTGGGGGACTGACCGAAGCCAAACGCATCGTCGAGATGGCGCGTGCCCACGGTGTATTGGTCTGCCCCGGCAACTGGTCAACAGCGGTGTTAGGCATGGCGACTGTCCACCTGGCCGCCTACTCGCCCATCACCCCGATCTTCGAGAGCGCGCCGGCCGCGGTCTACTGGTCGCCCCTGCGCAAAGCACTTGAGGAGTTGGCCGCGCCTGTCGTCAATGGGGTCGTGTACTTCCCTACCGGCCCTGGCATCGGCCTTGACCTGCCAGAGGATCTGCTCCGTCACTTTCTGCTGACGCCGCCCTACAGTTGTTAGAAACAACTTTCAATATTCTCTTGACGATCACGAAAATCGCCCGCCATCACGCGATGGCGGGCGATTTCTACGCTCAAAAGCTCTACCTCAGACTACGCTTTCTTTCTGGCTATGAAGACCAAAACCCCATGTTCAGGGGTTGCCTCCACCTCGGCGTAATCACCTTGCACAGTCACTTCATCGAAACCGGCTGCCACCAGCATCATCAGCAGCTCATTCTTGAAATAGATGTTGGATGTCAAGGTACGTTCTTCTTCCCCAACCAGTTGCTGATCTTGCCAGCGTTCGGCCCGTATTTGCATGGTGAGGAGCTGCTCCAAAGGGTCAATATCCGCCAGCCGGGAACGCATCCTATACTCACTCCCGTCTGACGCAGGTTCATGGGTTGGTTCTGTCCAAAAATCTGGGTCCAACTGCTCCCGGTTCTCTTTCAGCCAATCTTTCCAGTACCACGACCCGTCGGCCCCATAGGACATTTGGTGGTCCAGCAGCAGAACGCCGCCTGGGGCCAGGTGCTGGTGGAAGCGCCGCAGCGCAAGTGCATCCCGCTGGCGCGTGCTGGCTATCCCAAAGGCACCGCAGACATAAATGGTCCGATAGGTGCGAGGCAGGTCGAGTTCGTGCATCGCCTGGGTGTAAAGAGTTGGCGCAAAGCCCTCGCGCTCCGCCAATTCCTGG
This sequence comes from Litorilinea aerophila, assembly GCA_945897075.1. Classification (GTDB taxonomy): domain Bacteria; phylum Chloroflexota; class Anaerolineae; order Caldilineales; family Caldilineaceae; genus JACQGT01. Next base: position 2,364 of record CAMDEX010000228.1, read on the forward strand.
CACAGGGCCAACATATCCGGTGAGATGTCACAACCGTCTACATCAAGACCGGAGCGCAGGTAGGGTAGGAGCAGACGACCCGTGCCACACGCTACATCGAGTGCGGGTTGACCGTAACGTTCAATGAACTTGCGGTAGTAGGCGATCTCTGGACTGTCGTACTTCTGGAATTCCGCCCAATACTGGGCCATGATTCCATAGTGCCATGTTTGTGGTGGGTACTTCATATGGTTCTCTTCTCTCCTTGAGAAATTGTATCTACGCTTGCAGCGGGAAAAAAAAGGCCACAGGCAAGTGTGCCTGTGACCTTCCACTCTGTCTGACCGGCAGCTTCCGGTTACAGAATACGCGAACCAGAGACGTAGCCGTCAAAAGGTGGCGCAATCAGACGATTCACAGGGCCGATGCCCGACAGTCGGGATAGATTGTGTTGTTTCGCCATGATTGCACCTCCTTTCGCTGAATGTACGTGGATACCGTTGGACGAATACAGAATAGCATAGCGGCAGAAGGTTTGCAAATACCAGATATGCGGGCCGGTCCACAAGGAGAAGTCTTTTCTCAACCATCCTGCCCAACGTATGCGGTCAGGTGTACCAGCCCATCCCCTACATGCACCCGGTGAAAACGGCGCAGCATAATCACGATCCCATCCTGATCCGCGCACACATTCTGTATCAGATTACCAAACGGATCACAGATGGTGCCGACCCGTTGCCCCACTTTGACCTCTTCCAGCAGTGCAACCGTGGCGCGGAAGTAACCAGCCGCATCGGCTGCGATCACCTGATCCAGATTGCCATCTCCAAAGAGGTGGTGGGTGGTCGCACGCGGTTGCGGGTTTCCGTCCAACATGCCCAAATGCTTCATGACGTTGAGCACACCATCTGTAAAGCAGTAGACGTCATCCGGTCGGGCATAGCCACCGCCGGGTGCTTCGGTGTAGAGCGAAGGCACACCCAACTCGGTGGCTGCGGAGACGGTGCGTCCCGGCGCAAGCGGCAACGGGTGTCCCCAGAGAATCGGTGCGCCAAAAGCCCGCGCGCCAGCCAACGAGTGCTGACCCAGATCGCCCGCGTCACGGATATACCCGATCAATGTGGGGATGTTGTAGGTGGCCCCACCGCTATGCAGATCGATATAGAAAGTGGCGTGACGGAGCAGTTGCTGGGTGATCCCATAGGCAATGCGCTGGGTGATCGAGCCTTGCGCAGCACCGGGAAAGACGCGGGCAAGATTGAGTCCATCAAGCGGGCTGCTGCGCAGGGCGGCTTCGTAAGCAGGCATATTGCAGACGGGGAGCATCACCAGCGTGCCGCGCAAACTGTTCGGCTCCACCTGCTGATAGACCGATGGGATCGCTTCCACCCCCTCGTACTCGTCCCCATGCACCGCGGCCGTCACCACCAGTGTCGCTCCCGGCTGTCTGCCAGTGACGTACAAGAGTGGCAAACGCCATTCACCACCATCAGCCCGTGTGGAAACGGTCAACCAGTCGCACTGTTTGTGGTTGCGGGGGAGGGTGGGGATGTTGAAGTCTTGGAAGTTCATATCGTCTTCTCCCGTTTGCGCCTCTGGGAACGCCGCCAGAGATGCCGGCGTTCCCGGCTGAGTAGGTACACCGGCTCACTGTAATTTGCCCCGTCCGAGGATCGGCCAGACGCATTCAACAATGCCACCGCGCACGCCCACCATCTCATCGTGCAAATAGACAGTGCCGTCGCCATAGCCGACCACAAAATCCAGCAGATCGCCGACTTCGAGCGTGTCGTTGGGGCTTTCCAGCTCCAGCGCGCCATGTTCGGCAGACGAGACGACCTTCCGCACCTTTTGCGCCAGGCCCAATGGTGCGGGCGGCGCGTCGTTGCTGGGCAGTGACTTGAAACCGGCGTCGCAGATGATACGCCGCGGGTTCGGGCGGCTGGTCACTGTAGTCTGGACAAAGAGCGCGGGCTGCAGGTCAACGCCCCAACTCTGGTAGGTGACATCACAGAAGATCGCCCCCCCGGCCTGAATCTCCGTCATACCGGGCAAGAAGGGGGTCACTTTGTAAGTGCCGCTGCCACCGCCCGACACAATCTCAATGGGGATGCCCTGGCCGCGGCACAGTTCGGCGCTGCTGGTCGCCAGGCCGATGCTGCGTTCGATCTCTTGCCGCTTCTGCGTCGGGTCGCTCAGATCCAGCGCATGACCTTCCCAGGTCATCAACCCGCGCAGGCGCACCCCCGGCGTTTGGGTCACGAGACGGGCGAGCGCCAATACAGCCTCTCCCGGCTGCACCCCAGCCCGCTCCATGCCGCTGTTGATCTCGATCAGCACGCCGATCTCGCTGCCGTATGTCACGGCTGCTGCACCCAACGCGACCACATTGCGCGGGCTATCCACCGCCACCTTGACATCGGCCTGACGGCAGAGATTGGCCAGGCGGGGCAGTTTGTGTCTGCCGGTAATCTGGTTGGCGATCAGAATGTCTGTGATCCCGGCGGCGACCATCACTTCGGCTTCGCCCAGCTTGGCGCAGGTGATACCAATCGCGCCCGCAGCCAGCAACTTGTGGGCGATGGCCGGTACTTTGATGCCTTTGGTGTGGGGCCGCCAATGCACGCCAGCGTTCTGAAAGTGGCGGGCCAGACTGGTGATGTTCTGCTCCAGCCGATCCAGATCGACCCAGAGCGTCGGCGTGTCCAATTCTGATTTTGGTAGACCAATCATCTTTTCTATCTCCCTATGACAGATGCAACAGGCGGCGGGCATTCTCACCGAGAATGAGCCGTTTGGCTGCATCAGAAATCTGGGCAGTAATGATCTTGCCCAGTTGCGGGCGCGGGTCCATCAGCGGCGTGTCCGAGCCGTAGAGGATGCGATCCGCCCCCGCTTCATTGACGAGCTGCTCGATCACACCGGGGTTGCGAAAGGTGGAACAGGTTTCCAGATAGACATTGGGGTTGGCCTGGGCCGCGGCAATCGCTTGGGCGCGTTCCACCGGTGTGTTGCCGGCGTGGCCAATCACAAAGTTGGCGCGGGGGTAGTCAGGCGCGATTTCGCCGACGAATTTGGGCAGTGACTGGGCTTCCGGACCAGTGTGAAAGATGATGGTAAGCCCCCGGGCATTGGCAAAGCGGTAGATCGGCTGCCAGGGCGCTTCGTTGAGCGGCCAGGGGGTATAGGGCGGATAGAGTTTGATAGCGGCAAAGTGTAAGTGGTCCAGCGCGCGAGCCAATTCGGGCAGCATACCTTCGGGCAGCATCGGTGAGACATAGGCAAAGCCAACAAAGCGATCAGGGTGCTGCGCCACAAAGGCTGCCGTGAGGTCATTGCTGGTAGTGCCGTCGGGGTGGAAGATGTGGAATAGGCAGGCCAGATCGATACCCGCCTTGTCCATTGCGTGCAACATTTTGGCAGGATCGTCGATCATCCCGTAACGATCCCAACGTCCCACATGACCGTGAAAATCGATCACTTGCAGACCATCAATCATGCGCGTGCCCTCCCCAGAATTCGTTCCAAATTGCCCGCACAGACCAGCCCCAATTCGGCGTCGCTCAGATCCGTATGGTGTAGATAGAACAACATCGGCCCCAGCGCGTAGCGCCAATACCAGGAGCCATAGAGCAGACGCTCCGCGCCGAATTCGTCACGCAGAGCCTCGACTTCGCCGATCGGTTCATAACGGCTCAGCTCCAAATGGGCATTGGGCAAGCGGCTTAAGAGCGGGCGCACGAGTAGATGATGGGAATAGTGAGCGCCGACCAGCACCGTGACCAGATCGGGATGGCCCTGCAGAGTCGTTACCAAATCAACGGCGTCGTGTTCGGGCAGAGGAATCCAGAGCGGGATGCGGCGATCGCTGAGCCAGCCGAGCAGCGGGTCATAGGCCCAGGGGCGAAAGGGCAGACCGGCTGAACGGGTATCGTGTAGCCGTAGCGAGGAGACCCGGCCTGCTTCGTGCAACGCCTGCACCTGGGCAAGCGAGGATGAGGCGGGCAGGATCGACCATTGGGGCACCAGACGCCCCTCAGCATCCAGCCACTCCTCTAACAAACGATTGCCGTCAAGGGGGCTGATTTCCTCGGTCTGGGCGTGGTAGATGACCGCCCGCCCGATGGCGTGACGATCCATTTCGGTTAGCAAGGCGGCGCGGTCGCGACAGGGTGAGGGCAGGTCATGGCGGTCCCCGACGCGGATGTTGGCATCAAAGACCGGGACACGGGGTTGAAAGGATAGTTTATTCATGGCAACCACTCCGCAAAGCGTTCCTGCATGACCCGTTTGCACGTCTGATACTGCTCTTCGCTAAAGCCCTGATAGGGGGAGAGCAGACGCAGGGGCATCTCCTCCAGTCCACCGAGACGCACCAGTAGTTTGTCGTAAGCACCGTCAATGCGTCCCTCCGCCAGGAGCGGACCGAGCGCGCCATGAAGCATCTCGTGAAACTCTTTTTGCAGATCGAACATCGCCACCCGATCGCGCTTGCGTCCGGCCTCGAAGAGATGCTTGGTTTTGTCCGGTGTCATCGGCCCAAAGGAGGAGAGCAGGGAGCATTCGCCGTACAGACAGCCGTGGGGAAAGTTTTGCTCGCCGAAGAAGTGTTGCAGCTCGGACGCATTGGTCATCAGATCAGCCGCGCGATCCAGCCCGCCGCCGGTATTTTTGGTGGCAACCAGGTTGGGCACGGCGTCGATCAACTTGCGATAGTCGCGGCCTTCCAACACGCGTTTGGTGCGTGGCAGATTGTAGTGCAGAAATTTGGCCGCGGGAAAAGTGCCACAAACGTCTTGAAAGAAGGTCATCACCTCGCGGTCATTGAGTGCGCCCCAGGCAGGTAGGGAGATTTGAAAGACGCGAAAGCCGGTCTCATAGGCAAAGGCGATCCGTTCGACGACGTTGGCCGTGGAAAGAGCGATTACCCCGACCATCGGGTACACATCCGCGCCGCGCGTCTCCGCGTAAAAGATACGCACAATCTGTTGAAAGCGGGCCGTATCAACGGCGTAGCCCTCACCCGCGGTGCCAAAGATGTAGAGATGGTTGAACTGCTTCAACACCATACGCACCTCACGACGAAAAACCTCTTCGAGCAACTGCTCATGCTCATCCCACGGTGCTTCGCAGGAAACCAAAATAGCTTGTGGATAACGGGGCAAAGTTCGATTCCTTTCTCATTCTACATCAGCGGAAAAAAGCGATGGTTTTGGCTAATGCTTCTGCTTTTTGAGCGGCCACAGCCAAATCAAAGTAGTTGGTTTTGAATTGGAGCAGATGGGGTTGCAGAGCCTCGGCAACCGGGCAAAGTCCCTGAGCGAAAAACTGCGTCTGCTCCGGGTGGAAAGATGTCTGGCGAAAGGCTGGTTCCAGGTAGTTGAGCTGCCAGGCAGCGTAGATACCATCACCGCCCATTTCCTTGTACTTGTCACGAAAAGTATACCAGGAAAAGTCCACCTCTGGCGCAATGCGGGCAACGTAGCTCCAATAGGAGTGAATATACCCGTCGGGCGTGGCTTGCGGCGTCAGCCAGGAGCAGCCATCGAGCGCTTCCTCATACAGACGGCCCACGGCAATGCGCAGGTCTACCAGTTCGCGCAGCCGTTCCAATTGCGCCAGCGCCACAGCCGCGCACAATTCGGGCAAGCGATAGTTGAAGCCGATTGAGGCATGGCGTTCATAGGCCGGGTCTTGAATCGTCTCTCGGGTGATCTTGCCTTTGCCCGCGGCCGCGCCCACCGCGGCATAGCCCAGACTGCTGAAACGGCGGATGCGCTCTGCCAGCCCTTCATCATCGGTTGTGATCATCCCCCCTTCGCCGCTGGTCATGTGCTTGGTGCTTTGAAAGCTGAAACTGGAGGCATGACCGATGCTGCCGACGATGCGCCCCTTGTAATAGCCCAGAAAACATTCGGCATCATCCTCCAGGACAAAGAGATTGTGGCGGGCGGCCAGCTCCATAATTGCGTCCATGTCGGGTGCAAGGCCATAGATCGAGACAGGGATAATGGCCTTCGTGCGCGGTGTAACACATGCGGCAATCGCTTGGGGATCAATCGTCCAGGTATCGGGATCGATATCGGCAAAGACGGGGATAGCGTTGGCGTGCAAAACCGCAAAAGCGGTCGCTGCCATCGTCAGGGGTGGGACGATCACCTCGTCCCCTGCCCCTACGCCAGCCGCGGCCAGCGCCGCGTGCATCGTGGCGGTGCCGTTGATAAAGGCAATTGCAAAACGGGAGTGAAAGGTTTTCGCAAATAGCTCTTCCAGCGGTTTGGTCATCATACTGCCTGCCGAGCTGCGAAATTGGGCATCCAATACCTGCTGCACGTAGGCGCGTTCTTGTTCGCCGATACGTTGAATCATCTTGCTCATCGCGTTTTCCTTTGCTTAAGTTAAGGCTATGCACCAAAATTCTGTGTGATGATCCTCTGCGGCGTGACGACAACGAGTACGGCATCCCAATCCTGGCTGGATTCAGCGTAGCGGCGCGCTTCTTCCCCGTCGGCGATATAGTGGGAGATCAGCCGCCAGCGCATGGAAGTTTGCAGCGGGTGTGCCTTTTCGTACAGTTCTGCCGTGCCCGTAACCATCACCGTGCGCACATCCTCGCGCCCGCCATCAATACAGAGGCTGATGCGCGGGTCCCGGCGCAGATTGCGATACTTGGCCGTATCGCCGGTGATGCCGATATAGAAGAGGCCGTCTTCGTAGATATACCAGACCGGGCTGAGCTGCGGCGCACCGTCGCGGCCCACTGTACCCACAATCGCATGGCGCGGTTCCTGTAAAAAGCTGTCGATCTCGTTTTGATCCATAGTTGACATTTGTGTTTTTTATGAATCCATCGGTCGCATGGCAGCGAGAAAGTCGTCGATAATGAGCGGCTGCAACCGTTCCACGGCAGGCCGCGCCGACTGTGGCCGTGGAAAAGGCAGCCTGGCAATACTCTCTTGCCAAAGTTCGTTAGCAGCGGGGGAGACCCGCAGTTCAATTGTGGCCGACTCTTCTGGGGCGGGCGTCCCGGTCGTGTATTGGTAGACAGATTTGAGGTGGGTGCGCAACATCCGATAGGCATAGGCAGGCAGCCCCTGCTCACCGGGTGCGGGAACCAATCCTCGCGGCCAGAAGAGCCGATTGATCTGGAAATCAAAGACCCTTTGCAGCAGGTCAGTGGCGGTGGCTGGAGCAGTGATCCATTTGTTGTCGGGCCAGACATCCAGCCAGCTCCACGCCTCCCACGTTTTGGCTGCGTTCGGCGCGCTGCGGTGTGAATCGGTTTGCACGCCTTCCCCTATGGCGTTCACAAAAGCGAAATGTTGGGGATAGTCAAAGAAATCCGTAGAACGGACGCGCTGGGAATCATAGAAGGCCGTCGTCAAGGCCAGCAGCGTCCGTCCGACAAAGAGAACCCCATCCTCCAGGCAGGGCGAAACAACACCGACGCGGTCGAGTTCGTGGTAATTGGGGCAAAAGTCGGCGAAAGAGAGTTGCGCATCTCCTTCACGCGTCCGTCGCCAATACTGGAATTCAGTGGCAGCCAGCCGGGTACTTGTATGCATATCAGCCCGGCGCGCTCAACCCGACCATCAACCCACCGTCGACGCGCAATACCGAACCAGTGGCATAGTCGGCATCGTCGCTGGCCAGGTAGGCGACTGCTTTGCCGATATCCTCTGGAACACCGATCCGTCCCCAGGGAATCTTGCTGCCCCCCTCACGGATCTGCTCTTCGCTGAAATAGTTTCGTTCGCCGGGGGTGTCGATCCAGCCGGGGTTGACGACGTTGACGTTGACCCGGTGGGGTGCCAGCTCAATCGCCATCGTGCGCGCCAGGTGGTTGATGGCGGCTTTGGACATATTGTAGGCGGCGCTGAGGGCAAAGGCCATCTCTTCGTGTACTGAACTGATGATCACAATTTTGCCCCGGCTGCGCCCCACCAAAGGTTGTTTGACCATCTGTTGCGCGGCCAACTGGCAGGCATGAAAGACACCAAACTGGGTCACCTCAATCGTGCGCTGGACGTTTTCCCACTTGGCTTCGATCACCAGCTCGCGTTTCGAGAAGGCCGCATTGGCGACCACAACGTCCAGGCGGCCAAAGCGTTCAACCGCCGCGGCAAACATACCTTCCTGTGCCGAGCGGTCGGCCACATCCGCCTGCCAGATCATCGCCTGGCGGCCCATCGCCGCAATCTCATCGGCCACAGATTGGGCTTCGTCCGGGTGTGTGCGGTAGTTCACCACCACATCCGCCCCTTCCGCGGCCAGGCAAAGGGCAATACCCCGCCCAATTCCCCGCGAGGCCCCGGTGATCAGAACCTTCTTGCCCTCAAATCGTTGCATCATTCTCTCCTGTCTGTGATCCAATCGTAACTTTCATCCTGTTACTTGCAGCCGCGCCCACCGAATATGGGTCAGGCTGGCATAGGTACACCACCAACTGGCGTAGAGATGCCCTTCGCGCGTGGCCATCAATGTGGGCGCGCCAAAGGCGATGGTATCGTGGCTGCGTGGGTATTTGTGGGGTGAACTGATGCCCAAATTCGTCCAGCCGGTGGCGTCCCACACCCGCACCTGATTCTCCAAATCCCAACTCTGCCCCAGATCATCGGACAAGGCCACCAGAAAGCCGGGTTGCTCCGCCTCGCGC
>CAMDEX010000229.1 GCA_945897075.1 Litorilinea aerophila
TTTGGTTCTCGCAAACCAGGCCATTCTACTCGAAAACTAGGCCATTCTATCAGATAAATTGACCCAAAACTGGTTCAAAATATCCATCTTCGGTTATTTTCGAGGCTTTCACAACCTCGTCAAAACCTTAACTTAATGACATTGAGTGAGCAGTTATCAGTCAGCAGAGGGTTTCGTGACGACCACTGATGACTGTTGACTGATAACTGCTCACTGCTCACTCTCTTCAATTATTGCGTTGTATCACAAAACCGCACAGCCCGATCAGCGATTCTCGGCTGCGGCTGTCGGGGAAGGTGGATAGATTGGCGATGGCCCGTTGCAGAAAGTAAACGGCTTCATTGCGGGCGGCGTCGATGGCGTCGCTCTTGCGGATGGCGACCACGACTTCGGCCACCGCCTGATCCAACTGCTCCGGTTCTCCCTCTTCAGCGGCCTGACGCGCACCGGTCAACCGTTCCGCCAGTGCGTGGGGATCGCTCTGCTGGTGAAGAAAATAGAGGAAGGGCAGGGTCAACGTCCCCTGGCGCAGGTCGCTGCCCGCGGGTTTGCCCAGCGTGCGGTCATCGCCGGTGAAGTCGAGAATATCGTCCATTATCTGAAAGGCCATGCCAAAGTGATAGCCATACGCCTGCATCTGCTGGATGCGGGCGGCCGATAGACCGGCCAGCACACCAGCAGCTTCGCTGGCCGCGCTGAACAGGCTGGCCGTCTTGGCGTAGATGCGCTGGTAGTAGTTCTCCCGCTCCTGGCCGTACTGGTTGCGGGCGAAGAGTTGGCGCATCTCCCCGTCCACAATAATTTGCAGGGTATTGCTGAAAATGTCAATGACCCGGCTGTTGCCCGTCTCTGCGGAAAAGTGGGCGGCGCGCGCAAACAGATGATCCCCGGCCAGGACCGTCGCGCCCTGGCTCCAGGAGGCGTTGAGGGTGGGCGCGCCCCGGCGCAGCAGGCTGCCATCAATTACGTCGTCGTGGACGAGGGTGGCCGTGTGCAGCATCTCCACCGCCGCGGCCAGGGCAACCAGTTTGGGGTGGGCGTTCCAGTCGCTGATGGGGTTTTCCATCTGCGCGGCCAGGAGTGTGAGGGCCGGGCGCAGCCGTTTGCCGCCGCTGCCGATCAATTCCACAAAGGCATCGGCCAGCGGCGCAAAGACCGACGACTCGACGGTCTTCATCTTCTGTTCCACCAGACGGAGACCGCCCTGCACCGGTTCCAGCAGATGGCGGATGGTCTGGGGTGCGCGCACAAGAGGCAGCGCACCATTTCCACCCGCATACTCTGCCGCCGGGGCGAAGAGGGGGGCGTGTCTGGTGTTGCTGCGTATGTTCAACTCGTCAGCCATGATTCTCTCAGCCACCAGCATACGATTTCCATTCAGCTATCGTACCTACCCAGAAAAAGAGGGACGCAGATTTTTATGATTTGAATTGATCTACGCTGATTCTTATACGATTTCACTGCCAATCTGCGTTTCAATCGATTTAATCTGCGTCCATTCTTGCAATCCGAAAAATTCCAGCGCCAATTGACTCGTGCGTTGGGCAACTTCGGCCACAGATGCGCCGCTCAATTCCGCCAACTTCGCCGCCACCAGCGCCACGTAGCCTGGTTCATTGCGCTGGCCCCGGTAGGGATGGGGCGTCAGGTAAGGCGCGTCGGTCTCGATCAGCAACCGATCCGGTTGCAACTGCGGAATCAACTCGTGCATCTGGCGGGCGTTTTTGAAGGTCACTGGCCCCGCAATGCCCAACAGAAAATTCCAGTCGTAGGCCCGCTCGGCCAGTGCCACGTCACCACCGAAAGCGTGCAAGACACCGGCGAAAGGGCGAGTTGCGAGTTGCGAGTTGCGAAAATCCTCGCTCCCTATCCACTCTTCCAGAATAGCGGCTACGTCGTCAGACGCGTCCCGGTTGTGGATGATCACAGGCAGACCCAATTCTGCGGCCAGAGCCAATTGCGCCTGGAAAGCCACGGCCTGCTGCGCCGGTGTCACCCGCTCCCAGTAGTAATCCAGCCCGATCTCACCGATGGCAACGACTTTCGGGTGGACGGCCAGCCGTCGCAACTCCTCGACTGTTGCCGGGTCAAATTCGCCGCTGCTGTTGGGATGTACCCCCAGCGCCACGTAGACCTCCGGCGTCAGCTCGGCCAATGCCAGCGCGCCCCGGCACTGCGCCACGTCAATACCGGGGATCACAACCAGCCCCACGCCCGCCGCCCGCGCCCGTTGCAACACAGCGGCCCGATCCTCGTCGTAATGGGCCAGGTCCAAGTGGCAATGGCTGTCCACCAGCAAGGGTAAACCCGCGACCGTTTCTGGTTTTGTAAGCAAACTTTGTGCCTGTTTCATCGTTTGTACATTTTATCACAGATGAAAAGGCGAACAAAGTAGGGTGGATTGCAGGTGCAGGGGAGAATAAGAGAAGGGAGGAAGGGAGGAAGGGAGGAAGGGAGGCGTGTCCTCGTGTCCTCCCTTCCTCCCTTCCTCCCTTCATTCCCCAATCCCCGCCAGCCGCTGCCCGTCAGCCAGAATCGCATCCACCCGATCCCCGTGGGTGGTTTCGGTGTAGACGCGGATCAGCGGCTCTGTGCCAGAGAAGCGCACGAGCAGCCAGCCGCCGTCTTCCATCACAAATTTATAGCCGTCAATCGTCACCAGTTCGCTAATCGGAATCCCGCCCAGCGTCTTGCCGCGGATGTCTATGCTGTCCAGGCGGGTTTTGGCCGCCCGTTTCATTTCGTCGCCCGTCAGACGGGTGTCTATGCGCCCGTAGAAATGTTCGCCAACCGTATCGAAAAGCAGGCGCAGCAGTTCGGTCGGCTTCTTGCCCGTGCGCACCAGAAAGTCGAGCAGGTAGAGGTTGGCGAGGATGCCGTCCCGTTCTGGCACGTGGCCGCGGAACGCGTAGCCGCCGCTCTCCTCGCCGCCGATCAGCGCGTCGTTCTCCACCATCGCCGGGGCCACATATTTGAAGCCGACGCCCGTATTGATGACCGGCACGCCGTAGAGCTTGCCCAATTTGTCCAACATCGAAGTGGTGCTGAGCGTCTTGACAATCGCGCCCCGCTCGCCCCGCACCTCCAACAGATAGTAGGCCAGCAGCCCGAAGACGCGCAGCTGATCCACAAATTCGCCGTTTTCGTCGCCAAAGCCACAGCGGTCCGCGTCGCCGTCCATTATGCAGACGCAATCCGCACCCATCCGTTTGCCCACGGCCAGCCCGGCGTCCACATTGGGCGGGATCGGCTCCGGGCGCAACATCTCCGGGAAGATGGGGTTGCGCTCGGCGTGGACTTCGATGATCTCTGTTTTGCCGCCGCCCAGGATTTCGGTCAGCCAACCCGCGCCGTTGCCCCACATTGCGTCCACCACAATTTTGAGACCGGCATCTTTAATCGGCTGTACGTCAATCAAGCGGGCCAGCTGGGTCAGATAGGCAGGTTTGGGGTTGAAGTATTCGATTGCGCCGCTTTTCAACGCCTCCCGCAAAGGGATGTGCCGGATGGCCGCCGCGTCCCCCGCGGCGGGGATGCGCGCCTCAATCGCCTTCAGTCCCGCCGGGTCAATCGCACCGCCCCCCGCGTCGCGCACTTTGAAGCCGTTGTCCTCCGGCGGGTTGTGGCTGGCAGTGATATTGACCGCTGCCACCGCGCCCAACGAGGGCGCGCTAAAACTGATCACCGGCGTGGGTGTGGCACCCTCAGTCAGGTAGACGTGGAAGCCGTTGGCGGCCAGCACTTCCGCCACGGCTGCTGCGAAATGTTCACCCATAAAGCGCTTGTCGTGGCCGACGACGACCGCCCTGCCGTCGTGCCCTGCGCTGCTCAAATAATCGGCAAAACCCTGGGCGGCGCGGCGCACATTGGCAAATGTATAGTCATCAGCCAGGCGTCCGCGCCAGCCGTCAGTCCCAAATTTGATGTCGTTCATGCGTACTCCTGAAAAAGATGGAAAAGAATCCGCTGGCAATGACCGGCGACGACCGACGGCGATAATTTGCGGTCAGCGGTCTGCCGTCTGTCGTCCGCATTTACACCCCGCCCGCGGCGAAGGCATCGTTGACCACTTCCCGCGCTTCGGCGATCAGCCGTTCCAAATGTGCCTCGCCCCGGAAGCTCTCGGCGTATATCTTATAGATTTCCTCTGTGCCCGACGGACGGGCCGCAAACCAGCCGTTTTCCGTCGTCACTTTCAGCCCGCCGATGGCCGCGTTGTTGGCGGGCGCACGGGTCAGCTTGGCGGTGATTGGCTCCCCGGCCAGTTGCGTGGCCGTGACCATTTCCGGCGACAAATTGCCCAAGACTGCCTTCTGCGCCCGGTTGGCCGGGGCGTCTATGCGGTTGTAGACCGGGCTGCCGAAGCGCCGCTCCAACTCGGCGTAATGTTCGCCGGGATCGCGCCCGGTCTTTGCCGTAATCTCCGCAGCCAGCAAGTCCAGAATAATGCCGTCTTTGTCGGTCGTCCAAACCGTGCCGTCCATGCGCAGAAAGGAGGCACCTGCACTCTCCTCCCCGCCAAAGCCGTAGGAGCCATCCACCAGCCCGTCCACAAACCACTTGAAACCGACGGGCACCTCGGCCAGCCGCCGCCCCAGATGGGCCGCCACCCGGTCAATCAGCGACGAGGAAACGAGCGTCTTGCCCACCGCGGCGTCGGCGCGCCAGCCGGGACGGTTCTGGAAGAGATACCAGATGGCGACGGCCAGGTAGTGGTTGGGGTTGAGCAGACCGCTGCTGCGGGTGACAATGCCGTGGCGATCAGCGTCGGGGTCGTTGCCAAAGGCGATGTCGAACTGATCCTTCAACCCGACCAGACTCGCCATCGCATAAGGCGACGAGCAGTCCATACGGATTTTGCCGTCTTTGTCCACTGTCATAAAGGAAAAAGTCGGATCGACGCGCGGGTTGACAACCGTCAGATTCAGCCCGTAGCGTTCGGCGATGGGTGCCCAGAAACCGATACTCGCGCCGCCCATCGGGTCTGCGCCGATTTTCAGCCCGGCCGCGGCAATCGCCTGCATATCAACGACGCTGCCCAAATCGGCCACGTAGGGTGTCACGTAGTCGTAGGGCTGGACATTCGTCGCGGCCAGGGCAGTGCGCAGTGTCATCCGCCGCACACCCTTCAGCCCATTTTCCAGAAAGCCGTTGGCCTGGGCCTGGACAACTTTCGTCGTGGACGTATCCGCCGGCCCGCCGCTGGGCGGGTTGTACTTAAACCCGCCATCGCCGGGTGGGTTGTGGGAGGGGGTGATGACGATGCCATCGGCCAGCCCGGTCGTGCGTCCCCGGTTGTGGGCGAGAATGGCGTGGGAGATGACCGGTGTGGGCGTGTAGCCCATCCCTGCCTGGTAGCGCACCTCCACGCCGTTGGCCGCCAGCACTTCGATGGCCGAGGCCAGGGCCGGCTCCGAAAGGGCGTGGGTGTCCATGCCCAGAAAGAGTGGCCCGTTAACCCCCTCGCCCTTGCGGTAGTCGGCGATTGCCTGGCTGATGGCGAGGATGTGGTCTTCGTTGAAGCTGCCTTCTGTAGACGTGCCCCGGTGACCCGACGTGCCAAAGCTCACCTGCTGGGCTACCTCCGCGGCGTCCGGGTGGCCGGTGTAATAGGCCGAGACCAGCCGGGGGACATTCACCAACAATTCCAGCGGGGCCGGTTTGCCGGCCAGTGCGTGTAGGGCCATCTGTTCACTCCTGAATGAAAAACCACGAAGTCACAAAGACACGAAGAAGAAAAAGCAGAAGGACACGGATGTTCTTGTGCCCATCGCTCCTGCGTGGGCATAGCTTTTGGACGCTCCTGCGTCCCGCAGGCTGTATACACACGGCGCAGAGCGCCAATCAGACGTTCCCACGCGGAGCGATGGGAACGAGAAAACATTTGCGCCAGATTTCTTATCCGCTTTGATCCGCCCTTTCCGCCCTATCCGCGTTCCATCTCTTATCGGTACAGTTCCACCCCGGCCAGCTCCCGTTTGCGGCGGGCGATGAAGTCGGCCAGGGCGTCGCGTTTGGCTGCATCCAGGGGCGGCGCTTCGTATTGGGCCAGCAGCTCCTTCCAGAGCAGGTTGGCGCGCATAGGCGCATCGAAACGCCCGGCCAGTTCCCACGTCTCGTAGGCCAGCCGGTCGGCCAGAAAGGGCTGGTAGAAGGCAGTCGTGTAACGATCCAGCGTGTGCTGGGTGCCCAAATGGTGGCCGCCCGGCCCAATCTGCCCGATTTCTGCCAGAGCCAAAGCAGCGTCGCTCACATCAATCCCCTGCAAAAAGTGCTGAAACATCGCCAAGTGTTCCACATCCATCACAAATTTTTCAAGGGAAGCGGTCAACCCGCTCTCCAGCCAGCCCACCGCGTGCATGACAAAATTGGTGCGCGCCAGCATACAGGGCCAGATTGACCACTGGGTTTCGGTGGCGGCCTGGGCATCGGCCACTTTGGCGTTGGTAAGCGTGCCGCTGCCCCGGTAGGGCAAGCGATAGCGGCGCGCCATCTGCGCTCCCAGCAGCAGCGCCCAGGCCCCCTCGGGCGTGCCAAAGGCGGGCGCGCCCGATTTCAGGTCCACATTCGTCGTAAAGCCGCCGTAGATGACCGGCGCACCGGGACGGGCCAGTTGGGTCAGGGCAATCCCGGCCAGGGCCTCGGCGTTCTGCTGCGCCAGCGCGGCCGCGGTCGTCACCGGACTCATCACCCCGGCCAGAATGAAGGGGGTGATAATCGTCACCTGGCCGGCGCGGGCAAATGTGATCAGCCCGCCGATCATGCGGTCGTCGTAGCGCAGCGGGCTGTTGGCGTTGATGATGCCGCCGATGACGGGGCCATCTGCGGGCAGGGGCGAGCCGAAAATGATCTCGGCCGCGGCGATGGCGTCGGCGGGGATGACGCGTCCGTGCGCCGCCTCCATCATCGCCTTGTCGGTGAGGGTGAAGCCCGCCCACAGCCGTTCCAGATGGCGTTGGGAAACCTGCACATCGTGGGGCACCACCAACTGCTCGCCGGCCACGTGCAGCACACCGGTCATCTGCACCAGTTTTTGAAAGTTGTGGAAGTCGGCCAGCGTGCCGGGCCGCCGTCCGTTGTCCAGATCGCTGGCAAAAACTGTGCCGCCGTTGGGCGCAAAGACGACCTGATCGCCGCCGATTTGGATGGTGTGGGCTGGGTTGCGCGCGTGCCAGGTGAAGCGTTCGGGCGCTTTGCCCACCAGTTCCAGCACCAGCCCCCGCTCCATTTTCACCCGCCGCTTTGTGTGATCGACGGTTGCGCCCGCCTGCTGCCACAGGTCCAGGGCTTCGGCGTCCAGAAAATCTATGCCGAATTCTTCCAGAATACGCATAGAGGCGTCGTGGATGCGTTCGACCCCTGCCCCGTCCAGCAATTCCACCGGCGTCAGACTGTTGTGGATGGTCTGAAAGGGGATGGAAAGATAGGGCGAGCGGGCGCGGCTCTGGCGCAATTTGTCGTGGCGGGCGTTGCGGGCGGAACGATCTTCACGGTTGGTCATAGGTATCCCTGAATGGGTAGTGGGTATTGGGGTATTGGATATTTCGTAGGTGGGTAACTGCTCAGTCACCCAGACCAGTGAGCGCTGATTGAGTAGCAGTCAGAATCCTTCGGATTCTGCGTCTTCGAGGCGTATCGAAATCAAGCGAACGGGTTGACAAGTTGAATGAGTCTACCCGCTTGATTTCGACAGGCTCAGTCTAAAGGTTTCGATACGGCGGGAAAAAGCACCCGCCTACCCTTCGACAGGCTCAGGACACCGCTCAACCGGCGCTGGCCATGAGCCGTTACGTCTCGTTTACGAAATATCCAATACCCCAATACCCCAATACCCTACCCCTCCCGCGCGGCTTGGATGTTTTCGAGCAAAACTTGATGCACACCTGGCAGCCCATTACTGGCAACCAGACCGGCCGCGCCAAAAGCGTAGGGATTCCCGGCGTAGTCGGTGACGATTCCTCCAGCTTCCTGCACGAGCAGCAGACCCGCGCCCACATCCCAGGGATTGAGAAAGCCTTCCCAAAAGCTGGAATAGATGCCCGCGGCGACGTGGGCCAGATCGAGTGCGGCTGATCCCATACGCCGTACATCCCGGCAAAGGGGCGAAATCCGCACAAATTCGCGGAAGTTGTTGTCGCCGTGCAGCCCGCGGTGGGTGGGAAAGCCCGTACCCACCAGCCCCGCGCCCAGAGATTCGGCCGCGCTCACCCGCATCTGCTCCACCCGGCCATCGGCCCAGCCGCGCCACGCACCGCCGCCCGCCTCGGCCCAGAAGATTTCCCCGTAGGGCAGGTGCAGCGTCACGGCCAGCAGCGGGTCTGTGCGCCGGTAGAGAGCCACGTTCACCGCCCACCAGGGCACGCCGGAGGCGTAGTTGGTGGTGCCGTCAATCGGGTCCACCAGCCAGTAGAGTTCTGTGTCCGGGGGCTGGTTGCTCTCTTCGCCCCAAAAACCGATGGCGGGGTCGAGGGCGGTCAGCTTCTCAGCCAGCAGCTTTTCGCTGGCGACGTCGGCTTCCGTCACCAGATCGTAGGCGTTGGCTTTGCTGCGGATGGTGTTCAAACCGCGCTGTTGCATCTCGACAGTCAGTTGCCCGGCCTGGCGGGCAATCGCAATCACATCGTTCCGGTCAACCGGCAGCTTTGCCTGGCGCAAGGGTTACATCTCCTCGCGATAGAGAAGGCCACGGCGCTGCTTCTCGGCCAGGGTAGCTCCCCGGATTATTTCCCGCACTTCCGACGGATTTGTAATGTTGTTCAGCGTATATTCTGGGTTGCTGGGGTCGTTGCTGACGATTGTGACATCGCCCACATTCAACATGCGCTCGCCCATGTGCTGGCGCACGGAGGTATCGCGCACCCGCACCAGTTCGACTTCTTCAACACTGCGCCCCAACAGCCCGCGGATCACGCGCAGACGCTGGCTGGTCACCTCGTAGCGGATGCCGATGCTGAGATAGGGGCGGCCCGACCAGAGCATCACTTCTGCCGCGGGGTCGTCGTTATGCAGAGCGGCTGGCGAAGCAATCGCGCGGTCACCCTCGCTTTCAATGTCGTTCAAGGCGGCGAACACCCCGTCGGCCAGGGCGTTGACCACCGCCTGCAATTGGGCCTGGGGAATGGCGTCTACGTTCACGCCGCTGCTGGCCAGGGACTGATAAAATTGGGATGTCACAGCGTTGCGCACTTCTTGCTGGTTCATATAGGCTCCTTGTGGGTCATAGTGGACGACAATTGGGCAAAAATACGATGGGAGTATCATAGCATCTGCCCCCTGGCAGTGCAACCGATCAGCCATACATTTGTACAGAAACGTAAAACGGGAAGGGTGAGATGTGGGATCGTTGCTTGCTCTTACGTCTCACGTCTCACGCACCACACCTCACATTTCACGCCTGGTTTGTTTCCTGCCCCATTCTGGGGTATAGTGAGAGGAGCAAATGGAACATCTGTTCATGCCCAAAAGGAATTACAAGAAAAGGAACAAGCAGTGGAAATTACCTGGTACGGGCTGTCCTGTTTTCGCCTGCGCGAGCGGGGCACAACCGTCATTTGCGACCCCTACGACAAGAAAGTGGCCGGTCTCACCCTGCCCCGCATCAAAGCCGACATTGTGACCATCAGCCACGACCGGCCCGGCCACAACGCCGTCTCTGCTGTCGCCGGCGAGCCGAAGGTCTTCTCCGGTCCGGGCGACTACGAAGTGGGCGGCGTACTCATCACCGCTCTCACGACTTATCACAAGGCGGTTGGCAGCGAGACCCCTGAACGCAATATCGCTTATTTCTTCGATTTTGACGGCTTCACGGTGGGCCATCTGGGCGATTTGGGGCAGATTCCCCAACAGCGCCAGGTGGAGGATTTGGGCGAGATCGATGTGCTGCTGGTGCCGGTCAGCGGCCACAACACCCTGGACGCCTCGCGCATGACCGAAGTCATCAGCCTATTGGAGCCGCGCATCGTCATCCCCATGCACTATTTGCATCCGGGCCTGGGGCCTGTCTTCGGCGAAACGCTGGAAACGGTGGACAAATTTCTCAAGGAATTGGGCGTAGCAGAACCGGAAACAGTCTCATCGCTCAAAGTGACCAAAAGCCAACTGCCCGAGGAGACGCAGGTCATCCTTCTGGAGCCGTCGGCCTCCTGAGCAAATAGACCCCAGGTTTTCCACAGTAACGGGATGCACCAGAGCAAGTTTGACGCCCTTCTAAGCGGTGTGTATACTATTACGTAATAGGATGCCCCGTCAGGGCGCACCCGAACGATCAATCCAATCACAAGGAGGAATCCCATGGCTTTTACCCTTCCCTCGCTGCCCTATGCCCACGATGCGCTGGAACCCACGATTGACACCGCCACTATGCAAATTCATCACGGCAAGCATCACAATGCCTATGTGACCAATTTGAACAATGCGATTGCTGGTTCCGAGTGGGAGAACAAGAGTATTGAGGAGATCTGCCGCCAGATCGATCAGCTTCCCGAAAAGATGCGCACGGCTGTGCGCAACAACGGCGGCGGTCACGCCAACCACAGTCTCTTTTGGGGGATTATGGCACCCAACGCTGGGGGTGCGCCCACGGGTGCCCTGGCCGACGCCATCAACGCCAAATGGGGCACTTTTGCCGATTTCAAGAGTGCGTTCAAGGCACTGGGTGTCGGGCGCTTTGGCAGCGGCTGGGCCTGGCTGGTTGTGAAGCCCAATGGCAGCCTGGACGCTTACAGCCTGCCCAACCAGGACAGCCCGCTCATGCAGGGCGATACCCCCATCCTCGGTGTGGATGTTTGGGAACACGCTTATTACCTGAACTATCAGAACCGCCGCCCGGACTATCTGGATGCCTGGTGGAATGTGGTTAGCTGGGATGCCGTTGCCGCAAACTACGCCGCCGCCTAGTAATGCGTAGGGGCGCTGCTTGCTGTGCCCGATAAACTGCGGGCGCAGCAAGCAGCGCCCCTACGCTA
>CAMDEX010000230.1 GCA_945897075.1 Litorilinea aerophila
GAGACATTGCCGAATGGGATTGGCTGTGTTGTTCGGGTGCTTGCCTATAGGATACAATAGCAGCCAGCCCAAAACATCCCTCACTGTAGGTAAAACGTGTGATCTATGGCACGGACTGTGCCAACCACCCATCGGAGGAGAGAATGAAACCGCAACGAATGCTGCTTATGCGAACCCTGACGGCGATTTTTCTGTTTGTTCTGCTGCTGGCCGCCTGTGCTGCGCCGCCCGCGCCCCCGTCCGCCAGCAGCGGGGGAGAGAGCGCCGCTGCACCCGCGACAAAAATCACCATCAAACTGGCCGAAAACCCGTGGACGGGTTCTCAGGTGAATGTGGCGGTTGCCAAACAACTGCTGGAGGAGCAGTTGGGCTATACAGTCGAGATCGTCACGATTGACGAGAACGCGCAGTGGCCCGCCCTCGCCAATGGCGACATCTCCGCCAGCCTGGAAGTCTGGCCCTCCGGTCATGCCGAAAATGTGGCCCAGTACATTGACGACCAGAAAGTTGTGGAGAACGCGGGCGCGTTGGGTGTGGTCGGGCGTATCGGCTGGTACGCGCCCAGCTATGTGGTGGCTGCCCATCCCGAGCTGGCGAACTGGGAAGGCTTCACAAAGCCCGAACTGGCCGGGCTGTTCAGCACAGCGGAGACGGGCGACAAAGGCCAGTTTCTCTCCGGCGACCCCAGTTGGGTGCAGTACGACGAATCAATTGTGGACAATCTTGGGCTGGAATTGCAAGTGACCTACGCCGGTTCCGAGGAGGCGATTCTGGCCAGCCTGGACTCTGCCTACAGCCGGGAGGAGCCGGTGCTTTTCTATTTTTGGACGCCCCACTCCATCTTCGCCAAATACGATCTGACGCGTGTCAGCCTGCCAGAGTACAGCGATGAGTGCTACGCCAAAGCGGCCAGCGGCGGCGTGGACTGCGACTACCCGGCAGACACCCTCTTCAAGATCGTCTGGGCCGGGCTGAAGGAGGCCGCACCCGACGCCTACAACCTGCTGACCAATCTGAGCTACAGCACCGATGACCAGATTGCAATGATCGCCGCGGTGGAGGTAGATGGCAAGACCATCACCGAGGCCGCCGCCGCCTGGATCGCGGCCAACGAGAGTGTCTGGCAGGGGTGGTTGAAGTAGGGATAGGAGATTAGGGATTGGGGATCGGGGATATCGCTACGATCCCCGATCCCGGATCCCCGATCCCCAGTCCCCGATCCCCAGTCCCCTATCCCCTATCCCCAGTCGCCTGCGTCAGCCTGTCCAGTACCATCGCCAATAGCACAATCGCCAGACCGGCCTCGATCCCGCGGCCGGTCTGGTTTTTGGCCAGGCCGATGACCGCTTCCAGCCCCAGCCCCGCGCCGCCGACCAGACCGGCGATAATCACCATTGCCAGCACCAGCAGAATCGTCTGGTTCACCCCGGCCAGAATCGAGGGCAGGGCCAGGGGCAGTTGCACTTTGAGGAGTATCTGGCGGGGTGTAGAGCCGAAAGATTCTGCTGCTTCGATTGTCTGGGCCGAAATCTGGCGGATGCCCAGATTGGTCAGGCGGATGGCGGGCGGCAGCGCGTAGAGGACGGAGGCGATAATCCCCGGCACCCGGCCCACATTGAAAAGCATAATCACCGGCACGAGGAAGACGAAAGAGGGGATGGTTTGCAGCACGTCCAGAACAGGGCGCAGAAGGAAATCAACGGTATCGTTGCGGGCGGCCCAGATGCCCACCGGGATAGCAAGCGCCACAGAAAGCAAAACAGCGATGAGCGTCTGGCTGAGTGTGTCCATCGCCAGTGTCCACATCCCCAGCAGACCGATAAGAAGCAGCGCCGCAACCGAAAACGTTGCCAGCCGCCAGCCGCCCAGCCGCCGGGCCAGCACAGCCGTTGCATAGATTGTCAGCGGCCAGGGCAGCACGTCCTGAAAGAGACGGCGCAGGGGGATAATGGCGTAAATCGTAATGAAGTCGCTGAAAGGGCCGGTGCCGATGGGCAGGTCGCCGATACGGTAAAAATTGTCGCGCATCCAGTCAACTGCGCCGTCCACCCCGTCGCGCAGATTGAGTTGCCAGCCGGTCGGAAAAGTAAGCGCGCCTGTTGTGTTGCCCAGCGCGACCAGCGCCAGGAGCAGGGCAATGCTCCCCACCCAATAGGCGGATTGTGCGGCCAGCGCCCGCCGCCGTGTTGGGTCAACCCGCAAGAGGGCCAAAGGAGTCAGCAGCCCGCGGGTCAACTGTTGGGCCCATTGCGTGCAAAGGCTACCGCTGGCAGCCAGCCCGCGCTCAACCCGGTTGGCCCAGCCGTAACGCGCCCAGCTTTCGGGCAGGAGTAGAAAGGCGCGTCGCTGTCTGCCCCGGCGCGAGGGGTCCACCCACTGGCTGAGCGCCTCGCCCGTGCGGTCGAGGAGGATCGCCAGAGCCACAATCGCCAGCCCGGCTTCCATCCCCCGCCCCACCTCTTGCCGTTGCAAGGCAATCAGCACCTCCCGTCCCAGCCCGCCCGCGCCGATGAGCGCGGCGATGACCACAATTCCCAACGCCATCATAATTGTCTGGTTGACGCCGGTCAGAATGGCGGGCAGGGCCAGGGGAATTTGCACTTTGACCAGACTCTGCCAGGCGGTGGAGCCGAAGACGGTGGCCGCTTCCAGGCTGTTGGCGGGCACCTGGCGCAGCCCCAAATTGGTCAGACGAATGGCGGGCGGCAGGGCGTAGATGACTGTTGCCACGGCCGCGGGGACACGGGCCACACCGAAAAAGAGCAGCACGGGGATCAGATAGACAAAGGCGGGCATTGTCTGCATTGTGTCCAGCAGCGGGCGCAGCAGCATCTCCACCCGATCACTGCGCGCCGACCAGACGCCCAGCGGGAGGGCAATGGTGAGGGTGATGAAGACGGAGACGCCCATCAGCGCCAGGGTCTGCATAGATTCTGACCAGAGGCCGACCAGCCCCGTATAGAGGAGCGCGGCGGCCGCGGTGAGGGCAGTGGCGAGGCCGCCTGTGCGTTGGGCAAAGAGGAAGAAGGCGATGACAACGACGTACCAGGGCAGACCCAACAGAAAGGCTTCCACCCCGCGCAGGCTGATGTCAATGCTGTCGCTGACCGGCCCGAAGAAGTAGACGAAGAGCGGATGCCAACTGCGGTTGCCGATGACCCAACGCTGAAATTCGTCAATCGGCGTGCGCAGCCCCAGATTCCACGCCGGGGGAAATTCCCACGCGCTGCCACCGGCCAGGTTGAAGAGGTAGACGGCGACGACCAGACCCCCGAAGAACAGGAGATGGTGGAGAAGAACCCGATTGAATACGCGTTGACGCTTCGAGATGTCTGCGGTTGCTTGCCACACTGGAGTTCACCGGGTATTTAGTCCGTACTGCAAAGAAACTGATCTACCACTTTATTCCGTACCACAAAAAGATCGACGTCATAAGCGTTAGTTGTTCGGCCAGACCCGTGAAACGTGAAACGTGAGAGTACGTCACGTAAACTCACGTTTCACGTTTCGGCTGCCAACTTTGGCTTGTGGCTTCGCCACCTTATGCTATTACCCGTGCGGATCGGCGCTGTTTTATCGCGGTGAGCAGCTCATCCAGGGATTTTTTCCCAAAAAGCGCCTCTCGTTCCGCTGTATAATCGCCATAGCCAGCCGTAAATTGGCGCAGAAAACGCACCGTCTCAACCACACCCAACTCGCGATAAAGAATGCGGATGGCTTCTTGTGTCAATTCTTGCAAAGGCGGTCTTTGGATGGTGCAGGAGTCGAGGTAAATTTTCATAGCGTCAGTATACAGCCTTCGATGGACTGGTAGCAACTGTCAGAATTGTCTTTGGTCTGCGTCCCCCACAGCCAGCAGCACCGCCCGTTGATCGATAGTCCCCACCGGCTGCCCCGCCGCGTCCACCACCAGCAGGGCGCGGTCGTGGCGCGCCAGAATGGGGATGATCTTTTCCAGTTTCATCTCGGCGGGGATGGCGAAGTCGAACGCAGATTTTATATTTTCGTCTGCGGGGATTGCCCCGGCCAGTGGCGTCATCACCGACGCCGCGTTCAGGATTTTGGCGCGCGGCGCGTCGCGGGTAAAGGCGGCCACGTACTCATTCAGCGGATGGGCGACGATCTCCTCCGGTCTGCCCGCCTGCACAATCTCGCCGTCGCGCATAATCGCGATCTGATCGCCCAGTTTGAGCGCTTCCAGAAAGTCGTGGGTGATGAAAATCAAGCTTTTGCACAGCCGTTTTTGCAGGCTGAGCAGTTCGTCCTGCATCTCGCGGCGGATGAGAGGATCGAGCGCGCTGAAGGGTTCGTCAAAGAGCAGGATTTCCGGGTCAACGGCCAGGGCGCGGGCCAGACCCACCCGCTGCTGCATCCCGCCGCTCAGTTCCTGGGGGTAGTGATTTTCCCAGCCGGGCAGGCTGACCAGTTCCAACACTTCCCGCGCCCGGCGGTGACGCTCGGCCTGGGTCACGCCCTGCACTTCCAGCCCGTAAGCCACGTTATCAATCACCCGGCGGTGGGGGAAGAGGCCGAAGTGTTGGAAGACCATCGCCAGCTTGTGACGGCGCACCTCGCGCAGTTCTGTCGCGTTCATCCCGGCCACATCCACGCCATCAATCAACACCTGTCCTGCGCTGGGGTCGATCAGTCGCGAAATGCAGCGGATCAGTGTGGACTTGCCGCTGCCCGACAACCCCATCACCACAAAAATCTCCCCGGCAGCCACGTCAAAGGAGATATCGCGCACCGCGACGACGTGACCTGTCTCCTCCAACACACGGGCTTTGGATGCGCCAGCCCGACACTGCTCAATGGCCCGTTGCGGATGGGGGCCAAAGACCTTCCAAACATTGCGGCAGGAGACGGTGACGGGTGATGGGGACACGAAGTTCTCTCCCGAAATATGCATGGACAAAAGGGGTGGCTTTTCGTTGGGGTACGTGAAGCGTAAAGCGTGAGTTTATGTGACCTAATCTCACGTTTCACGTTTCTGTCAGAAAAGTCAGTTGGCCGGTGTCACTACACTATGCCCACCATACGGCGCGCCAGCGGGGAAGCCACTTCACCCGGCGCAGGCGTTGGACGGCCAGCAGCGCGCTACACAGGATCAGCCCGCCGCCGACAAATTGGGCTACATTCAGATGCTCTTGCAGAAAGAGAATAGCCCAACTTACGGAAAGGACGGTTTCCAGGGACATCAGCATCGCTACTTGACCGCTGCCAATATAACGTATTCCGATGAACATTGCCAACCAGCCAAAATAGGTGCTGACCGTCGTCAACAGGCCCAACGCCCACCAACCGGAGGGGCCGGGGTCGGTCCACGGCAGGCCCTGGGCCAGCCAGAAACCAAACGCCAGCAGCCACATCGAAATCAGAATGTAAAGCGCCAGGGTGCGGGAGTCGTAGTCGCGCAGAAACCATTGCATCAGACAGAGTTCGAGGGTAAAGCCGATGACGCTGCCAAAAGCCATCAGACTGCCCAGCAGGTCCACCCGACCGCCAGGCCCCAGGAGCAGATAGGCCCCGGCGATGCCCAGAATGACCCGGACGGTGTGGCGGTGGGTCAGCTTCTCGCCAGCCAGGGCCAGCAGCCCCAGCACCACCAGCGGGTTGATGGAGAAGATCATCGACGCCACCGAAGCATCAATGCGAGTAAGGGCGGCGAAGTAAGTCAGCGACCCCAGCCCGTTGACCAGCCCGGCGGCTGTGATGATCAGCAGCCCCCGGCGGTCGATGCGCAGCTTGTCCGGGGCAAATATCGCCAGACTGAGGGCCAGAAGCAGGGCCGCGCTGCCGTAGCGCACTATCAAAATCTGTGCGGGGTAGAGATGGGCCGTCACCATCACTTTGCCCAGAGGGGTGGCAATGCTAAAGGCAAAGGTGGAGGCGACGGTCAGCGCCCAGCCCAGCCAGACCCGATTGGGCGCGGGAGCGGCTATAGGCGGCGCAACGAGCGTTTCCGATTTTGTCACGAACAGTCCGATCTTCTAAAAAAAGGACACGGATGCCCACGGATAGGATGGATTTACACGGATTTTCTTGTTCCCAGCGCTCCCGCCTGGGAACGCCAGATTTTGAACGCAGAGTTCGCAAAGGGCTAGCGCCGGTTGAGTAGGCGGGTGCTTTTTCCCGCCGTATCGAAACCAAGCGGGTTATAACGGCTAGACCCGTTCGCTTGATTTCGATAGGGTGCAGTTGCTCTTATCTTTCAGAACAATTGTTCTGGACAAAAAGTGCAGTAATCAGCGACAACATGAAATGAGAATCGGCATTTTTGGTCAAAACCTGCCGAATGTCGGCGCAAAATCACCGTTTTTCCATTTCACCATCTCGCTGACCACTACAATTTCTACAAATTCAGAGCAAACTATGCAAAATTAATGCCTTTTTGCCCAGAACGTTTGTGCTAAAGATAAGAGCAACTGCACCCATTTCGATACGCCTAGCAGACTCGGCTACCCTTCGACAGGCTCAGGACACCGCTCAATCAGCGCTCACTAACCCGACTATCCTTCCCCGTGCAGCAGGGCCGCGCACCTCTCGCCGATCATAAAAACGGTGATGGCCGGGTTGACTGTCGTCATTGACGGGAAAATTGATGCGTCGGCCACGCGCAGCCCCTCCACACCGATGACGCGCAGGTGGGGATCGACGACGGCCAGCGGATCAGTCGGGTCGCCTATTTTGCACGTCCCCGCCGGGTGATAGACGGTGTTGGCGGTGGCGCGCACGTAGGCGGAAATCTCGGCGTCGCTCTGGACAGCGGGGCCGGGGGCCAGCTCCCGCACAATCCACGCGGCCAGGGCGGGTTGGGCCGCGATGCGCCGGGCTGCTTTCACCCCTTCCACCATCACCCGTTCGTCGTAACCGTCGGCGTCGGTAAAGTAGCGAAAATCAATGCGCGGCGGCTGGGCCGGGTCTGCCGAAGCCAGACGCACAGTGCCTGCGCTGCGGGCGCGGCAGACATTCGGCGTCAGGGAAAAGCCCCATTCCGCCGTGGGATAGCCCGCCGGTTCCGTGTGCCAGGTGAAAGGCATCAGGCCGAAATGCAGCATCAGATCGGGCAACGGGTCCGGGTCAACGCCAGTGTGGGCAAAGACGCCCACCTCCCACAACTGGACAATCGGGCCGGGGATGGGCCGCGCCGATTCCCAGACGACGACGCCTTCTGGGTGGTCGAGCAGATGTTCGCCGACGCCGGGCAGGTCCACGCGCACGGGAATGCCGATTTCGGCCAGATGGCTGGCGGGGCCGATGCCGGAGAGGAGCAGCAGTTTGGGGGAATCGAAGGCCCCGGCGCAGAGGATCACCTCCCGCTCAGCGCGCAGAATGCCCCGGCTACTCTCCACACCCACGGCCCGCTTGTCGTCATCCAGCAGAATGCGGGTGACGGTTGTATCGGTGAGAACGCGCAGGTTGGGCGGCAGGCTATGCAATGGGTGCAGATAGGCCACAGACGACGACTGGCGGATACCCTCTTTCACATTGACCTGAAAAAGGCCCACGCCGTCGCCAAAGCTGCCATCCGTGGCGAAGGAGAGCCGGGGCAGACCCGCTTCTGTGCCCGCATCCACCAACGCCCGGTTGAGCGGGTTGGCGTCAGAGATTTCTTCCAGATGGACTTTCTCAAAAACCCGCTGGAAAAAGGGATCGCTCGCCGTTGGCCCCCAGCCAGTCGCGCCTTCGGCTTCCCAGCGCTGCATATCCCCGTGCGGGGCGCGGAAAGCGATGCAGGAGTTGTGGGAGGAGCAGCCGCCCAGCACCCGCGCCCGGCTATGGCGAATGGCGCTGTTGCCCCGTTCCTGGGCTTCGATGGTGTAGTCGTAGTCCAGTTCCGTGCCCAGTAAAGACATCCAACCGCGCACGGGCAGAATGCGGGCATCGCCCTCGTCGCTGGGTCCCGCTTCCAGCAGGGCCACGCGCAGGGACGGCTCCTCGGCCAGGCGCGCCGCGATGACCGCGCCTGCGGTGCCACCACCTACGATCAGGTAATCGTATATCTCAGCGCTCACGTCTTTGCTCCATAGTTCCCACCGCTGATCGTTCACGGATGACCGATCTCTTCTCTGGGAGGATAGCAAACTATACACCCAATGCGCCATTCTCACCAACCCGACGTTCTGGGATGCATCGGCAGCGGTGGAGCAGGTGCTGCCGGACTGAAAGGCGCGCTGTCTGCTGGGGGTGGAGCAGAAGCCGGATGTGTAAACGGGAGTGGTCTGGTGTGGGGGTGCGAGGGTGTGGCGCAAAAAGCGTGTAGCTCAACACAAAGACAACCTGCCACTGGGGTTACGGGGTTGATCCCATCGCCAACCACCAAAGCGGGCGACCAACATAAAACGCGCGTGATCGCAGCAGCGGTCAGGTTGATCTACTGTTCGGCGCTGGTCATCGCTTCGACAACTGGCTGGCTTGTCAAAGCTGCGATCTACCGAATCCCAGTCAGGCGCAGGTACAGGGCAGGCACCACGAACAAATCAACGAGTGTACAGGTAACCATTCCGCTCAGAATGACAATTGCTGTCGGGCGCAATATCTCGAGACCAGGGATGTCTCCCACCAGTATCATTGGCAAGTAAGCCAGCCCGAGGGTTAGCACAGTCACCAAGACCGGTGCGAATCGTTCGCGCACTCCAGACAGGAGTACCTTTCGGCCAGGAGCTTGCTTTTGATTCGCCTGCAATTGTCGGAGGTGACGGATGAGCATTATCTGGTTGCGTGCCGCGATCCCGAACACGGTGAGAAGTCCGAAGGCGGCACTGAGCGACACACTCTGTGCCTCCACAGTGGCGAGAGTGGCGAGTGCTATTAGCCCGCCGACAAGTGCGAGAGGCAACGTTAAGAGAGATAGAATCGCCAGACGCCAGCTCTCGAAGGCGGCTTGCAGCAGGAGCAGAATTCCGATCAACGCGACTGCCGCAAAGGCAAGCAGGCGGTTCTGCGCTGCCTGTTGCTGTTCGTATGCTCCAATCACTTCCGCATGGTATTCGAGTGGAAACTGGAATTGTCGCAGGCGATCTTGGATTTCACCGACGATCGCGCCGGCATCTCTTCCCTTCACATTGACGCCAATGTCAACGTAGCGCGAGACATTCTCGTGTCGTATGACACTTGGACGCGCTACAAAGCGCACCTCCGCTACGTCCTCAAGACGCACTGGCACCTTGAAAAACGGTGTGTCAATCAACAGGTTGCCAATATCCGTCAGGTTGCCACGCGTCTTGGGGGTGCTCCACACTACCACATCGAACACTTTTTGTTCCTGGTACAGGCTGCCTACGTGGAGTCCGTTCACCAGTGTCGATGCAGTCCGGCGCACATCGCCGACGTTGACGCCATGACGTTGAGCGTCGGTCAGGTTCACCTCGACTTCCAGCGTCGGCTCTTCCCTGGGAAGATCAATTTTCGAATCGGCAACACCGTCAATCCCGGAAAGAATCTGGCGCAGTTCCTCTGACTTGTCGCGGAGAATCGTCCAATCCTGCCCATAAACACGCACGACCACTGGGGCATCTGCTTCCGCATCCGCAACGCTGATTGTCTGGTTCAGGTAGGTCTGCAACTCACTTTTGACCCCTGGGTATCCGTTGATCGCCGTATCAATCGCTTCGACCGTCGCACGATAATCGGCTGTCGGAGCAATCTTGACCAAGAGTTGAGCCGAATTGATATTTACCACTCGGTCTCCAAACTCGGCGCGCCCGATAAGCGCGCCCACATTGAGGACGCCCGGTATGGCTCCCAATTCACCCGTCACCCTATCCGTAAGTCGAACCATTTCCGGGTGGGATGTGCCGGCTGCCGTCTCTATCTGGACAATAATCTCCGGCTCTTTGAACGTCGGCAGCAGCGCGGGGCGAAGGAAAGGCAGCGCCCCTAGCCCCATTACCGCAAGAATGCCAACCGTCACGTACGACATGTGTGGTTTGGAGATCGTCCAATCTAGCAAGCGGTCATAGCGCGCTTGAAACCATCGAGTATTTCGCGATGCAGTATGGTTGACCGGTGTATTTGTCATGCCCGGAAACAAGACTACGAACAACGCCGGCGTAACAATCAAAGCAACGAGCGTGGACGCGAATACGGCCAGCGCAAAGGAGACGGCGACTGCTTGGAAAAACAGACCAAGACTCCCTTGCAGCGCAAAAACTGGCAAGACAGCTATAGACATTCAGATAAAGATTTGCAGATTCTCCCTGGACAACTATACGAATCACCAGAGAGAATGCCTTGCAAATCTTTATCTGAAAAACTATAGTACGCAGATCAGTGTCGCAAAAAGCAGCGCGCCCCGAGTCTCGCGCAAAGAATCGAGAATAACGATTGCTGGCGCTTGAGATTGCTTTCCACTCTGGATATGTTGAAGCCGCCGGACGATGTTCTCATAATCAATGATGACATCAGCTACGATAACCCCAATCGCAACCACTAAACCAAGCACGACAAACAGGTTCAACGTCGCTCCGCGCAGATAGAGGACAAGCATGGCAGCGGTCAGAGATAACGAGATTGTAATCAGACTGGTCAGCGCCGCACGCCAGTTGAAGAAAATGACTCCGACCATCAGCACGATGATCACGCACATGGCCGCAACGACGCGAACGAGATTATTCTCTGCCTCTGCAACGAAAGTTCCCGGCCGAAACAGAGTCGAGTCAATCTCCATATCGCCCAGGCCCGGGCGTAGCGTGGCAAGCGCCTTCTCCACTGCGTGAGTTACCTTCACGGTGTCACTGCCGGGCAGTTTTTCGATGACCAGCAGAAGGCTCGCCCCGTCACGATCGCGGCCATCGCCGATCAATGGCTGGTGATTCTCCACTACGTCCGCCACATCGCTTACATGCACAGCGCCTAGCTTCATAGCTATTCCGGACAAGTCGACTTCCGCCTCATTGATCAGGAGCGTGCCTCTGCCCGGCATAG
>CAMDEX010000231.1 GCA_945897075.1 Litorilinea aerophila
GCCCGTGCAGGCCGGGCGCAGCAAGCAGCGCCCCTACCGATCAATTAAGACAGGTCTATGTTGCGCGATTCGGCTACACTGGAAGATGTCTATCGCTTGGCCCTGCCCCCAGAGACCCGGATTCTCGTCGGCGCTGATCGTCTGCGCCGTCCGGTCAGTTGGGCGTGCAGTCTGCGCCCCAGCTCCCCCGCCTTCCCCAATCTGACAGGCAACGAACTGGCGCTGGTGGATATGGACGATCTGCGTCAGTTGGATTCGCGTATGCGGCTGGATCGGGTGGTGCAAAGTCTGCGCCAGGCCCGCGTCTCGGCCATCGCCGTGCGCGGCCCAGTTGCTGACAACGCGGTGGCCGTGGCCGAGCAGGAAGAGATGCCTCTCTTCCACCTGCCCGAAAACGTCTCGCTGATGGAGATCGAACGCACGGTCATCCGTCTGATCGTTGACCGGGAAGGCTACGTGGCGGCACGGGCTGCCGACTTGCAGAGAGAGTTGACCCAAATCGAATTAGATGGTGGCGGTCTGCAAATGGTAAGCCAGCGGCTGCACACCTTTGCCCAACGGCCAGTACTCTTTCTGCGTGATGACGGCCAGATTTCCACAGTCGCCGGGTTGGAGCATCTCTCTGAAAGCCAACGCCAGCGGCTGCTGACAGGTGTGCCCAACCTGACTACTTTGCGCACCTGGGCCGCTGCGCAAAACGCCGAAGCGTTGAGCCGGGCGGTAGGCACGCTCAAGCTGACGAGTGACGTCGCGGATTATCGGCAAACCGTCGTCAGCGCTATCATCGCCGGTGACCGGCTGCAGGGCTTTTGCCTTCTGCTCCGCTCCGGCGAGCAGATAGGCAGCGACCCAAGCACAGTGGAGACACTGGTTGCGCGCCAGGGCGCGGATGCTGCTGCGCTGGAATGGAGCAGGCAGAACGCAGTCGGTGAGATTCGCGAGCGGATGCAGGCCGCCTTTGTGGACGATCTGCTGGCCAGCGAGATTGCCGACGAGCAAGCCTGGGTGCAGCGGGCCGAGTCGCTGGGCTACGACCTTACCCGTCCCTATACAGCCTGGCTGGTGGATGTGCAGGATGTACCGGACTGGTATGGGCTTTTGACACAATTTATCAATAGCCGCAAGCAGGCGATTCCGATCAGCCGGCGCAGCGAAGGAGTGCTGCTCTTTTGGCCGGGGGACAACCCCAAGAGTGGCCGCGCATTCAAAAACGAGGCGGCAGGATTTGTCGAACAGGTGCTGGCAGTTGCCCCCAAGGCGCGCATTATCATCGGGATTGGACGTCCGGCACTTTCCCCAACCGAATGGTTGCGCAGCTTGCAACAGGCCAGGGAGAGTTGGCATATGGGCAAATCCTGGCAAGCGTCGCCTGTCACCTATTTTGGCGATCTGGGCCTCTACCAACTGTTGACCGCCCTCTCCAGCAACCCGGAAGCCGCCCGCTTCTTTCGCAAAACCATCCGACCACTACTCGAACACGACGAAAACCACAACGCCGAGCTGGTGGAAACCCTCGACGCCTTCTTCAATTGCCACGGCAACCTGAGTCAGACCGCGGTGCAGCTACACATCCACCGCAACACCCTCGCCTATCGTCTGGAGCGGATCGCCGCCATCACCCGCCTGGACCTGGACGACCCGGATGCTCGCTTTTCCCTGCAACTGGCGCTCAAATTGCGCCCGGTCATGCGCAATGCACGCACGTTTTAGCCCCAGTCCATTTTTCCAGATTCAGGCTACACTAAACGAGACCGGTCATGCAACCGTTTGGGTTGGATGACTGGTCTCGTTTTTTTATGCGCGACCATTGCGTGCTTATTGCACTGATTGCTTGCCTATTTTGCCACTTTGTCGGGTCACTCAAACGGCAGATTGGCCTTGTCTGGCCTGCAATGCAATTGTCACCTGCATCAGCAACTGCTCCCGGCTGAAGGGCTTGTCCACCTGATAGACGCCGGGTTCCTCCACAAACTGCCGCAAATCCATCGAGACGGAACGATCCAGGGCCGTGACAAAGACAATCGGAATTTCGGCTGTGCGCGGATTGGAGCGCAACTGGCGGGCCACTTCGATGCCCGACATATCCGGCATCATCACATCGAGCGTTACCAGGTCCGGTGTGCGCTGTGCCAGACTCTGTAGAGCATCCCGACCACTGGTCGCGATGGAGGTATCGTAACCAGCACGCATCAGCATCACGCTGACCATCCGGCACAGGAGAGGTTCGTCATCTATCACCAATACATATTTGTTATAGCTCGTTCTACCGTTTCCATTTTCCATTGCACTGGGCATAATTGCTCCCCGTTCTGATTCTTCTATCATTTTCAGTTGACCCGGCTGACGATCCAGCCAGATCGTACCGTTGCCCAACTCCCACTTCGGTTTCTTGTTTTGTCGAGTCAGTCGCTGGTACACATAATGATATACAATATAAGGAACGAAAAACAATGTGCAAATGGCTGAATTGAAAACACAAAATTGACAATAACTCAGATTAATGTAAGCAAAACAACATTTTAGCCATAGAAGAAGTTCGACTTTTCGGAAAAAGTCGAACTTCTGGTGCGGTTATCTGTGTACACCCAGCGCCAGCTCTGCACCCAGAAGACGCACAGCCGCCACACCCTCCGCGGAACCCGCCGCCCGCACCAGCGCGGAGCCGACAATTACCCCATCGGCGATGGCGGCCACCTGGGCCGCCTGGGCCCGGTTGCCAATACCGAAACCCACGGCCAGCGGCAGATCCGTGTGACGCCGCACCCGCTGTACAAACGTCAACAGGTCGGGTGGCAGCGTTGTGCGCTCGCCGGTGATACCGGTGATGCTGACCAGATAGATGAAGCCTGTGGCGTGGGCCGTCACCGAGCGGATGCGGGCTTCCGTGCTGGTGGGGGCCAACATATAAATAGTGGCTATTCCGGCCTCCCGACAAGCAGGCTCCAATCGCATAGACTCCCCCGGCGGCAGGTCGGGGACGATCAGCCCGTCAACGCCCGCGGCAGCCGCTTCAGCCACAAAGCGTTCCTCGCCGTAGGCCAGAATTGGATTGTAATAGCTCATCGCGCAGAAAGGCTGTCGCACACCCGCCGTCCGCAACTCGCGCACCATCGCCAAACAGTCGGCCACCGTCGTGCCGCCGCGGATGGCCGCGTCCGTCGCCGCCTGGACTGTCGGCCCGTCGGCCAGGGGATCGCTGTGGGGGATGCCGATCTCGAAGAGGTCCGCGCCCACTGCGGCCAGGGTGGTCACCACTTCCAGCGATGTCTGGCGTGTAGGATAACCCATCGCGTGATAGGGCATAAACGCGGCCTGTTTCTTGGCCTTCAAATCCGCAAAGACCTGCTGAATCCGTTCGACACCGCTCATTGTTCTTCCCCCAATACGCTCATAACTGTACCCAAATCTTTGTCGCCCCGCCCGCTCAGATTGACCAGAATCACCTGATTTTTGGGCAGGGTAGGGGCCAATTCCAACACATGACCGATGGCGTGCGCGCTCTCCAGGGCCGGGATGATGCCTTCCAGATGGCAGAGTGCCTTGAAGCCAGCCAGCGCCTGCTCGTCGGTGCAATAGGTGTATTCGGCCCGCTGCAAGTCACGCAGCCAGGCGTGTTCCGGCCCAACGCTGGCGTAGTCCAGCCCGGCGGAGATGGAGTGGGTGAGCGCGATCTGGCCGTCGTTGTCCTGCATCACATAGCTCATTGTGCCCTGCAACACGCCCAACCGCCCCAGCGCAGGGTCGGCGAAACGGGCTGCGTGCTCGCCGCTTTCAATGCCGTGCCCGCCCGCTTCCACGCCGATCAGCCGGACGTTTTCATATTCCAAAAAGGGGTGGAAGATACCCATGGAGTTGCTGCCGCCGCCCACACAGGCTACAATCACGTCGGGCAGCCGTCCGGGGCCGATCTCGCCGTCCTGCATCTGCCACAGCGCCTCCTGGCCGATGACCGACTGAAAATCGCGCACCATCGCCGGGTAGGGGTGCGGCCCCAGCGCACTGCCTAGCAAGTAATGGGTGGTGCGCACATTCGTCACCCAATCGCGGATGGCTTCGTTGATGGCGTCTTTGAGTGTCTTGGAGCCACTCTCCACGCCGCGCACTTCCGTCCCCAGCAATTTCATGCGGAAAACGTTGGGTTGCTGGCGCGCCATGTCCACTGTGCCCATATAGACGACACATTCGATGCCCAGCAACGCGGCCGCGGTGGCCGTGGCAACGCCGTGCTGACCTGCGCCGGTCTCGGCCACAATGCGCGTCTTGCCCATTTTGCGCTTCATCAGCAGGGCCTGGCCCAGCGCGTTGTTGATTTTGTGCGCGCCAGTGTGGGCCAGGTCTTCCCGTTTTAGATAAATCTGCGCGCCGCCCAGGTGTTCGCTCAGGCGGCGGGCGTAGCTGATGGGGGTGGGGCGGCCTACATAGGTCCGTTGCAGACGGCCCAGTTCGTACAGAAACGCTTTGTCGTTGCGCGCCTGGAGATAGGCTTCCTCCAGTTCATCCAGCGCGGGCATGAGGGTTTCGGGCACATACTTGCCGCCGTAGGGGCCGAAACGCCCGTTTTCGTCGGGGAGCGCCCGGTAGTTGATCCGGGCGGTGGGTGCGGTTGGTGTCATTTGTTCCTCAATTCGTATTGCGTACTGCGTAGGTAGTAGCGAACGGCGCGCCGATGAGCGAAACGTGAAACGTGAGAAGATCAGTCTGCTTTCCGCCCACCAAAGATGGCGTGACCGGCTTGCATCCAATAAACGTCTACAGCGACAAAACCGGCCTTTTCCAACAACTGCAATTGGGCGTAGAGCGGCGACGGCTTGTCGCTGTCGTCGGGATCGAAGTAGCGGTACATATTCCAGTGTTCTCGTTGAAAGAGTTCAAAGCCGTCGAGATTGCCGTCCAGTTGCAGCGAACGCTGGCGCACGGCCCAATCCCAGGCGTCGGCGGCCACAGATTCGGCCTGGCTGCCCGCGGGGGCAATCACATCGGCGATGACGAAGACGCCTCCCGGAGCAAGCATTCCGTAGACATCAACAAAAAGTGCCTGCTTTTCCGGCCCGTCCAGGTGGTGAATTGCCAGAGACGAGACAACTGCGTGGGCGTCTCGAATGGTCGAGCGCCAACCGATGCTCGCCAGGTCGAAGTGTTGGGGCTGGAAGCGGTCACCAAACCCAGCCAATCGCTTGCCTGCCGCGGCCAGCATCTCCGACGAACCGTCCAGTCCCCGCACGACGCAGCCTGGGAAACGTTCCAGCACTGCCTGGGCCAGCAACCCTTCGCCGCAGCAGAGTTCGACGACTACCGATCCCTCCGGTGCAGGCGGAATCAGTCCGCAGATCGTCTCGATCTGCTGTTCCCGCTCTGGCACAAAGTAGCGTCCGTAGTCGAGAAAAGTCTGGGAATTGGTTTCAGTCCAGGAAGGCGTTGGCTCGGTCATTTTCATCCGTCAGAATAGTCCCCGATGCGCGCAAAAGCGGACGCAGATTTCGCAGAAACCAGAGATTACGCAGATTTTATCCCTTCGTCAAGCTCAGGACGCCGCCGTGAAAATCCTGACAATCCGTGCAAATCCGTGTCCTGTTTTAGAGAGAGAGAAGAAGGGATGATGGGATTGAGTGATCTCCATCGTCAAAGTGGCAGGCAACGGCATCTCGAACCATCTCTCGCAACTCATCGATTGTGTCTGCCTCTGTAAAGATGGAATATCCCAGCGCTTTGGCTTCATAGCCGCCTTCCGCTGAATCCTGCACCAGAAAGATGATTTCATTCCCGTGCATTCGGTTTCTCCTCTCGCCTGCACTCACACTTGCCACCTACAGCCTGCAACCTGCAACCTGCCACTTGCAACCTTCCACTCACCTGTCAAAGACCACATTCACCGCCCGGCGCATCACATCCACCGGCGCTTCTTCCCCCGTCCAACGCTCAAAGGCAATCGCGCCCTGGTGGATGAGCATCCCCAGCCCGCCGATGACCCGTGCGCCGTCTACGCTGGCGAGTTGCAGCAGGCGGGTGACGGCCGGGTTGTAGACCAGATCGTAGACGGTCTGGCCCGGCGCAAACTCCACATCCTCGTCCCAGGGCAACCCTTCCAGATTGGGCGACATGCCCAGCGACGTGCAATTGACGAGCAGTTCGGCGTCGGCGGCAGATGCGGCCACGCAGTCGGGAAAGGCGCGGGCTGTCATCGGCACGTCCGGGAAGAGTTGGCGCATAGCCGCCAGTAGACTCTCGGCTTTGGCAACGGTGCGGTTGAGCAGAACCAGCGACCCACAGCCCGCCTCGGCCAGCCCGTAGACCACCGCCCGCGCCGATCCCCCCGCGCCGACAACCAACACCCGCTTGCCCGCCGGGTCCACGCCGTTGGCGCGCAGATCTGTGACAAAACCGGCCGCGTCGGTGTTGTCGCCCAGCAGTTCACCCTCTTCACCGACAAGTATTGTATTCACCGCGCCAATCGCAGCCGCGGCGGGCGTCCAGCGGTCCAGATGGGGCATCACCGCCTGTTTGTGGGGGACGGTCACATTCACCCCGCGCAGTCCCAGCGCACGCACCCCGGCTACGGCCTCGCCCACCCGCTCCGGGCGCACGGGCAAAGGGACATAGCGCCAGTTCATACGCAATTCGGCAAAGGCCGCGTTGTGCATCAGCGGGCTGACGCTGTGGCTGATGGGCCAGCCGATCAGCCCGACGAGCGTCGTCTTGGCGGTGATGTCGGTGGGGAGGGGGAAGGGTGGTTGGGTCATTGGTTGATTTGGGTATTGGGTATTGGATATTTCGTGGGGATGACGCGGGGCGTCACTACGAAATATCCAATATCTATTATCTATTATCCGATTTCTTGAATCACCGCACCTAACGCACGCAACGTCGCCTCGAAACCGGGAAAACTGTCCGCGGTGACGTGGGCATTGTAGATGGTTGTGCTGCCTTTGGCAATCAGAGCGGCCACTGTCAACGCCATTGCCAGCCGGTGATCGCCGTGGCTATCCACCACCGCGCCGTAGAGGGGGGTGGGGCCGTCAATGACAAAGCCGTCTTCTGTGCCGACGATACGCGCGCCCAGCTTTTTGAGTTCGGTCACAGTGGCCTCGATGCGATCCACCTCTTTTACGCGCAGCTCGCCCGCATCGCGGATGATTGTACGGCCCGCGGCTTGGGTAGCCACGACGGCCAGCGTCGGCAGTTCGTCAATCATCGTGACGATCTGCTCGCCGCCAAAAGTTGTGCCGCGCAGTTCGCTGGTCGTGATCACCAGATTGGCGGTAGGCTCGCCCCCCTGCTCGGTGCGGCTTTTGTATTGGATGGCCGCGCCCATCTCGGCCAGCGCATCTACAATGCCGATGCGGGTGGGGTTGATGCCCACATCCGTGATGGTCAGATTGCTGCCGGGTGTCAGCGCGCCGGCGGCCAGCAGAAAGGCCGCCGACGAGATGTCGCCTGGTACAGTAATGTCCAGGGGTCTTAACGGACGCTGGGGGCGTTCGCCGTGAACCGTACTGCCCATCACTTCGATCGGCGCACCCATCGCCATCAGCATCCGCTCGGTGTGGTCACGGGCGGGGCCGGGTTCACGCACAATCGTCAGGCCGTGGGCGTAGAGGCCGGCCAGCAATACGCAGCTTTTCACCTGGGCGCTGGCAACGGGCATCGCGTAGTCAATGGCTTGCAGGTCGGCGGGCGCAATCGAAAGGGGGGCGAGTTTGCCATCCTGACGGCCCACAATGCGCGCCCCCATCTGGCGCAGGGGTGTCGCGATGCGTCCCATCGGTCGGCGGCGAATCTGCTCGCTGCCAGTGAGGACGGAGGCGAAGGGTTGCCCAGCCAGCAGACCGGTCATCAGGCGGATGGTCGTGCCGCTGTTGGCGCAGTCCAGCACATCCTCCGGCTCTTGCAGCCCGTTCAGTCCCACGCCGTTGACCACCAATTCGGTGGCCGAGCGCTCGTCAATACGCACGCCCAGCGCCCGCATGACTGCAACGGTGGCGAAACAGTCGTGGCCGTTGAGAAAGTTGCGGATGCGGGTCCGCCCTTCGGCGATGGAGCCGAAGATGACCGCGCGGTGGCTGATGGATTTGTCGCCGGGCACCCGGCACTGGCCGATCAGAGGTTGGCCGCTGTGGATGGTGAGTTGGTTTGCCATAGGTCTCCAGGGATTGGGGAGCGGGGACTGGGGACTGGGGAGCGGGGACTGGGGAATCCCCAATCCCTAATCCCCAATCCCCAATCTCTATTTTTTCCACTCCGCCCGCAACTTCTGGGAATGGGCCAGTTTGGCGCGCAGGGCGGTTTCGTTGTTGTCGGCCAGCAGGCCGCGCAGTTCGTCCAGTTGGCTGTCCAGCGTATCCAACTGGGCCAGGACGGCCTCCCGGTTGGTCATCAGAATGTCCATAAACATCCGCGTATCGCTGGCGGCCACCCGGCTGGTGTCGCGAAAGCCACCCGCGGCCAGCCGCCAGACGGTCGGGTCGTGTACGCCGGTGCAGTCAACGGTGTGGACGAGGGCGCTGGCGAGCAGAAAGGGCAGATGGCTGATGGCCGCCACCAGCCGGTCGTGGCGGCGGGCTTCCAGGACGACAGGCTTTGCGCCCACCGCCGTCACCAGTTCCAGAGAAAGTTCGACGGTCTCCTGGCTGGTGCGGGGCAGAGGTGTCAGCACCCACGTCGCGCCCCGGTAGAGTCCCGGCTCCGCAGCTTCGTAGCCCGCCGTTTCTTTGCCTGTCATCGGGTGGCCGCCGATGGGTTGGATGTGATGGGGCAATTCCGCCATTGCGGCGCAGATGTCGCCTTTGGTGCTGCCCATATCCATCACCAGCGTGCCGGGCCAGAGCAACGGGCCGACCTCGGCCAGCATATCCACAATCGTGCGCACGGGCGTAGCCAGGATGACAATATCCGCGCCGGCCACGCCCGTATGCAGATCGGTGGTGGCCTGATCTACCGCATGCTCGAAGAAGGCGGCCAGGGCGGTCTCGGCGCGGCGGGCCACCCCGCGCACCTCGCGGCAGAGCTTGCCCTGCACCAGGTCCATACAGAGGCTGGCCCCCATCAGCCCCAGGCCGACGACAGCCACACGGCAGTCGGAGAGTCGTTTGGTCATTGAGCGATCTCAGAAGAAGGAGACGGATTTAAGAATGGAACGCGGACGACGCGGATCGGGCGGATAAGCGCGGATCATCCACAGGCAAAGAGTCGAGATAGAGAGCGATAGCCTCTTGGATATTCGCTGTCACTTCTTCGAGTGTATCGCCCTGGCTTTGACAACCTTCCAGTTCCGGCACATAGGCGTAGTACCCGTCTTCGTCCTTCTCGATCACGATATTTACTTTATCGTTGATTTCACTTAACGACTTCATAGAAGTGCCTCTCGAGGGTGCCGTCAATACCATCAACGACTGGCATGGCGAGTTCGACAAACTTGGCGTCCTGATTGCAGATTTCATTCTGCTTTTGCCAAGCAGCAAATGAATCGCAGAGTACAGTGAGACAAATACGATTGAGGACACCGTCCAGGCCCCGCAAAATGCCGTAAGTTGCGTCAGGGCAAAGTTCACTTGCGTGTTGGTTCAAGGCAAGCACTGCCTGATGGAACTCCTCACCGCCACGCTTGATCGAGCCACTGTTCATGACGTAAATCATCTGTCCCCCTTTTCTCCTCAATGTTCAGAGATCGTAGGTTGGGTTCTCCCGGCAAGACAAGATCGCATACCAGTCAACAAACGCCGGGAGAACCCAACAAAAACGCTAAATTCCCCGCCCCACAGCCTCCGCAATCGGCTTCAATTCCTTCATCAGTTGACCGAAACGCTCCGGCGTCAGGCTCTGCGCGCCGTCGCTCCAGGCTTTGCTGGGGTTCGGGTGTACTTCGATCATCAGCGCATCGGCACCCGCGGCCACAGCCGCTTTGGCGACCGGGGCCACCAATTCCCACTGACCGGTGCCGTGCGCGGGATCGGCCACGACGGGCAGGTGGGTGAGATTTTTCAGCAACGGGATGGCGTTGATGTCAAAGGTGTTGCGGGTGGCGGTCTCGTAGGTGCGGATGCCGCGCTCGCAGACCATCACCTGCATATTGCCGCCGCTCAGAATATACTCCGCGCCCATCAGCAACTCCTGAATTGTGCCACTGATGCCCCGTTTTAGAAAGACGGGCTTGTTGGTTTTGCCCAGGGCTTTGAGCAGAGAGTAGTTCTGGTTGTTGCGTGCGCCGACCTGGAAGATATCCGTGTAGTCGCCGATCAGTTCGATGTCGTCCGCGCTCATCACTTCGGTGATAATAGCCAGACCGGTCTGATCGCGCGCCTCGGCCAGATACTTTAGCCCTTCCTCGCCCAGCCCCTGGAAGCTGTAGGGGCTGCTGCGCGGTTTGAAGGCACCCCCGCGCAGAATTGTGGCACCGGCTTCTTTGACCGCGTGGGCGGTCTCCAGAATCTGTTCCCGGCTTTCCACACTGCACGGCCCCGCCATCACCACAATTTTGTGGCCGCCGATAACGGCATTCGGCCCGACGGCAATCTGCGAGGCCGCGCCGGTGAAATCTCGGCTAGCCAGCCGGTAGGGCTGCATAATGCGCACAGTCTTTTCCACGCCGTCCAGCACCTCAAAGGTGTCCTGCTGGAGCAGATAATCGTCCGCGCCGATAATGCCCACAATCGTGCGCGCCTCGCCCCGGCTCAGGTGGACTTTGTAGCCCAGTTCTTCCACACGCTTGACAACGGTTTCGATCTCTTGGGGCGCTGCGCCCTGTTTCATGACGATAATCATTGGGAGAGTCCTTTCGTTTGGGAAAGTGTTCCGACTGGGATTGCTCTTTTGTACCGAGTGAAACGTGAAACGTGAGATCAGATAACGATC
>CAMDEX010000232.1 GCA_945897075.1 Litorilinea aerophila
GATATTCATTTCGGCGATCGCCTCCTTTTCATTTCTATTTTTTCATTTGCTCTCTGCTTTGTGTAATTTTCACCCATATTCTCTTTCTGTCAACTCTAATTTCTGACTATTATCTTATATGATTGCAAATGTTTTTCTGAAAATCTATAATAATCTACTCGCAGCGAAATACCCAATATCCAATCGCTTCCCCATAGAAGGTCATCCTATGCCAGACCCCCTGCATAGCCCGCTAGACCCGCCGCGTCTGCCCAATCTGCCGTCGGAGATTGTCCCGCTGCGCGCCCGC
The DNA here is from genome assembly GCA_945897075.1 of Litorilinea aerophila. GTDB lineage: Bacteria > Chloroflexota > Anaerolineae > Caldilineales > Caldilineaceae > JACQGT01. Next base: position 290 of record CAMDEX010000232.1, read on the forward strand.
CAATTCCGTATCCCCAAGACGCTGAACGCGCTGCGCCACCCCAATTTCCGCCTCTACGTCACCGGCCAGCTTCTCTCCACAATGGGGACGTGGATGCAGATCATTGCCCATGGCTGGCTCGTCTACCAACTCAGCCAGTCCGAACTGATGCTGGGGGTTGTCGGTTTTGCTTCGGCCATCCCCGCACTGCTCGTGACACCCTGGGGCGGCGTCATCGTGGATAGGGTCTCCAAACGCAAACTGATGATTATCACGCAGATCTGCGCGATGCTCCTGGCCTTTATCCTGGCTGCGCTCACCTTTACCGGTATAGTCGAGGTCTGGCACGTACTGGTATTGACCGTCTGCACGGGGATGATCAACGCCTTTGATGGGCCGGCGCGCCAGGCTTTTGTGGTGGAGATGGTGGGGCGGGAGGATATGCCCAACGCCATCGCCATCAATTCGATGACCTTCAACTCGGCCCGGGTGGTCGGCCCCGCCATCGCCGGTTTTCTGCTGGTGACGCTGGGTGCGGGCTGGTGTTTTCTGATCAACGGCATCAGCTTTCTGGCCGTGATCGGCGGGCTGCTGGCTATGCGTCTGCCAGAGCTCGCCGCGCGCAACGGTCAGGTGAACGCCTGGCGGCAGTTGCGCAGCGGTGTGGGCTACGCCATTCACACCAACGAAGTCGGCGCTCTGCTGCTGATTGCGCTCAGCCTGAGTCTCTTTGGCATCACCTATAGCACTGTGCTGCCCGCCTTTGTGGACCGGGTGCTGCATCAGGACGCGGGCGCTTTTGGAGCTATCAATATGGCTTCGGGGATTGGGGCGGTTTCGGCGGCGGTGCTGGTGGCCCGCTACGGGGATCGGGGGCAGCGGGGGCGCTGGTTGAAGCGCTTAGCCCTGACCTACCCGGTCGTCCTGATCGCTTTTGGACTTAATTCCTATTACCCTCTGGCCCTGGCCCTCTCTGTGCTGCTGGGCATCGGCTTTATGAGCCAGTTCACGCTCATCAATACCCTCTTGCAGACGCAGATTGTGGACGAGATGCGCGGGCGGATTATGAGCCTCTACACCCTCACTTTTTTCGGTCTGGCTCCCTTTGGCAATCTGGCGATGGGCGCGCTCTCCGAGGTATGGGGCATCGGCCAGACGATTGCGGTCAGTGCGTTGATCGCGCTGGCCCTGATGTCAGTGATCTTCTACAAAATACCCCGCGTGCGCGAGCTGGCCTAAATCGGATCAGATAGGGTTATGGATCACCCTTCCCGGAAGGGCGGGGAGATTGTGTATTCGGCCCATAAAACGCGCTACCCAATCTTTATTTCTTGTGGTACACTCTTGGCAGCCTCACCCTACTAAACCGGATTTGTAGCGATGACCACAACCACCAGCCAAGCCCAACTCTCCGTGGCAGCGCCCGCGACCGCCCAGCGTCGTTATCTCTGGCGCGCCCTGCTTTTGCTGCGCCCGTACTGGAAGCTGACCGGCGGCGCTTACGCCGCACTCGTCGCCATCACACTGATTACGCTGGCTACACCCCAATTCATCCGCTGGATCATTGACCGGGGCATCGGCGCGGGGGATACGGGGCTGCTCACCTGGGCTGTGCTGGGGCTGCTGGGGTTGACGGTCGTGCGCGGCCTCTTTACATTCTGGCAGGGGCGCTGGACGGAGATAGCCTCGCAGGGCGTGGCCTGCGACCTGCGCAATGCGATGCTCGATCAACTCACCCACCTCTCCTTTGCCTACCACGACCGCACAGAATCGGGCCAACTGCTCTCGCGGGCCATGCAGGATGTAGAGCGCATCCGCTTTCTGACCGGGCGGGCCGTGCTGGGGTTGGTCAATGCGGTGGTTCTGCTGATCGGCACGGCCATCGCGCTGCTGCTGATGAACCCCCAACTGGCCTTGCTGGCCCTGCTCACAATGCCACTGCTGGCCTGGCAAGCCACCGCCTTTGGCCTGCGCTTTCGCCCGATCTCCCTGGCTATCCAGCAGCAGATGGCGGTGTTGACCACGCGTCTGGAACAAAATCTGCGCGGCGCACGCATCGTGAAGGCTTTTGCCCAGGAGGACAAGGAGATCGAGCGATTTGAGAAGGAGAACCGCAGTTGGTTCGATCTCTCGGCCCACGCGGCCTGGTTGCAGGCGGTGAACACCCCGCTGATGGACCTGATCGCCAACGCCGCCACTGTCTTTATCCTCTGGTATGGCGGTCGGCTGGTCATCAGCGGCCAGATTACCCTGGGCGATCTGATCGCGTTCACCACCTATCTTTCCCAGATGGCAGGGCCGGTGCGCCGTTTCGGGATGATTATCCCGGCCATCGCCCAGGCCGGCGCTTCCTCGGAACGCATCTTCGAGATTCTGGACGCCCAGTCGCAGGTGCAGGACGAGCCAGACGCGCAGGCGCTGCCGCCGGTTGCCGGTCACTTACGTTTCGAGAATGTGAGCTTCGCCTACAGCAACCCCCACCGGGTACTGAACGGCGTCTCGTTTGATGCGCGGCCGGGGCAGGTGCTGGCCCTGTTGGGTCCGACCGGATCGGGCAAGTCGTCGGTCATCAACCTCATCCCCCGCTTCTACGACCCCACATCCGGGCGTATAACGATTGACGGCCACGACATCCGCCATGTGACACAGGCTTCCCTGCGCCGTCAGATCGGCATCGTCCTGCAGGAATCCACCCTCTTTGCGACGACGATTCGGGAGAACATCGCGTTTGGCCGTCCCAATGCCACGGAAGAAGATGTGATCGAGGCGGCCAAAGCGGCCCAGGCCCACGACTTTATTATGCAGATGCAGGCTGGTTATGCGACAGAAGTGGGCGAACGGGGCGCGACCCTCTCCGGCGGCCAGCGCCAGCGCATCGCCATCGCCCGCGCCCTGCTCAAAGACCCGCGCATCCTCATCCTGGACGACGCCACCGCCAGCGTGGACACCGAAACCGAGCGGCTGATCCAAAAGGCGCTGGCCCGGCTGATGGAAGGGCGCACGTCCATTATCATCGCCCAACGGCTGAGTACTGTGCGCCTGGCCGATCTGATTCTGATCCTGGAAAAGGGCCGCGTCACCGCAGCCGGAACCCACGAAGAGTTGCTGGCAACGTCGTCGCTCTACCAGCGCATCTACGCGGGACAATTGGAACGTGCGTAAACAGGCAGTCCTAACGAATGCGGCCCGGCTGATAGCTAAAGTCCACTGAAGTGGACTGGAAATTAAGTCGTCTTCAGACGACTTTGGCTTTCAGCCTGAAATGTATTTCAGGGCTGTCTCAACCATTCACCATTCACCATTCACCATTCACCATTCACAATTCCTATGAGCTTCTCAATCGGATCGGTCGGACGCAGTGGGGGGCCAGGCGACGCACTGCGCAGCCTGGCCAATGAAAAAGAGGGCAAGGCATTCGACCCGCATGTGACCCGGCGTCTGCTGGCCTTTTTGCGCCCGCACACGACAAAAATGGTGTTGGCCTTCGTGCTGATGCTCGTTGCCACCGCGCTGACGCTGGCCGTGCCCTATCTGATCAAAGTTGCGATTGACGGCGCGATTGTGGCGCGGGATGTGGACGGGTTGGGCCGGATTTCTCTGTTGATGACGGCTGCCTTTGTGGGCTTATACATCAGCACAGCCGGCCAGCGCTATCTGCTCTCCTGGGTGGGGCAACAGGTGCTGGCAACCCTGCGCGCGCGGCTGATGGAACATCTGCAGCGCCTCTCGTTGGGCTACCACGACAAACACATCATCGGCGTCACCATCTCGCGGGTGGTCAGCGACGTGTCGGTGATCAACGACCTGCTCTCCCAGGGGCTGATTACACTGGTGGGCGATGTGCTGATTCTGGTGGGCACTGTCGTTGTGATGCTGACGATGAGTCCCTGGCTGGCGCTGATCACCTTTAGCGTCATCCCGCTGATGCTGCTCGCCACCAAACTTTTTGCCAGCCGGGCCAAAGAAGCCTTCCGCGCCACCCGGCGCAGCGTGGCCGCGATTGTGGGCGCGCTGGCCGAAGACCTGACCGGGATGCGCGTCATTCAGGCTTTTGCCCAGGAAGACGAAACCCAGCGCCGTTTTGCCGCAGTCAACGAGGCCAACCGGGCCGCGCATGTGGGCGCGATGAGCCTCTCCTTCGTCTTTCTGCCCACAATGGACTTTCTGGGCATTCTCTCCACCGCGGTTGTCCTCTGGTTTGGCGGGCGGGCCGTGGCGGCGGATGCGCTATCGCTGGGCATCGTCGTGGCGTTTCTGGCCTACGTCAGCCGCTTCTTCCAGCCCGTGCAGGAGTTGAGCCAGCTTTACACGACGATGCAACAGGCGATGGCGGGCGGTGAACGGGTGCTGGAATTGCTGGACAGCGTGCCTGAAGTCCCCGAACCGGAGACGCCGCGCGAGATGCCCCCGATCCGTGGGCGCATCGAATTGGATCGGGTTGCCTTCGCCTACAACCCGGAGACCGAAGTGCTGCACGACGTTTCGCTGGTCATCGAGGCAGGGCAGATGGTGGCGCTGGTGGGGCCGACCGGTGCGGGCAAGTCGTCCATCGCCAATCTGGTGGGGCGCTACTACGACGTGACCGGCGGCGCGCTCCGCATTGACGGTATAGACGTGCGCACTGTCACCCAACAGTCGTTGCGGCGGCAGATGGGGCTGGTCTCCCAGGAGCCTTTCCTCTTCCCCGGCACAGTGGCCGACAACATCCGTTTTGGCCGACCCGACGCCGATCAGAGGGATGTGGAAGCAGCGGCCCGTATGTCCAATGCCCACGATTTTATTGTGGACCTGCCCAACGGCTACGCCACGCAGATCGTTGAGGGCGGCGTCAATCTCTCCGTGGGTCAGCGCCAACTGGTCTGCATTGCCCGCGCCGTGCTGGCCGACCCGCGCATTCTGGTGATGGACGAGGCCACAGCCAGCGTGGACACCGTGACCGAAGCGCTGATCCAGGAGGCGCTGGAGCGATTGCTTTCCGGGCGGACGTCGGTTGTCATCGCCCACCGGCTGAGTACCATCCGCAACGCCGATGTTATTTGCGTGATTCAGGACGGCAAAATTGTGGAAAAGGGGAGGCACGGGGAGCTATTGGCGCTGGGCGGCGTCTACAAAAATCTCTACGAACGGCAATTCCTCAACAATGCGGACGTTCCCTAGCCAGAGCCAAAACGGCCAACGAAAGTACTCCCTATGCAAAAAGCAACGATTACCGGTACACGTCAGGCCGCGGTTGTGGATGTACCTACGTCGCGCGCAAAAACAGATTGGGTGGTGGTGAAGGTACACAGCGCGCCGATGTGTACCGAGTACAAAAGTTTTCTGGCCGGGACGCCCAGCCAACAATTGGGCCACGAGGCCGCCGGCGAAGTGGTGGAGATTGCCCAGCCGGGGTGTTGGCAAGTAGGCGACCGGGTGGTGGTGATGCCTCAAAACCCTTGCGGCGTCTGTGCCCTTTGTCTGGCCGGGGAGTACATCCACTGCCAGGAGACGGCTGATTTCGCCGCTATCCACGGCAGCCGGGAGGGCAGCGGCACAATGGCCCAATACCTGCTCAAACAGGCGCGCCAGTTGATCCCCATCCCCGACGGGATGAGCTACGACCACGCGTCTATGGCCTGCTGCGGTCTGGGGCCAACTTTTGGCGCGCTGGAACGGGTGGGCGCGGGCGCGCTGGATACGGTGCTGATTACCGGGCTGGGGCCGGTGGGGCTGGGCGGGGTGATCAACGCCAGCTTCCGCGGCGCACGGGTGATCGGCGTGGAGAGCAACCCGTGGCGGGCGGAAAAGGCTCGCGAGTTGGGCGCAGCCGCGGTGGTTGACCCCAGCGCAGAGAACGCGCTGGCCCAGATTCTCGCCCTTACCCACGACGGGCGGGGCGTGGATCACACGATTGACTGCTCCGGTGTGGCCGCCGCGCACCGGCTCGGCCTCGACGCCACCCGGCGCAAAGGCACACTCTCCTTCGTCGGCGAGTCGGGGCGCAACCCGACAGAGCTGTTCATCAGCGACGATATGATTCGCAAAGGGCTGACCCTGCACGGGTCGTGGCACTACAACCTCTCCCTCACACCCAAAATTCTGCGGGTGATTGCGGCCAACGGTGACAAAATTGACCAACTGATCAGCCATCGCTTTGCGTTGGAAGATGCGCAGGCGGCCTGGGAAACACAGGTGGGCGGGCAGTGCGGGAAGGTGCTGCTGAAGCCGTGGGGATTGGGTGATTAGGTGATTAGGAGATTGGGGGATTGGGGATTCCCGTCCTCCCTTCCTCCCTTCCTTCTTTCCAATGGTATACTGATGGACAGATGTCTCTGCCCTTTCTCCCAGCAAAGGAGCAACAACGATGTCCTTCGCACCCGCCGAACTGCCCCCCGCCGAACTGGCGCACGAAGCCGTAGCCCTGGCCGAAAAGCTGCTGATCCGCGCCCAGACCGAACAGACCGGCAGCGAGAAAGAGCAGTTTGAACGGCTGGCGCGGCTGATGAACGATCCGCTGGGCAAAGAGCTGACGATTGCGATGGTGGATCAGGCCTTTCGCAGCCACCAGCCAGCGCGCATTGCCGACCAGATTTCCCACCTGCTTGACGAATACGGCACACCCCAATATATGGACTGGTGGGAGCGCACCGCGCTGACCGTCGGTGGGGTGATGGGCCACTATTTGCCCGCGGTCGTCGTGCCGCCGATTATCGCCCGCCTGCGCCAGGAGACGCGTACCGTCATCCTGCCCGGCGAGGAGGGCGATCTGCGCCGCTATCTGCAAAAACGCCGCGCCGGGGGTGTGCGTCTCAACCTCAACCAGTTGGGCGAGGCCATTTTGGGCGAGGAAGAGGCAGCCCGGCGTATGGCCGCCTATTTGGCCCTATTGGCCCGCGCCGATGTGGAATACATTTCCGTCAAAGTCTCCTCCGTCTTCAGCCAGATCAATCTGGTGGCCTACCGCCACACTGTCGAACTGGTGCAGGAGCGGCTGCGCACCCTCTACCGCCAGGCTCTGGCCCACCGCTACACCCACCCGGACGGCAGCGCGACCCCCAAATTCGTCAATCTGGATATGGAAGAATACCGCGACCTGCACCTGACCCTGGACGCCTTCAAAGAAGTGCTGGACGAGGCCGAGTTTATGCCCCTTTCGGCGGGGATTGTGCTGCAAGCCTATATCCCCGACAGCTTCCACGCACAGCAGGCGCTGACCGACTGGGCGCTGGCACGGGTAAGCCGCGGCGGCGCGCCGATCAAAATCCGCATCGTCAAAGGGGCCAATCTGGCCATGGAACGGGTGGAGGCCAGCCTGCACGACTGGCCGCAAGCCCCGTATACGAACAAACCGGAGGTGGACGCCAACTTCAAACGGATGGTGGCCTACGGCTGCCACCCGCAACGGGCGCGCGCCGTGCGTCTGGGCATCGCCAGCCACAATCTCTTTGATGTGGCCTACGGGCTGCTCCTGCGCCGTCGGGCCGGGGTGGAGGCGTTTGTGGATTTCGAGATGCTGGAAGGGATGGCAAACCACCAGGCCCGCGCCGTGCAGACCGAAGCGGGCGGTCTGCTCCTCTATGCGCCGGTGGTCAAGAGCGAAGATTTCCACAGCGCCATCGCCTATCTGGTGCGCCGCCTGGACGAAAACACCGCGCCGGAAAACTTTCTGCACGACCTCTTTGGCATGCAAGCGGGCAGCGCGGAGTGGGAACAGCAGCGGGATCAGTTTCTGCATGCCTGCTCGCTGATGGAGACGGCGCGGGCCACGCCCTACCGTTCCCAGGCGCGGGGGAACGAGCAGCCCGCACCCCAGCTGGGCTTCCACAACGAGCCGGAGACAGATTGGGCGCTGACAGCCAACCAGCGCTGGGTTGCCAGGATTGCTGCCGAATGGCGCGACAAAACGATCGAAGCGATCCCGCTGCAGGTGGCGGGCGAATTCGTACACACAGAGGAACAGGGCGCAGGCGTTGACCCTTCCCGCCCCGGCGCGCTCTCCTTCCGCTACAGCCTGGCCACAGCGGAACTGGTGGAGCGGGCGTTGGCGACGGCGGTGGAAGCCCAGAAGTCGTGGGGCAGCCGCCCGCTGGCCGAACGCAAGACGATCCTGCTGGCGGTGGCCGACGAATTTGTCCAACGGCGCGGCGATCTGGTCGGGGCGATGCTGCGCGAGGCGGCCAAGACACCCGGCGAAGGCGATCCGGAGGTCTGCGAAGGGATTGACTTTGCCCGTTACTACGCCCGCAGTCTGGACAAACTGGCCGAGCAGCCGGATGTGGCCTTTGCCCCGCTGGGCGTGGTGGTGGTGACGCCGCCCTGGAACTTCCCCTTTGCCATCCCGGCCGGCGGTGTGCTGGCCGCGTTGATGGCGGGCAATGCGGTCATCTTCAAACCCGCGCCCGAAGCTGTGCTGGTGGGCTGGCAGATCGCCCAGGCGCTGTGGGCCGCGGGTGTGCCCAAAGATGCGCTGCAATTTCTCCCCGCGCCGGACAACGAAATCGGCCGTCGGCTGGTTGTTGATGAGCGCACCGCCGCGGTCATCCTCACTGGCAGCATTGAGACGGCCCGCCTCTTCCAGGGCTGGCGACCCCATCTGCGCCTGTTCGCCGAGACCAGCGGCAAGAACAGCCTGATGATCACCGCGCTGGCCGACCGCGACCAGGCCATCAAAGAATTGGTGCGCTCGGCTTTCGGTCACAACGGGCAGAAGTGTTCAGCGGCCAGCCTGGCCATTCTGGAGGCGGAGGTCTACGACGACCCGGCCTTTCGTCGCCAACTGCGCGACGCCGCGGCCAGCCGGGCTGTCGGCTCGGCCTGGGAACTGGCCTCGCTCCAGACGCCGCTCACCCAGCCGCCCAGCCCGAAGCTGCTGCGCGCGCTGACGACGTTGGAGACTGGCGAGGAGTGGTTGCTGGAGCCAAGACCGGTGGGGGGAGATGTGGAGCGCGAAGGGGAGAAGGAGCGCGAAGAACGCGAAGAACGGCTCTGGTCGCCGGGGATCAAATTGGGCGTGCAACCGGAGTCATTTTTTCACAAGACGGAGTGCTTTGGCCCTGTGTTGGGGCTGATGCGGGCGCGGGATTTGAACGAGGCCATCGAGTTTGCCAACGGGGTGGATTTCGGGCTGACCGGCGGCATCCACAGCTTGGACGACCGCGAGGTGGAGCGTTGGTTGGCGCGTATCGAAGTGGGCAACGCGTATGTCAACCGGCACATCACCGGTGCGATTGTGCGCCGCCAGCCCTTTGGCGGCTGGAAAGCGTCGGCAGTGGGGCCAGGGGCCAAAGCCGGTGGACCGAATTATGTCCATCAGTTCGGCCACTTGCAGCAGACAAGCCTGCCCAAAAAGCTGGCCCGCCCCGCGCCGACTGTAGCCAGTCTGCTGCAACGGCTGGAGCGGCTGGTGCAGCCGGATCAGGCAGAGACGCTGCGTGCGGCCGCGGGTTCCTACGCCTGGGCCTGGGCCGAACATTTCAGCCAGGAACACGACCCCAGCCAGATTCTGGGCGAACGCAATACCTTCCGCTACCGGCCTCTGCGTGGGCTGCTCCTGCGCGCCGACAAGCAGACGCCGCCGGTTGCGCTGGCCCAGGCGCTGCTGGCCGCGGCCACCGTGCGGGCGACGGTCCACCTGAGCATCGGCCCCGGCATGGAGGCCTGGCACTGGCTGGGTCGGGTGGAGGGGATTGCGCTGGTGGAGGAGGGGGAGAGCAATCTGACCAGTCTGCTGCAAGTGACGCCGCCGCCGGTGGATCGGCTGCGCGGCCTGGCTCCGTTGGAAACGGAGCTGCGCCGGGCGCTCAACCACGCCGGCATCAGCGTCGTAGACGGGCCTGTGCTGGCCAATGGCCGTCTGGAACTGGGCCACTACCTGCGGGAGCAGGCGGTCAGTCAGACGGTGCATCGCTATGGGAATGTGCTGGCGCGGTATCGGTAATGGATCTGTCGTGATAAAATTGTGATGTTGATTCTGTCATACACAATGGAGAAGCAGCTTATAATGACACATTTCGTCTGGAAGCTGTGCAATTGCTCACAAAGCGTTTTGCCATCCCACTCATTGTGGTGGACGTAGAGGAGAAAGAGGTGGTTGAATGGATCGATTGATGACGTATCGAACGTTGCTAAAAGAATTACTCAGCCAACATGCCGAGCGTATGAGTCGCCGCCCGCAACCCGAAACGGAAATCGAAGTAACTTTCGACGAACAACGCGATCACTACATGCTGTTACGGGTTGGCTGGACACCCAAAGGCCGTCTATTTGTACCTACCCTGTACGCCCGCTTGCGGGATGGGAAGATCTGGATTGAAAATGATTGGACAGAAGATGGCTTGGCCACCGAGTTATTATAGTTTTTCAGCAATACCATCGCCAAAAGCAGGGTAAAAGGATTAATGGTAAATAGGGCTGTATAGGGTAGAGTAGAAGTCTTACGGACAAAAACTCAGCCAGTGGAGAAAACCCATGATAAAGATAAGAGCACTTTTAGAAAATATTGCACCTTTGGTA
>CAMDEX010000233.1 GCA_945897075.1 Litorilinea aerophila
CTCTGACATGCTTTTTCTCCTTCGGTTTATGACCTGAAGCAACCTTCATCCATCCTGTTCAATTTTCCACAAAAGCTTCCCTTTCGTCCACATTCCCTTCCTTTGAAAACTTCTTTATCTCTTAACTTAATGACATTGACTGCTCACTGATTACTGCTCACTGATTACTGCGCGCCATCTTCGCTAGCCGCTCCGGCGTATATTCGGCTTCCAACTCGACGGCGACGGCCGCGGCCACGTCGCTGGGGTTGCCTTCCCGCGTCTGCCAGTCACCGCGCCGCCACTGCTCCAGATAGGCGTCGGTGCCGATCAGCCCAGCGCGCATGGCCGCTTCATCAATGGCGACCTGGAAGCGGTCGCTCAATTCGGCTTTGGCCCGTTCCCGTCGCCCTTCGCGGGCGGAAACCATTGACGGAATCTCTTTCCAATAGGTGATCTGGTATTCGGCCATCTTTCCTCCTCCGGCGAACTGACAGTTCGCGTTACGATTTGTAACGCAAGCTGTTAGCTTGCGCTGCGAACTGACAGTTCGCGTTACAGATTCTCGATCTCCACCGGCTCGATACTATCCGCCGGTTGGAAATTCAAGACACGCCCATAGAAGTATAGCTCAGCTTCCAGCGCGCGCTTGATATTGGCGGCTTGGCGAAAGCCGTGCTGCTCCCCGGTGAAGGGGACGTAGGCCACCGCGACTTCGTTATGGCGCAACGCCGCCACCATCCGCTCGGCCTGGTTGGGCAGCACAACTTTGTCCTCCAGCCCCTGGAAGAAGATGACCGGACAGGCCAGTTGCTCGGCGTGACAAATAGGCGATCGATCTTCGTAAATCGCCTTCGCCGCCGGGTAGGGGCCGACCAGATTGTCCAGATAGCGCGACTCGAATTTGTGCGTCTCCGCGGCCAGAGCGCCCAGATCGCTGATGCCGTAGTAGCTGGCCCCGGCGCTGAAAACCTTACGAAAGGTCAGCGCGGCCAACGTCGTGTAGCCGCCCGCGCTGCCACCGCGGATGATCAGCCGTTTGCCATCGGCCAGCCCCTGCGCGGCCAGAAAGGCCGCGCCGTTGCAGCAATCGTCAACATCCACAATCCCCCACCTGTCGTTGAGCCGCATCCGGTAGGCCCGTCCATAGCCGGTACTGCCGCCGTAGTTCACATCCAGCACGGCAATGCCCCTGCTCGTCCAGAATTGGATGGGCAATTTCAACACACTGTCACTGAAACCCGTAGGCCCGCCGTGGCTGATGACCAGCAGCGGTGGTTTGTCGTCCGCCGGGGCGACGAAATCCGCGTTGTGGGGCGGATAGTAGAAAGCGTAGGCGGTCTGCCCGTCTTCGGTGGGGAAGGCGAGCGGGCGGGCGGGCGAGATGTAGCGGGTGTCGGGCACAGTCCCCCCGGAACGGCGCAGGGTAACAAATGCGCCGGTCGCCAGATCGAGGCGCACGATTTCCGCTTCCCGGATGGGCGAGCCACCCACAAAGACGACATCCCCCGCGCCTGTGCGCAGACCGCCGATTGCGGTAAAGGGCGAGTCCAACGGGGTGAAGGCCAGGCTCTGCGTGTCAATGGCTGCCAGATAGCAGAGACCGTCCTGCGTGTAGGTGCAGACGATCCGATCCGGCCCGGCAAAGCCGTAGGTGGATTGGCCGAAGATCCACTGGGGCAGACCAAATTCTGCCTCCAGTTGCGTCACCGCCTCCACTTCTTCCCCAGACAGCCGGTAAAGATTCCACCAGCCTGACCGGTCTGAGACGAAATAGAGTGTGCCGTCCGGCGACCACAGGGGTTGGAAGATGGATTCCTCCAGGCCACCAGCCACCAGCCGCGCCGTGCCCAGCGCACCGTCGGCCAGCACTGGGGCCAGCCAGAGTTCGCAGCCATCCCAGGGCATATTGGGGTGATTCCAACTCTGCCAGACCAGTTGTGTCCCGTCTGGGCTGAGCCGGGGCGAGGCGAAAAAGTCGCTGCCGGAGACGAGTACCTGCCCTGCGCCGCCGCTGGTCAGGTCAAGCGCAGCGATTGTGTTGACCGCTTCCTGCCCAGCGGCCCGGTGATCCTCGCGCACACCGATCAGCCGGTTGCGCCGCCTGTCCATCACACAATCGGCGAGGCGAATGTCGATCCCTTCCGGCGTCAGTGCTTCCGGTGCGCCGCCCGGCTGCTGGCGATAGAGCCGCTGATCGGCAAAATTCGTAAAATAGAGCGTGCCGTCGTCAACGGTGTACGCACCGCCGCCGTACTCGTGGACACGGGTGCGCGCGTTGAAAGGGGCGGGATTCACATCGGCGATCTGGCCGTCCGCCGTGCGCCGCACCACCACATAGCGCCCTTTTTCCTGCGGGCGCATTTCGCTCCAATAGATGTCTGCGCCGTCGCGCGCGATCTGACCGAGACCGATGGATTCAGCCACAATCAGGTCTGCGGTAATCGGCGATTTCCACGTGCCATACGGCGCAACAATTTTTTCTGTCATCAATCGCTCTCTCTTTTTCATAGATGCAGAGGGGCGCAGAGTACGCAGAAGAGACAGATTTCGCAGATTTTTTCATCCGCTGTTATCCGCTGAATCCGCGTCGTCCGCGTTCTATTTTTCGTTCAGGCTCGGCGTCGTTCCCGATCAGCGCGCCGGGCGTCGCGATCGGTGCGGCTGACCCGGCGACCGCCGCCGCTCTTTTCCAGCACGGCAATCGCTGCGACCCGATCCGCGCTCCAACGGGCGCGGCTTGTCTCTACAGTCTCCTCCAAATGGGGGAAGCTGTCGCTGGCGTGGGGGATATTGATGGCCGCCACAAACTCGTCCTGGAAGCTCGGCTCCACCGCCGTCTCCACATAACGCACCCAGCGCGCGGCCCATTGGGCTTCGCTCCGTTTGGCTTTGTCGAGCAGCATCATGCGCGCTCCGTCGCCGGCGGCGTTGCCCACCGCCGTCACCCGCGCCAGATCGCAGTCGGGGATCAGCCCGATGAGCATCGCGTGTTTGGGGTCAATGTAGCTGCCAAAACCCCCGGCCAACACAATGCGGTCTACCTTTTCCAGCCCCAGACGTGCCATTAGCAGCTTTGTGCCCGCATAGAGCGCAGCCTTGCCCAGTTGAATGGCGCGCACGTCGTCAGAATGGACAGTAATCGCCCGGCCTGTGCTGGTCTCGTGGGGGAAGGCGATGATGAATTCCGCTTTGCCGCCGCCGTCGCCCAGCCCCGTGCGCAGGCGGGGATGCTCGATCTCCACGAAACGCCCGTTGGGGGCCAGAATGCCTGCGGTCAACAGTTCAGCAATTGCCTCGATAATCCCCGACCCGCAGATGCCGGAGGCTTTCAGGGCCGGGTTGAGGATGGCGTCGCGTTTGGCTTGGCGGGAAGTGGGGACCGGAGACTGGGGACTGGAGACTGGAGACAAACTCTGCCCAATCCCCGATCCCCAATCCCCAGTCCCACTCTCAATCCACTCTTCCTTGCCAATCATCCGGTAGCGCACGTCCAGTGTGGCCGGGTTGATGCGGATGCGTTCGATGGCGCCCGCGGCTGCTCTCATGCCGTGGACGATCTGCGCGCCCTCAAACGCGGGGCCGGTGGGGCTGCTGGCGCTGAACATCTGCTCCCGGTTGCCCAGCAGAATCTCGCCGTTTGTGCCGATGTCGATGACGAGCATCTGCTCATCCTGGGCGTAGGGGGCTTCAGCCACCAGAACGCCCACATTGTCCGCGCCCACATGACCGGCCTCGCAGGGGGGGATGTGGACGTTGCCGCCGCGGGCGATGCGCAGGTCCAAATCCCTCGCTCTGATGTCGATGGCGTCGTGGGTGACGAGGCTGAAGGGTGCGCCGCCCAACTCTTGGGGGTTGATGCCCAGAATCAGATGGTGCATTGTCGTGTTGCCCACAATCACCAGTTCCACCAGATCGGAAGGGACGATCCCAGCGTCTCCACACGCCTCGGCGATCAGTTCGTTCAACCCGGCGATGATGGCCCGGTGCATCCGTTCTGTGCCGTCGGCGTTGACCATCGCATAGCTGACCCGGCTCATCAGGTCCTCGCCGTAGGGGACTTGCGGGTTCATGCGGCTGGCAGTGGCGAGGATTTCACCTGTGCGCAGATGGCAGAGATGGCCCGCTACTGTCGTCGTGCCCACGTCAAAGGCCATGCCGTAAATGGCGTCGTGGAAGCCCGCCTGTATGCGCACCACCTCCCGGCCCTCAAAGATCGTCACTGTCAGCGCGCGTTTGCCCGCGGCCAGGGCCGGTTGCAGGCTGGGCAGAATGGCCGGGTCAATACGCAGACCTTCCAGCCCATGCACGGCGCGCAGTTCGTCGCTCAGCCGTTGCCAATCGCCCCGGTGATCTTTCAGCGCGGCCGCTGGCATCTCCACATAATGAAGACGCATCGGCGCATCCACGGAAATCACCCGCTCCACACCCGCCGCCTTGCGCACCACCTGTTTGCGCGTCTGGCTCTCCTCTGGCACGCGAATGACCAGATCACCTGTCACTTGGCAGGCGCAACTGAGGCGCGCACCGTCGCTGAAATTGTGTTTGCGGGCGTATTCGATCTCCCGTTCGCCCGCGGGCGTCAGATGATCGGCCTGGGAACGGAGGCCAAATTTGGCGAAGTCACCCTCCTCCACCAGCACTTTGCACTTGCTGCACGTCTGGTGGCCGCCGCAGATGGACTCGATCTCCACGCCCAGACGGCGGGCCGCTTCCAGGAGTGTCGTGCCCGCGGCTATATCGCCCTGGCGGCCCGCAGGCTGGAAGATGACACGGACGGTTTCGGTTGGAGAGGAGTTGGCGTGTTGCATAGGGGTATAATTATACACGCCGGATTGGAGGGACGCCAAGAGACCCGCCCACGAGAACGCGCTCCGGGGGTACGTTTGTCACTTCAATTTATTCTTGTTGACTACGTGAGATGCGCCGAGAATCCGACACAGGTGGTGACACGCGTAAGATCGGGGTGTGCAGCATAGCCACACCCCGATCTGCACCCAAAAATAAAGATTGTGCAGTGGTCATTGCTGCCGGTCACTGTTTCAAAACCGGACAGCGCTCGACCTGTCGCCTGTCTATCCTAGATAAAGAGCAGTTGCGCTCCTTCGGCCATCTCCAGGAATTCCATGGCGCCGACGATAGCATCCACCTCGTCAATCAGGTCTTCCCGCTCCAGATGCATCATATCAGAAGCCATGCGGCAGGCGTAGATTTGCGCGCCGGCGTCGTGGATCATCTCCAGAAACTCATGCACGGGCGGCATGTCCAGCTTTTCGATCTCTTTCTTCATCATCACCGTCGCCAATCCAGTCATGCCGGGCAGACCGCCGATGAACTGGGGCATGTGCATGGCAGAATTGCCCACAGGCACCACCTTCAGGTGGTCCACACTCTTCTTGGCGATGATCTCCATCCCCCAGAAGGTAAAGAAAAGCATCACATCAATGCCCATCATACGGCCAGCGTTGGCAAGCACCAGACCCGGATAGGCCATATCCAGTGTGCCCTTCGAGCAGATAATCGCGAGTTTGCGGTTCTCGTCCATTGGTGTTCCTCACTCTCGGAAAGTTGAATCGGTAGGCAGGATATTAGATATTTCGCAAGTCACACGAGTCGCCGAGATGACGCCCTACCAAATATCCAATATCTAAATACACCCCTTCGGCTTGCCCAGCCCCGCCACCCGCGCCACCTTCTTGGCGGGGCCTTTGGGGAAGAGGGCGTAGAGTTCTTTCGTATCCACCCCGGACTTTTTCGTGATGGTACGCAGGGTGGGCGATTCACCGCTCTTGCCAAATTCATCGCGCACAAAGTTGATCACGGCCCAGTGGCGGTCGGTCAACGGGGCGATGCTCTCCTCTTCGGCCAAGAAACCGGCGATCTCCTTCGTCCATTCCTGCGGGTTGGTCATAAAGCCTTCGCGGTCGAATGCGACGTTCAAAGTTGCAACAGTCATGCGTAGTTCCCTTTCTCTGTTGTAATGATAGGACGCTGATACCGCTGAAAGGGAAGATTGACGCTGAGAGAATCAGTGCAAATCAGTTGTTTCTGCGTAAATCTGCGTCCGCTTTTGATTGCTGTCAACAGCTATTTTCTAGCCGGTCTCTGCCTGGAAATCACCTTCAACATCTCCATTGTCACCGCCAGCCCCTGGCGCACTTCCGGGTCGCGCATCTGGCCGAGCAGCCCAAAGAGCGATGTGGGCAACTGATCGCTGCGTCCTTCCACCTCCGCAAAGGCGCTGGTCAGGTTGTTGGCCAGATGCATAATTTCCGGCTGGGTCAGTGCCTTGACCGTTTTCAAAATCAAGACAACATTGTCGCCCAGTTGACGCACCTCCTCTTCGCTGAAGGAGGTGACAATCTGATCGGCGATGTACATCCCCTGGCGCAGGAAGCCGAAATAGCCCTTGCGCTCCATCTGATCCAACTGCCCTGTCACCTCATCAATCATCTCTCGGGTCAACGGCGCAGCATCGGCCAGGAAATCTTTGGCGCTCTCCAACTGATCCAACATCTCGTTGAAGGTACGCACATTGCGGGCCAGACGGCGTGCGAAAAAGAGCAGATCGTCCAATTCCACATGTGGCCGCAACGAGACCATCTCTTCTTCTGCCACAGCGTAGAGGTCACGCACAACCGGCGACAGATCAGCCTGCAAATCGCTCCACACCAGCCGCTGACGGCGGGCGTTTTCGGCCTCCTCGGCCAGAAAAGCCACCTGGGCCGTCAACTGGTCCAGCTTGCGGTTGAGCGCGGCCAGCTCAGATTCCTGCACCGAATAGGCCGCCAGCCCTTCGACAGACTCACAACACCGCTCGGTCACGGGTTCACCCATTGCCAATCTCATCGAACCCCTCCTAATTCGTGTACTTGCCGGCCAGACTCAATTGGGCGGGAATCGGCAACTCTTTGCCCTTGAGCAGAATGTGCCAATACATCCAGCGGAACATCACTTTGCCCCAGTGGTTCATGCGCGACTCCTTCAACAGCGAGAAGGGACCAAAACCGGGCAGAGGGAAGTGGCCGGGCAGGGGTTCGACGTCGTAGTTGAAATCAATCAGAAACCCTTTGCCAAAACCCGATTCGATATAACAGTTGGCGTGGCCGTCGAAAAGCTCTTTCAATTCCAGCCCGTCGCTGTAGCGGAGAAAGTTCTCAATGAAGCCGTCCACCTGGAAATGGGCCACAGAACCGGCTTTGGAGCTGGGCAAGTCCGTGGCATCGCCCAAGACAAAGACATTGGCGTACTTCTTCGCCTTCAGCGTATGCTTCTCGGTGGGGATGAAGTTCAGGTCGTCGCCCATCCCGGAACGCTCGATCACCGCGGCCCCCATATTCACCGGGACTGTGACGAGGAGATCGTAGGCAATGCGCCGTTCGTCGTAGGAGTAGATGGCCTTCTCTTCCGGCTCTACACGCTCGATGTTGAATTCTGTCTCAACGGCAATCCCCTTCTCCAGCAAAAGATCACCGAGCAGGGCCGCGGCTTTGGGCTTTGTAAATGCGCCGGGCAGCGGCGTCGCCAGTACCAACTCCACCTTGTCGCGCATCCCCCGTTCGTGGAAGAACCAGTCGGCCAGAAAGAGAAATTCCAGAGGTGCCACCGGACATTTGATGGGCATCTCGGCGATATTGAGTACCAGCCGCCCACCTTCCCAGGTACGCAGGAACTTCTGCAGCGCCAGTGCGCCGTCAATCGTATAGAAGTCGAAGATCGATTTGCGCCACCCCTCGCCCAAAAGCCCCGGCGTCTCGGCGGGCACAACGTGGGAACCGGTGGCGACGATCAGATAGTCATAGGCCAAAATCCGGCCATCCTTTGCCAACACCACCTGATTTTTCTCCGGCTCGATCAGCTCGATAGGCGAGAGAATCATCTCCACCTGCGGCGGCAAAAAATCGCGCCGGGGTTTGATCACATCCTTTTTGTCGTAGATGCCAAAGGGGATAAAGAGAAAGCCCGGCTGGTAGTAGTGGGTCTCCTCCTGATCCACAATCGTAATTTTCCATTCGTCGCGGTCCAACTCTTTGGCAAGGCGGTTGGCAACCATTGTGCCCGCTGTCCCAGCCCCCAAAATCAGTAAGCGCTTCATACCAACTCCTTTGTCGATAATTTCTGAGAAACCGAGTATTTCAGAAAATACTCGGTTTCTCATCTACTACATTCTCGGTAGCACTCTAAATTTCATAGTGCCCATTCAGTCTACGGTCAATGGCGCGCCGCGACACCGGACAGCGGATGGGGAGGGCGGCTGTCCACCTGACCAGTATTCGTGAAAAATTTCTCAAATCAAAAGATTTGTGCGGTTTGACGCGCCCTGCATCTGCTGGCAAAATGAAAGCCACAGTTCTTCTTAATCATCCCATCACCCCATCATCATTTTGGAACCGCCCCGTGCAACGCATCGCCGCCATCATCACCGAATACTTCCCCCGCTCGCATGCGGATGTGATCGTCACCAAATTTCTCAAAGGCTTCCCCACCGACGAGGGGCTGATCCCGCCCCAGGTGGAGATTGTCTCGATGTACGTGGATCAGTTCACCGAGGAGGATCTGAGCCGCCGGTATGCGGCCGCACACAACGTACCCATCTTCAATAGCATCCCCCGCGCCCTGACTTTGGGCGGCGACAAACTGGCCGTGGATGGCGTTCTCCTCATCGGTGAACACGGCGACTACGCCTGGAACGAGAAGGGGCAGCATCTCTACCCGCGCAAATTCATGTTGGAGCAGATCTGCGGGGTGATGGCAACCAGCGGCAGGGCCGTGCCCGTCTACAACGACAAGCATCTCTCCTACAACTGGCACGACATCCGCTGGATGTATGACCGGATGAAGGGATTGGGTGCGCCTTTTATGGCCGGCTCGTCCCTGCCCCTCGCCTGGCGCTCTCCCTGGCTGGAACACGAGATGGAGACACCGATTCAGGCTGCGCTGGCCGTGGGCTACAGCGGGCTGGACATCTACGGTTTTCATACGCTGGAAGTTCTGCAATGTATGACCGAACGGCGCAGAGGCGGGGAGACCGGCGTGGCCTCGGTTCTCTGCCTGGAAGGGGACGCGGTGTGGGAGGCCGCCACAGCCGGGCGTTGGGACAGACGGCTGGCCGAGGCGGCCTGCGCGCCGATTGACGCCAATCGCAAGCCCGCCGGTTCAATGGAGGAAAACTGCCCCAACCCCGCGCTCTTTCTGGTGGACTATCGGGACGGAACTCAGGGCGCGGCGCTGCTGCTCAACGGCTATGTAGAGACGCTGGCCTACGCCGCCAATGTGGACGGCGAAATCAGCGGCACAGAATTCTATTTGCAGGACGGCGATCCTCACTCCCATTTCAGCTATCTCAGCTTGAACATTCAAGAGATGTTTCTGAGCGGCGTACCCGTCTATCCGGTGGAACGCACACTGCTCACATCCGGTGTGCTGGAAGCCGCGCTGGATTCGCGCTACCGCGGCCACGTGCCGGTGGCAACGCCCCATCTGGACATCAGCTACAAAAGCTACGACACTATTCCCTGGCGACCGCTGGGCCTGCGCCCGACGGGTGCCTGTCTGCTGCCATTTCCCTAACCCCCACCCCACTTCCTTGCGGAGGAAAATCCATGCGAGCTGTGCAAGTAATGGCCCCAGGCCGGGCCGAATTTGTCGAGACGCCCAAACCCGAACTGAAACCGGGCCACGCGTTGATACGTACCCGCCGCCTTTCCCTGTGCGGCACCGATATTTATGTACTCCACTACGCGCCGCCGCAGGACTATCCTTTCCTGCCCGGCACATCCGGTCACGAGATGGTGGGTGTGGTGGAGGCGGTGGACGCGCCCGGTTCGGGCATCGAGCCGGGGATGATGACGCTCACTCTCGTGCGCGACAACCGGGCGATGGCTGAGTATTATCTGGCCCCGGTGGAACACGTCATCCCGCTGCCCAACAACAAACCCATCGAGGAACTGTTGCAGGCCCAGCAGTTGGGCACAATTATCTATGCCGCCAAGCATCTGCCCGGCCCCGTCATCGGCAAGACAGTGGCGGTGATCGGCCAGGGGTCGGTGGGGCTCTGGTGGGTCTGGATGTTGCGGCGGATGGGCGCGCGCAAGGTGATCGCGCTGGATGTGCTGCCCCACCGGCTGATGTTGCCGCCCCGCTACGGGGCTACGCATACGATCAACAACCGGGAGGTGGAGCCGCAGGAGGCCATCCGCGCCATCAACGGCGGCGAACTGGCCGATGTGGTGATTGAGGCAGCCGGGGAGAGAGAGACGATCAATCTGGCCTACAAACTGGTGCGCCAGCACGGGGATCTGGTCTACTTTGGCATTCCGCACGTTACGGAGATGAATTTCAACTTCGGCGAATTTTTCCGCAAGTTCCCGCGTGTCAAGGCCATCTGCGGTGCGATGAGCGATCCGGGCCAGGGCGTCACCCACCAGGCGCTGGACTTCATCGCGCGTGGGGAGATCGACGTCTCCCACATCCTGACCCACCGTTTTTCCTTCGATCAGGTGATTGACGCCTACGAGGTGGCCTACACCCGCGACGAGGGGTCGGTGAAGGTTGTCATCGAAATGCCGGAATAAGGCGTTGGGAGATAACTGCCCAGGCATCGGTTTGCGCCTCTGGGAACGCCGCCATCCCTGGCGGCTGCGCACTTGCCGCCAGGGATGGCGGCGTTCCCGGCTGAGTAGTTACGCGAAAACGCACACATCGCGCCCGATAACAGTACAGAGGAGCCGTTGAATGGGTCAGTATATTATCCGGCGCTCGCTGCTTGCCATTCCC
>CAMDEX010000234.1 GCA_945897075.1 Litorilinea aerophila
ACCAGAGACGGGCGCAGCAAGCAGCGCCCCTACAGTGCAAATCTTTATCTGAAAAACTATAGTTGCCAGTATTCCCCTACAAGTGTTCATCGTAGATGAGGGTGGCCCCCGATGAGCTGCCCTGATGGATGATGTATAGATAACTCCACCTGGAATCAAATCAATCAAACTGGCAATGCCGGTCGGTAAAGAGTGCGCATATTTCGCGTTCTATATGCTCGCTGCTGTGCAGCCATCTGCGACGGTGCGACGTGCGACGGTTGCCATAGCCAGAACGACAATCTTTGAAACTACACTATAGATTATAGCTATCAATAGAGGTTCACGTATGGAATTACTTACGATGACAATGTCACAACTTGAGGCAATGACCCTGGACGCGCTGCGCGATGTGGCCCGTTCGATGGAGATCACAGGGTACACACGACTCAAGAAGTATGATCTGATTATGCGGCTTTTGCGCGCCAACGCGGAACAACAGGGCTACATCTTCGGCGGCGGCATTTTGGATGTTGTGCAGGATGGCATTGGCTTTCTGCGCAGCGAACATCTGCTGCCTGGACCCGATGACGTCTATGTCAGTCAGAGCCAGATTCGCCGCTTTGGGCTGCGCACCGGGGATCTGGTGGCCGGGCAGGTGCGCCCTCCCAAAGAGACTGAAAAGTATTTTGGCCTGTTGAAAGTGGAGGCCGTCAACGGATTGGATCCGGAAGAGGCCAAGCGACGCCCTCACTTCGAGAAGATGGTGCCCATCTTCCCAGACGAGCAGGTAGTTCTGGAAACAAAGCCAAGCCTTTTGGCGACCCGCCTAATTGATATCCTATCGCCTATCGGTCGCGGCCAACGCGGTCTGATTGTCAGCCCGCCCAAGGCCGGTAAGACAACAATTCTCAAACGGATCGCCAATGGTATGAGCGCCAACTATGACGACCTGCATCTGATGGTCGTCCTCATCGGCGAGCGCCCCGAAGAGGTCACCGATATGGATCGTTCGGTGGATGCCGAAGTGATCAGCAGCACCTTTGACGAACCTGTGCAAAACCATGTACGTGTGGCAGAAATGGCCCTGGAACGCGCCAAGCGGCTGGTAGAAGGACAACGGGATGTGGTCATCCTGCTCGACAGCATTACCCGCCTGACCCGCGCCTATAACCTGACCGTTCCCCCCTCGGGCCGCACTCTCTCTGGTGGTATAGACCCGGCAGCGCTCTACCCACCCAAACACTTCTTCGGAGCCGCCCGTAACATTGAAGAAGGGGGCAGCCTGACAATCATTGCCACCTGTCTGGTAGACACGGGCAGCCGCATGGATGATGTGATCTATGAAGAATTCAAGGGCACGGGCAATATGGAATTACACTTGAACCGCCGCCTGGCCGAACGGCGCATCTTCCCCGCCATTGATATGGAACGCAGCAGCACCCGTGCCGAAGAGAAACAGATGGACGCAGAGACCCTGGCAAAGGTTTACACCTTACGCCGGATGATCGACGCCATGGGCGGCGGCAATGAAGCCATCCTCCCCATCCTGGAGCGATTGAGCCGCACCCGCACCAATCAGGAATTCTTGGATACGCTGGTCAAGTAACTATTTTGACAGCAACCACAGATGCTCTTTCGTTCCATCACACATCCCCTGCATAAGGGCCATCTTTTTCCAATATTGGAGAAAGATGGCCCTTATGTATGCCATTCTTCATCTTTTTTGGTCTACTCAAAGCCTACGTTCGATCTACGTATATCCGACGAAGTGGCATGAACCTCGATTTTAAGCCTTTTATCGTCTATGCAGAGTTTGTAGGGACTTCCTGGTATGCTATAATCCGTCACCGAAGCATAAAGCGTAGGATTGGACTACGTAAGCATAGAAAATCTTTGGTGAATGCTTTGGCAGGAAAAAAGACCGAATTGTCAATACTCACCTTACATCTGCATATTGATTAGGTCTAGCACACAAAATTAAGCGACAGACAGAGTAAAAGCTTCCATCTTTTCACCGCCTGTAAGACGTCAGTATAGTTCCGGTGAAGCAAAATGTTCTGTCCTGTGGCCTGATTTTGGGGAGACAACAATGCCGTCATCCGATACTTATGGTGTCGATGGTGATCATGAGTTTGGACGTTCTTTGAAATCTGAAGGCTCAGTCGAACGGCAACGTAGCCAAAAGTTCGACACAACTGGACTCCGCAGAGCAGACGAGACCCACCTCCCCCCAGGATCTCGTGGGAGCGAAGCAACAAACAGCAAATGGATTCCCTCCACTGCTGAACCTTTTCGTCCAGAACCTGCAACAACTGGTGTTCTATATTCGTTGCAGGACAGCCAACAATCTCAATCGTCACCCTACAGCCGGAATCTTGCTACCCGGCCTTCCTACCCCATCACCGCTGAAACACAGACGCCTGATGCCCGTTTTGGCGCGGGTCTCATGGCTGTTGATGGATTGGAAGATCCAGGGATTGCCTCCGCATTTTCCAGGTTGCGTAGGCAGGTTCAGGCGTTTTTGGGCGATCAGATATCCCCTATTCGTCTGGCCAGCCATTTGGCCGTGATTGCTGTCGCTGCCGTTGTACTCATCGTCAGCCAGGTAGATCTGCCCGATTGGCAATTCTCTCTGCGCAATCTCCCCAAAGATGGCCTGTTTGCTGTCTCGCAAACCCAGGACAGCAACTCTGTGGTCATAAGTGCCAATGCCTCTGACGCTGCCGAAGCATTCCAACGTGCAGTCATTCCCTTTACCAACCAACAGACGCAGCCGATTGTAGATTCTACCCAAGCAGTTGTCGTCCCTGTTCAGCCAGCTTCCTCTGCTCTCGTAACAGCGCGCCCACAGATCGAGACATATAGCGTCCGCTCGGGCGATACTGTATTGGGCATTGCAGCCCAATTTAATCTACAACCGGAAACGATTCAGTGGGCCAACCCGGAATTGGAAGCCAATCCGGATATACTTCGTATTGGGGATCGGCTGGTAATTTTGCCTGTTGATGGCGTTTTGCATGTCGCCCAAGCCGGTGATACCCTTTCTACTATCGCCGCCAAATACAAAGTAACGACGGAAGCAATCGTTGACTTCCCGCTGAATCAGATGGCCGATAATAGCACCACCATTGCCATCGGTCATCAATTGGTGATCCCGGGCGGCAACAAACCGTACATCGCCAAACAGGTGTTGGCCTACAACGGGCCAGTCCCAGAGGGAGCGTCACGCGGTTCAGGCGCTTTTACCTGGCCCACCAGCGGCAGCATTTCCCAGCCCTATTGGAATGGTCATCGGGCCATTGATGTGAGCGCACGAATGGGTACAGCTATCACCGCAGCCGACAGCGGTTATGTGATTGCGGCCAGCACAGGCTGGAACAACGGCTACGGCTCAATGGTGATGATTGACCACGGCGGTGGCTATGTGACGCTCTATGGCCACATGAACAGCATCTTTGTACGACAGGGTGAAAGCGTAACCAAAGGTCAACAGCTCGGAAGCGTGGGCAACACAGGTAACTCCACCGGGCCCCACCTACATTTTGAAGTGCGTTATCAGGGCGTTGCCCGCAATCCCTTCAACTTCCTGCCATAGTCCAAAGTGCTGACGCTAAGAACGCAAAAGGGTCCAGACCGTCGGTCTGGACCCTTTTGCGTTCTCTGTCCTTTTCTGGCTGCTTCTACGCCTCCTGGATGCCGCCCTCGGTCAATTGACGGGGATCGAGCAGGCGGGTCAACTCGTTGTCGGTCAAATCTGTCATTTCCAACGCCACATCGCGCAGGGTACGGCCTTCAGCGTAGGCTTTTTTGGCGATTTTTGCGCCCAGTTCATAGCCGATTACCGGGTTGAGCGCTGTCACCAGAATCGGATTGCGCCCAACCAGCCCGCCAATCTTCTCCTCGTTTACCGTAAAGCCGGCGATAGCCTTGTCCGCCAACAGACGACTGGCCCCTGCCAGAAGGGAGATACTTTGTAGCAGATTGTAGGCGGCCACAGGCAACATCACATTTAGTTGGAAGTTGCCTGACTGACCGGCCAGGGTAATTACCAAATCGTTACCGGTCACTTGCGCGGCCACCATCGCCACGGCTTCGGGGATCACCGGGTTGATCTTGCCCGGCATAATACTGCTTCCCGGCTGGAGAGCAGGCAGAGAGATTTCGCCAAAACCAGCCAGTGGGCCGCTGTTCATCCAGCGCAAATCGTTGGCGATCTTCATCAGCGAGGTAGCAACCACCTTCAACTGGCCGCTCAATTCGACCGCGGCATCCTGGGTGCTCAGGCTTTCAAAATAGTTCGCGCTGGTGACAAATGCCTGCCCAGTCTGCTCGGCCAACTCAGCAGCAATGGCAGCCCCAAATGCCGGGTGGGCGTTGATGCCTGTGCCAACGGCTGTCCCTCCCTGCGCCAGCTCGGCCAGGTGGGGCAGAGTGTTCTGGAGACGCTCGATGCCGTGACAAATCTGGCTGCGCCAACCGCCCAACTCCTGGCTCAGACGCACGGGCATAGCGTCCATCAGATGGGTGCGCCCGGTGGTGACTACGTGATCAACCGAAGCTGCTTTGCGCTCCAGCGTGTCGGCCAGATAGGACAAGGCAGGCAGCAGATCTTCGGCCACAGCCAGATAGGCGCTGACGTGAATGGCGGTGGGGATGACGTCGTTGCTGCTCTGGCTCATATTCACGTGATCGTTAGGGTGTACCTTTCCCCCCAACTTGCGGCATGCCAGGTTGGCGATCACCTCATTGGCGTTCATATTCGTGCTGGTGCCCGACCCCGTTTGGAAAATGTCCAGTGGAAAATGGGCGTCATACAGACCCGTGGCAACTTCAGCAGATGCCGACTGGATGGCCGCGGACATGGACTTATCCATCAAACCCAATTTTTCGTTGGCCGCGGCGGCTGCGCCTTTGATCAGACCCAGAGCGCGGATAAAAGAGCGGGGAAAGCGCAGATCGCTGATTGGAAAATTTTCTACCGCACGTTGGGTTTGGGCTGCATAGAGAGCATCGGCGGGAACACGCACATCGCCCAGGCTGTCCTTCTCGATTCGATATGTCTGTTCGCTCATAGCGAATGACTCCTTTGTTATGGTCGATCAAAAAAAATCCAATCAATTGACGGTTTCAACGCTTTAGGCAGCGGCCAGAAAAATTTCGCGCTGCCGTGGATTTGGTGGCCGCTTCCCAGAAGGTTGCAGAGAGGGTCTGGCATTCGTGGGACAATGCAAAAATAACGATCAAGGCCATTGTAGCACCCCTCCCGGCCCTTTGCACGTTTCTTTTGCTCCACGCTGAGAATCCGCAAAATCCGTCACCTGTCTTCTATTTCTCACCATCAATGGGCAGCGCAACAGAAAATGTCGTGCCTTTGTGCAATTCGCTGCGCACCCAGATTTCGCCCCGGTGGGCTTCCACAATGGCATTGACAAGAAAAAGCCCCAAACCCACACCCGCTGTCCGTCTACGCAAACCGCTGTCTACCCGGTAAAAGCGGTCAAAAATCTTGGGCAATTCATCTTCAGGAATGCCGATCCCCTCATCCGCCACATAGATTACCAGCCGGGACGAGCCGTTGTTGCCATTGCCCCGGCGATCCACCCAGCCGCCGATACGGATGAGTCCTCCATCAGGCGAGTATTTGATGGCATTGCCGATCAGATTGGTGAAAACCTGGCGTAGCCGCTCTTCATCTCCGGAAATGATCGGTAGATCGTCGGGCAGGTCCAATTCGATCTGGTGTCGCTCGGTCTGGGTGCGGTAATCCTGGGCCACCCGTTCCAACAGACGGCCCATATTGACATCGGAGAGATCCAGACGCAGATCGCCGGCCTGAATGCGGCTGACATCCAACAAATTGTTGATCAGCGACTCCAGGCGGTCGGCCTCCTCTTCGATAATCTGCAAGCTCTGGCGTGCGGTCTCGGGGTCCCAGGTAGCGTCGGGCCGGGCCAGAGTTTGGGCGTAGCCTTTGACCAGCGCAACAGGCGTCTTCAATTCGTGGCTGATGATCGAGACAAATGTGGATTTCATCTCCTCTTGTTCGCGGAAGCGGGTGATATCAATCACATTGGCGATTATGTCGCTCAGCCGCCCCTGGGCATCAAAGAGAGGGGTGTAGGTGACAGTAACGGCCCGATTTCCGCCCGTCTGACGCACCAATTCTCCTTCGCAGCGCAACCCCTGGGGCGGAATCGCTATAGCGCTGTCCGCGCAGAGATCGTCCCCGCTCACATTCTGCAATTCAAGAACCTGGCCGCACGGCATCCCCACCACCTCATCTGGCGCACGCCCTAGCATCGTTGCCAGGGCCTGGTTGATCACATCCACCCGGCGATCCGGGCGCAGAAGCAGAATGCCATCCGCGCTGTTCTGGATGATCGCGGCCAGCCGGCTGCGTTCGCTGGAAAGCTGGGCATAGAGCCGGGCATTACGCACGGTAATTGCAGCCTGATAGGCAAAACCTTCCAGAAATTCCCAATCCAATTGGGTGAAGGCGCTGCCACCCCGGAAGAGGTAGATCACCCCCAGCAACTCCTCCTCGAATAGCAGAGGCAACCCCAGCACCTGCCCCAGCTTACTTCCCAACTTTTCTTCCACTTCAAACACGCGCCGTTCCAGGTCCCGGCGATAGCGTTCCCCCAGTGTCTGCCCAGTGCTGTCAGAGTTGTCTTCCTCCTTGTCAGGGGAAAGGGGCGGCGGATTGGGACGTAGGAGAGGGCCGAAGGCTGGCAAAAGCTGGGCCGGGATGCCATAGGTTGTGCGTATGCGGGCTTGGGCTTCGGCCTCCACCGCAAAGGGGACGTCAGATGTGGAAAAAGTAGAGGCGGATTCGTGAAGAACAATCAGCCCGGCCGGCGCGGCCACCATCTCGGCCGCGCTGGAGAGGATCAGTTCGAGCAGGCTGGGGAGATCGAGCCGGGAGGTCATGGCGCGGGTGATACGCAGCAGATACTCTCGCTGGCGCAACTGATAAGTCGCCATCAAAGCAGGAACATTCATAGCCGCACCTTAAGAGAAGCCCGACTTTCCGAAAAGTCGGGCTTCTTCAAACCAGAACCGTCAAACGAGTCGGGCAGAAGCGCGGCTACGCTTGTGCGGCGGAAAGTACCGGTGCTGTCGCTGATCAATACATCCATACCTGGGCCAAGTTCCACCATTACCTGGCGGCAGATACCACAGGGAGAGCCGCCATCTGTCGTGGCAACGGCGATGGCAACAAAATTGCGTTTGCCCTCGGCTACCGCTCTGGTCAACGCCACCCGCTCGGCGCAAATGGTTGCCCCATAGGATGCGTTTTCCACATTGCAGCCGGTGACAATCGTCCCGTCTTCCATCAACACAGCCGAACCGACCCGGTAGCTGCTATAAGGCGCATATGAACAGTCACGGGCGGCCAGGGCGGCAATTACCAGTCGGTTGCATTGCTCATCCGAAATCATCGCAGTAACCTCATTCTACAAAATTCCCGGCCACTTTCTGCCAAGTGCCGAGGATTTCTCTATGCCGCAGAACCAAGAAAGCGCTGCTGACCGGCTTTGTCGCCTGCTGCTTCACCGCTCTCTTCGGGATCAATAGGTGTGGGGCGGATGATCCGCTCGGCCCGCACCTGTTCGATGCGGCGCGAATTGACACCCAACACTGTAAAGCGCCAATCGGCAATCTCCAGCGACTCACTCTTTTCCGGAACCCGACCCAACTGCCCGTAGATAAAGCCGCCCAGCGTATCTACATTGTCGTAAATCTCATCGAGATCAACTTCGATCAGATCGGAAACTTCATCAAGCGAGATGCGGGCGTTGAAGAGATGGGTGTTGGCGTTGATGGTCTGCACCAAAGGTTCTTCGGAATCGTATTCATCCCGGATGTCACCCACGATCTCCTCAATCATATCCTCAATTGTGACGATCCCCGCGGTGCCGCCATACTCATCCACAATTACCGCCATATGAACCTGCCGGCGCTGCATCTCGTGCAGCAAATCGTCCAGTTTTTTGCTTTCAGGCACAAAATAGGCCGGTCGCCAGATCTGCGAAAGGGGTGTCTCCGGGCGGTTTTCGTGGAAGCAGCGCAGCAAATCTTTGGCATAGAGCAGCCCGACGATATTATCAATGTTCTCCTGATAAACAGGGATACGGCTGTGTCCGCTGGAAAGAATCACTGGCAAAGACTCGGCTATCGAAGTATCGGACTCAATGGCCGTCACATCCAAGCGGGGCACCATCACCTCTCGGGCCGTTGTGTCGCCGAATTGAAAAATCCCAGCGATCATCTGCTTTTCCCCCTCTTCGATCACACCTTCGCCTTCGCCCACATGCAAAAGAAAGCGCAATCCATCTTCGCTGAGGAAG
Source organism: Litorilinea aerophila (assembly GCA_945897075.1). Taxonomy (GTDB): domain Bacteria; phylum Chloroflexota; class Anaerolineae; order Caldilineales; family Caldilineaceae; genus JACQGT01. The sequence goes on from CAMDEX010000234.1 coordinate 8,334, forward strand.
ATACTTTCTGCGCTGGATTCCTGGCTGCCGTTGCGCACACGGCTGCCCACAGAGCGTACAAAAGCCGAAAAGGGCAGTAAGAGCCAGATCAGAAGAGATAGATACCATCCCAGCGCAAGAGCTGCCTGGGACGGATCGCGCAATACGAAGGCACGGCTCACAATTTGTACGGTGACAAGCAATAGCCAGCTCACAAAAAGGGCAAAAATGGTTGCCCCTACGGACCAGCCGCGTAACGTGCCAAAGCGAATGATAAGCGCACCGGCCACCACATACGCAGCGCTTTTGCCCAACATCAACGTAGAAAGAAAGCGGGCGGGTTCGCCAATCAGCCGGTCTACCAGCCTGGCCGACGCATCCCCCTCTTCGAGCAAATGGCGTATACGGGTGCGCGATGTGGACGCCAGCGCTACTTCAGCAGACGCCACAAAAGCAATCATCCCTATGCAAGCGACAAATAGCCCTATCGCTATCACAGATTCAACAACCACAAACAACTCCTTCTCCAAGCCATCCGCCCAACCTGGTCAGAGGCAGCCGCTCCCTACGCCGTATGCTCCCCGTCATTCTTGCGGGTCGGCGCGCGTGCCGGCACCCCATAGACCAGCGCGCCGTCGGGAACATCCCGCGTGACCACCGACCCGGCACCTGTGCGAGCGCCCACGCCCAAACGTACTGGTGCCACCAGCAGCGTATCGCTCCCCAGAAAAACGTCGTCGGCCAGATCCGTGTGATTTTTGTTTTTACCGTCATAATTACAGGTAATGATCCCCGCGCTCAGATTAACATTCTTGCCGACTGTCGCGTCTCCCACATAGCTGAAATGGCCCATCTTTGTGCCCGGCCCCAGATAGCTATTTTTGACTTCCCCAAAATTACCCATATGCACCTCTTCGCCCAGGTGCGCCCCCTTGCGCAGATGGCCGAAGGGGCCAATCTCGCTGGCCCGATCCATACGCGCATATTCCAAAACCGAATAGAGAACGCGGCAACCATCACCGATCTGAGATTCGGCAATCTGGCTGTTCGGTCCAATGGCGCACTCTTTGCCAATGGTTGTGTTGCCCTGCAGATGGCAACCAGGATAAATCGTTGTGTCCTGGCCGATCTGCACCGTCGCTTCGATGTAAGTGGTGACCGGATCAACGATTGTCACCCCTGCGCGCATGTGCTCTTCATTGATGCGTTGGCGCAGCACGTTGGCAGCCACGGCCAGATGGGTACGGTCATTGATCCCATAGACCTCTGCAAGTGGGGCCTGCATCCCCACCACCCGCCACTCCTGACTGGTGGCAATCTCCACCATATCGGTCAGGTAATACTCACCCTTGGCGCTTTTCTGCAATTTGGGCAAATTCTCCCACAGCCACTCCCCGTTGAAGCAGTAGATGCCGGGATTCAGCTCACGGATCTGCTTCTGCTCCGGCGTGCAATCTACTTCCTCCACGATCTTCTCAATCTGCCCGGTCGAGTTGCGGACGATCCGCCCAAAGCCCTGTGGATCATCGCGCACGATTGTGAGCACCGCAGCGGCCAGCCTGCCCTGGCTCTGATTTTGCTGGTAGAGGTCGAGTAATTTCTGCAAGGTAGCTTCCCGCAGCAGAGGCATATCCGCATAGAGCACAACCACCTGCTCCGCCTGCCCGCGCAAATGGGATTCTGCCTGCATGACGGCGTGGCCCGTGCCCAGCAACTCCCGCTGTTCGGCATACTCCACCCGCTCCCCCAATAGGCCCTGCACAGCCTCCTTGCCGTGACCTACCACCACCACAGGCCGCCGTCCGCCAATCGCTTCACCCATTCGTACCACCCATTCCACCAGCGGGCGGCCTGCCAAAGGATGCAAAACTTTGGGCAAGGAAGACTTCATCCGGGTTCCATACCCCGCAGCAAGAATTACAGTAGCGGTCGTCATCGGTTTGGCTCCTACAAATGGTTCATAAAAATCAAATTCTTGGGCAAAAGCCGAACTTCTTCCGGGAACGCAAAAAGACCGGAACTTTCAATACACAAATGATTGAAAGCCGGTTTAGGATAGTCTATTCGATTTCTGTTTCTGGAACTGTGCGCCCACGGCAAAGAGTGGGCAGAAAACAGATTGAAACTGGGAGGTTTGTCGTCCATCAGATTTGGCAACCGACAGATGTATAAGGTCAGTGCCTCAGTATACCACAAATGAGTGGAAAACAAAGAGGAATTTTTACGAATTAAAAAGAAAAAGAGGAGGGAATAGTTGGCGACGGTCTACTCTCACACAAGGTTGCCCCTGCACTACCATCGACGCTGGTGGTCTTAACTGCCGGGTTCGGGATGGAGCCGGGTGTACCCCCACCGCTCTTGCCACCAACTATACCCTCC
>CAMDEX010000235.1 GCA_945897075.1 Litorilinea aerophila
GGCGGCGGCGGCGGCGGCGGCGGCGGCGAACGTCGTGGCGGCGGTGGCGGCGGTGAACGTCGCGGTGGTGGTGACCGCGACCGCGACCGGGGCGGTGATCGCCGCGGTGGCGGCGACCGCTGGTAGCCAGCAGAGTCGTATGACTGCAAATTGAGTGATAGACAAAGGCCGTCATCCCTCGGGAGACGGTCTTTGTCTACAAAGTAGAATCCAAAAAACCAAAGGTATGGGAATTATTATGTCTTCTATGTCTTCTTCCCCCATCCGCGTCGACGTCTGGTCAGACTTCGCCTGACCCTGGTGTTTTCTCGTCTCCTCCAGTTTGGAGAAGCTACAACAATCCCACGACATAGAATTGCAATGGCACGCCTACGAATTGCGTCCCCGCGGCGCGCCACCCATCTCGCCCCAATACCGGGCGGCGATTGAGGCCAAACGGCCGGCGCTTTACGAGCGCGCCCGCACCGATTACGGCCTGGAGATGAAGCCCGGCCCCTTTGGCAGCGACAGCCGCCCTGCCCTGGTCGGCGTGAAATATGCAGAAAGTCAGAGGCTGGGCAACGTTTTCCATGACGCTGTGCTGCGGGCCTATTGGCAAGAGGTCCAGGCTATTGACGATTTGGATATACTGACCGCTATCGCTGCCTCCGTGGGTTTGCAATCAGCGGCCTTCCGCGCCGCTTTGACCGATCCCCACTTTTCCGAAGCCGTAGACGATGATATTGCCCAAGCCGCGGCCTACGGGCTACAGGGCGTCCCAGCCCTGATCTTTGCCGAGAAATATCTTGTCCCTGGCGCTGTGCCCTACGAGACACTCGTGCAAGTGATAGAGGAAGTAAAAAGTAAGGGATAATCCGTGAGCAACGAACAGCCCAAATCCAGTGGGACGAGTCCGTGGATTGTGTTGGGCGTGCTGGCCCTGGTGGGCATAGCCGTCTATACGATTGTCAACGGCGGCCAGATCAAAAAACTGGGTATCTTTGGCCTGGAGGTGGAGTTCGAGCAGCGCCAGGACGCGCCAGTGCCAGTGCAGTCGGAAGCCGTGCCTACCGCTGCCCCTATCCCCGCTGCGTTGACCGCCAGCCAGTGGATGCCGTTGGATCTAAACGGCGATGGCGTGACCGACGTCCAGTTTTCCGATTCCGACCGCAACGGCGATGGTATTATCGAATACCGGGCCTACGATACGAATTTCAATGGACGCAGCGACCAATATGTCTATTTTGACGCCCTTCAGCCAGGCGGGGCCATCTACGGCTTCGATCCCCGCGAGACCGGTGTAGTAGAAAGCTGGGGCTGGGACACAGACGCCGACACCCGCACAGATACCTGGGCCTGGGATCAAAACTACAATGGCTTCTTTGACCAGTGGGCCTGGGATCGCAACCGGGATGGAGCCATCGATCTCTATGGCTACGACGCCAACGAGGACGGACAGATGGAGGAATATCGGGAGCAGTGACGGCAGCCGTTTGCTGGCGATAACAACAGAGAAGCTGTCGGGCCGGGAAAGGTAAAGGGAAAGAAAATGACAAGAGAAAGACAGGACGAATCGATCCGCTATGCGCAGGTTATTGCAGAGATCGTGCAGGATTTACAGGTGAGTGAGGCGGCGCAGGTTTATCAGCTTGCCTTTCATCTGTGGTCACAGTCTGACGCAAGGCATCTGCCTGTGGTCGAGGAGGATAACGAAGGCGATAGCTGGCTGGATGATAGCGAAGAAGAAATGGCGGCAGAGGATATTCTTTGGGCGGCGACTCTCGCCCGTTACTCCGACAAATTTGATGCGCTGGCTGCTGCTGCCCAGCTCGAAATTGCCAACGGCACAACCCAACCGATGTTCGATGAGGATGGGGAGATGATTGTTGATGAACTCCCATACAACGCGTAGCTTTCGAGAAGCGTTCAGAGAATTACCCCCCGAAGTGCGACGACAGGCCAGACAGTCGTATCGCTTGTGGCAGGAAACTCCCAATTTGCCGGGGTTGCGTTTCAAACGTGTTGGCGCAAATGTGTCTGTGCGCATTGGCCGTGAGTACCGGGCGTTGGGAAAGTTGGCAGGAGATCAGGTGTACTGGTTTTGGATTGGTAGGCACGACACTTATGACCGATTGATCGATTGAATGGCACACGCGAATTCCCACCGCACGTTCACAATATAACCCTCCCCTCTTCACCCCCACGCAGATAGACCAGCCGCCCGCCCACAACCGTCGCCACCACCTCCAGCTCGCCATCCAACACCACCAGATCGGCCCGGTAGCCGGGCGCGAGTGAGCCGTATTGGTTGCCGATGCCCAGGGCCGCGGCTGGGGTGCGGCTGGTGACAGGCCACGCCTTTTCCAGCGGCCAGCCGGTGGCGGCCAGGAAGTGGCGCAGAGCCGCGTCCATCGTCAGGATCGATCCGGCCAGCGTACCGTCGGCCAGACGGCATTGCCCAGCGCGCACAAAGACGGGCTGCCCGCCCAATTCGTATTCGCCTGCGGGCATCCCGGCGGCCCGGATGGCGTCGGTGATGAGGAGCAGACGGTCCGGCCCTTTGCAACGGGCCAAAATAGCCATCGCCGCGGGGTGAACGTGGATGGTATCGGCGATCAATTGGGCATAGATGAAGGGATCGCCCAGTACCGCACCCACAATACCGGGTTCGCGGTGGTGCAGACCAGTCATGGCGTTAAAGGTGTGGGTAACCTGGCTCACACCCGCAGCGAAGGCATGGATAGCCTGATCGTAGGTGGCGGCGCTGTGACCGATAAGTACCCGCACGCCCGCATCCAGCGCGGCGTCAATTAGCGCGCCCGCCCCTGGCTGCTCTGGGGCGAGGGTGATGAGCTGCACTGGTCCCGCGGCCAGCAGTTCGGCAAATTCGGTCAGATTGGGCAGGCGGATATCCGTTTTGGACTGCGCGCCTGGAAAGCGGGGGCTGATGTATGGCCCTTCCAGATGGACACCGAGGATGGCTGCGCCGGGCAAAGGGTGGGAAATTGCTGCGCCTACATTTTGCACGGCAGCCAGGGTGGGCAGGTGGGGCGCGGTCATTGTGGTGGGGGTGAAGGCGGTGACGCCACGCGAGGCCAAAAAGGCACTGATGGCGATCAGTGCCTGCGGTGTGGCGTCCATTGTGTCGTGGCCGGCGCTGCCGTGGATGTGTAGATCGATGAAGCCGGGCAGGACGACACAGCCGCTGGCGTCGAAGTACACAGTGCCAGGGTTGGGCGACGTAGACCCTTGACCCACTATGCGCCCACCCTCCAGAAGCAGCCCGCCCGCAAGAAAGTGTTCGCTATTTGGGCCTAGCCGAAAGGGAAAGGAGGTATTGCAAAGCGCAGAGAGTGGAAGAATGGATGGATCGGGTTGTGGCATCTCAAGATTTCTCGAACGGGAGGGGCAGCCAGAGGGTAAATGTACTGCCCCGGCCTTCTTCGCTTTCGATCTGCAGACGCCCCCCGTGCATGCGGGCGATCTGGTTGACCAGCGCCAGCCCCAGCCCAATACCAGGCCCAACCCGATTCTCGCGGTCGATCTGCGCAAAGGGGCTACGCAGCATCGCCAGTTTGTCGGCGGGGATGCCACAGCCGTCGTCGCTGACATGTAGCCCCACATAGCCATCAACCGTAGAAAGCGCCAGCCGGATACGGGTCGAATCCGCACGCCGGTATTGGATGGCATTTTCGATCAGCCGCCTGACTGCTTCCCGTATGTAGGCGGGTTCGCCCAAGACGACCGGATCATCCACTGCGCAATCCAGGGTAAAGGCAAGACTTGCTGCTTGCGCTTGCTTGGAGAAGGTCTGCGCTTGGGCTGCCAGGAGAGACAGAGTGTCTATAGGGGCCAGCGAATCGGGTAGTTCACGGCGATGCTGCATATCGGCCAGGAAAAGAAATTTCTCAATCAGATCCTGAAGACGACGACCGCCCTCCAAAATAGCTGATGTGGAAGCACGCAGGGTCTCCACATCCACTGTCCCCGGCGGACTTTCGGCCAGGAGTTCGGCATAACCCAGAATGAATGTGAGGGGTGTGCGAAATTCGTGCTGCAAGGAACTGACAATTTGGGTGCGCAACTTCTCAACTTGACGCTCGGTCTGCGCCAGTGCGTTCTCCTCACGGCGCAGGACATTTGACATTGCCAGAAGCAGGTCTTGGCTATCCACAGGCTTGATCAGATAATCATCAATGCCGATACGTTTGGCCTGACGCCGATCTTCGGTTGAGGAGCGGGCCGTGAGAAAGACAAAGGGAACCGTGCGCAACTGTTCATCAGAACGCGTGTGTTGCAGGAGTGTGTAACCATCCATCCGCGGCATCATAATATCGCACAGTACGACGTCCGGGCGCTGCTGCCGCATCAACGCCAGAGCGTCAACGCCGTCGCTGGCGCTGAGAACGCTGTAGTTCTCCGCCGCCAAAATCTCACAGATGGCGGTATTCATTAGCTCGTTGTCTTCAACGACCAGAATCGTTTTGGTTTTGTTTTGAACCATCAGTGTATTCTCCGGGGATTGGCGACTGGCGACTGGGGATTAGGTAGTGTGGAAACGTGCCCCATTCCCAATCCCCAATCCCCAATCGCCAATCGCCAATCTCCTATAGCGACGGAAACCAGACAGTAAATGTTGTGCCTTGATCGGGTATACTTTCCACCGCAATGCGCCCGCCGTGGGCTTGCACAATTTCATTGACAATCGCCAATCCGAGACCTGTACCCAGCATCGCAGACTGCTTTACCCGGCTGCTGCGGTAAAAACGTTCAAAGATATGTGCGATCTCATGCGGATGAATGCCGATTCCAGTATCCCGCACAACAACACCAACTTCGCTCTGATCGTTTTTTTCCAGGGCCAATTCCACCTTCCCCCCGGGTCTGGTGTAGTTGATGGCATTGCTTAGGAGATTGGTTGCCATCTGCAGCAAGCGCTCTCGATTGCCCCACACAGCCAGAGATTGGGGCGCGGGCAAGTAAGCAAGATGCAAATGCGCTGCTTCGGCCCGCTGTTGGAAGCGGTTGAAAAGTGTTTCCAGCACTTCCGGCAACGAGACGATCGCAAAGTCCGCAGACCTGTCACCTCTCTTCTCATCCAGAGCTGTCAGATCAAGAATTGACTCAATCAGACTACGCAAATGCTCTGTCTCGCTCCGGATCACTTGCATATAGTGCTCACGTCGCTCCGCTTGTCCGCCACCTAACAGATCCAGATAAAGCTTGATATTTGTCAGCGGTGTACGCAACTCGTGGCTGACATTGGCCACGAAATCCGACTTCATCTGGTCCAATTCCAGCAGTTGCGCATTGGCTTGGGCCAGATCGGTCGTTCGTTCCTGCACCCGCTGCTCCAGCCCCTCCAAAATCATGGCCCGATGCAAAGCACCCCCGACAATCTCGGCAATGGCGTTGAGCAGCCGCAAATCTGCCGACGAAAACGAGCGACGGCTTGCGCTGTTCGTCAATGAAAGCACACCCACAATCTGATCACCGGCACGCAGAGGAGCATAAATAGCCGAAACAAAAGTTATCCCACTGGCGGCCCAATTATGCAGAGTCGGTTGGTGGCCCAGCGGATCGACAAACAGATTGGGCGAACAGTGGGGTACACCAGAGGAGAAGACGCGCCCGGCAATCGAATCGCTATAGCCGTAGCGTCGAGCAGATGCCAGGGGCACCTTCCCTATTTGGGCGATCACTTCAAGCGCATCCCCATCTGCTGCTGGCACCAGCACATATCCCTGATCAGCGTGAAAAAGGTCCAGACAGGTGGCGAGAGAGATGTGGGTGATCGATGCGCGGCCAGTGGTGGTGCGCAAGCGGGCGGACAATTCAATCAAGAGTTGCAACTCGTCCGCTCTGCGGCTCGTCTGCTGCAAGAGTAGGAGCTTTCCCACAGCCATCGCCAACCCATCGGTAACCTGACGCAAAGAGAAGTGAATGACCTGGGATGGTGCAAGCTGGTCACGCCAGAAGAGCTGGATATGGCCCAGGATGCGCTCGTTGTTGTGCAAGGGGAGTGCGATGCGTGAGCGACAGCCCTGCTCGATCCATGCCCGTTCCACCGGCCAATCGAGCTCCGTACTAATATCCAGGGAGATATAACTCTGGCCGTGCAGAAGCGCGGGGAGAGCAGCGCTTTCGTCAAAAGTATAGTCTGCGGAAGAGATTGTTTCATCACTCGCTCGATCCGTCCAATAGGAACGTTGCGCGCTGACCCGCTGGGTATCCTCCTGATAGAGGGCGATCTCGACAGCCGATGGATCGATCAGGTGATGCAGGCCGGTTGCGACTGCTACGTGAATTTCGGCCAGCGAAACCGCGCCGTTCAGCCCACGCAAGATAGCGCTGATCTCTTGCTGCTCAAAGGCCGCTTGCTGGCTGTCCTGGAGCAACTGGGCATTCACAATCGTAATCGCCATCTGGTTGGCGAAGGCCTGGGCCACAGACGCCTCCCGCTCGCCATAGCTGCCCACTTGCAGGCTGTCCAGGGTGATATAGCCCAGCACTTCGCCCCGTTGGAGCAGGGGAACACCCATCCAGCCGCGGGTGGTGGAGGTGCCGCCCCAGCCGAAAAATCCGGACAATTTCTGCGCATCCGCAAAGAAAATGGCCCGCCGTTCGCGCTGAATATAGGCGAAGAAGGAATCGTCCACGGGGAAACGTTGGCCCAGAACCTCATCAGGCCACGGCAATCCCACCTCGGCCAGCGCGTACAGTTCCCTCCCTTCCAACAGCAGCACAGACGCACTATCGAAGTAGACAACCTGGCGCAGACGCTCCAAGAGAAGGCGCAGAATCGGCTCCAGGCGCAGGTCCAACGTGACTGCACTGGTGGCGTTGCGCAACATCTCTGCTTCCTGGCGGCGATGACGCTCGGCGGCAAAGAGACGGGCATTTTGCAGGCCCAGGGCCATCGGCACCGCAATGGATTGGAGCAGAGGTAGATAGTCGTGGGTAAAAACATCGGTTTGCGGGCTGCCCAAGAGCAGCACACCCACCACTTCGTCCCGGGCGATGAGCGGAATGGCTGCTGCCGAACGCACATTTAGGTGATCGTCCAGATCTGGGATCCGCACCCAGCGCGGGTCTTCGTCCACATTGGGAATCAAAATAGGGCGGCGCATTGCGAGAGATCCCCCCGTAATACCCACGCCGACACGCAAATAAGGCTGGCCGGGCAGTTTTTCCACTACGTGGAGTGGATGGTTTCTGGCCGCCAGCAGTTGTAGAAATTCCTGATCGCTCTCCGCCACATAAATTTCGCCAAAACAGTTGTCGAAGGCCGCCGTGACCAGTTCTAAAGCCTTTTCCGCCACGGTTTGCGCTTCCAACGTCGCCGCCAGACGCTGGCTGAGTTGGTAGAGCAGTTCTAAATTGCGCTTGTCCAAGCGCAACTCAGCGGCCAAGTGGTCGCGGTCCAGCAAAGAAAATCTGTCCAGGCTGCCGAATCGATCGGGAAGGTGAATCTCGCCCCGATCCAACGCCTGGCCAATCTGGTCGGTGATGGCATCCATCAGCGTCAATTCGTGGCGGTGAAAGATGCGGCCGGCTGGCGCAAGCAGACAGATGTCGCCAACTCGTTCACCTGTGGCGCTGACAATGGGTGCCACGGCGTGGTGGCGGGGCAGTGGGTCAAGGCTGATCGAATCCGCTGCGGGCACAAGCCAGGGACAATCCAACCTGTTGGCCGCGCAGGGTTCTCCCGCGTTCCCACTCAGTTCGGTGCAGGGACAATTGGCGATGGTAACGCCGCCGCGCGGTTGGTGGAGATGTTCCTGTGCCAGGCCAAAGGTAAACGGGATGCGCTGCTGCCCCTGGCTGCCGTGGAGGAGAAGCCAGCCGCCGGGCGTCTCGAAGAGTTCCTGGCAAAGGGCAAAGAGTTTAGGCCAAAGATTCCCGTTGGAGGAGCCGTAGGCAATCATGCGCGAGACCTGATCCGCGGCCTGCGCCGCGGCCCGGCGCACGAGAAAGTGTTCGGCGTCGCCTTCGCTGCTCATCACCAGCACGCCCGATGGCTGCGCCTTTGCGTCGTGGATAACCGCGAGGTTCATCTCCACCTGAACAAAGCCTTCCCCACCGCAGCGCAGGGCAATGTCAAAGGTGGCACTGCCTTGCTCCAGCAACTTCTGAAAGCCCCCCGCCAAGAGAGGCGGCTCGACCGAGCGCAGAAAGTAGCTGAAATGGCGTCCGATGACCGCTGATGTATGAAAGTTCAGCAGTTTGAGCGCGGCCCGGTTGACAGCGCGCACCGTACCGTCCAAAGCCAGGACGACGAGCGCGTTGGGGAGATAGTCCAGCATCTCGGCCGAGACGTCGAAGACAAAGGGCGCGCGCGGGGTGTTGGCGCTGACTGTCGCTTCAGGTGACATAAGCTATCCGATCAAATCATCCGGCACAACGGGTCGGCGCTGCGCAAAAATCACGCCCAACGGCGGCAGATTGAAGAGAGCAGAATGGGAGCCGCTCTGCCAGGCGATGGCTTCGGCGACGATCGGCGACGGGTTGCCCACCCCGCTGCCGCCGTATTGGGGCGCGTCGCTGTTGAGAATTTCCGTATAGACCCCGGCACGGGGCAGCCCCACCCGGTAGCCCATGCGCGGCACAGGCGTAAAGTTGCAGATGACGATCACGCAATCCTCCGTGTCGGCAGCCATACGGCGAAAGCTGAGGATGGAGTTGTCCACGTCGTGCAGGTCAATCCAGGCAAAACCTTGCCAACTGGCGTCCACCTGGTGTAGCGCCTTTGCCTCGCGGTAGAGTCGGTTGAGGTCGGCCACATATTGTTGCAACTGGCCGTGCTGCCTGTGTCCCAGCAGATGCCAATCCAGACTCTGCGCCTCGTTCCATTCGCGCCACTGGCCGAACTCGCCGCCCATAAAAAGCAGTTTTTTGCCGGGGTGAGCGGTCATATAGCCGTAGAGTGCGCGCAGATTGGCGAACTTCTGCCAGAGATCGCCGGGCATTTTGTCCAGCAGCGAGCGTTTCAGGTGTACCACTTCGTCGTGGCTGAAGGGCAGCACAAAATTTTCAGAAAAGGCGTAGACCAGACTGAAGGTGATCAGGTGGTGGTTGTAGCGGCGGTAGAGGGGGTCCTGCTTGAAATACTCCAAAATGTCGTGCATCCAGCCCATATTCCACTTGTAATCAAAGCCCAGCCCACCGGTGTAGGTGGGGCGAGAGACCATCGGCCAGGAGGTGCTCTCCTCGGCAATCGTAATCGCGCCGGGCGCGTATTTGTGTACGGCGTCGTTGAAGCCGCGGATGAACTCAATCGCTTCCAGATTCTCCCGCCCGCCGTAGCGGTTGGGCAGCCACTCGCCCGCCTCCCGGTCGTAGTCGAGATAGAGCATCGAGGCCACCGCATCCACGCGCAGACCGTCTATGTGATATTTTTGCAGCCAAAAGAGGGCGCTGGAGAGGAGGAAATTGCGTACTTCGTTGCGGCCAAAGTTGAAGATTTTCGTCCCCCACCCCTTGTGCTCACCCACCCGGGGGTCTTCGTGCTCGTAGAGATGGGTGCCGTCAAAGAAGGCCAGGCCGTGGCTGTCCTTTGGGAAGTGGGCGGGCACCCAATCGAGCAGGACGCCGATGCCCTGCTGGTGGCAATAGTCCACAAAATATTGGAAGTCATCCGGTGTGCCAAAACGGCTGCTGGGCGCAAAATAGCCAGTGACCTGGTAGCCCCAGGAGCCGTCGTAGGGGTGTTCGGTGATGGGCAGCAGTTCCAGATGGGTATAGCCAACCGCCTGGGCGTGGGCCACCAACTGATGGGCCAGTTCCCGATAGCCCAGAAAGCCATTGTCCTCCGGCCCCCGTTTCCAACTGCCCAGGTGGACTTCGTAGATGTTGATGGGCTGGTCGATGGCCTGTTTAGCCGCCCGCTCTGCCATCCACGCCTCGTCGTGCCAGGGCAGTTTGGCGATGTCCCAGACCTTCGAGGCAGTGGCCGGACGCTTCTGGGAGGCAAAACCGTAGGGGTCGGTCTTGTCGGCTTTGTGGCCCAGCACGCGGGATTTGACTGAATACTTGTACTCCGTGCTGACCGGCAGGTTGGGCAGAAAGAGTTCCCAAACACCGCCCGACCGCTGGCGCATCACATCCACCCGGTCGTCCCAGAAGTTGAAGGGGCCAATGACGCTGACCCGCTCGGCGTTGGCTGCCCAGACGGCAAACTGCACGCCAGCCACCCCGTCCACCAGCCGCGGGTGAGCGCCGAACTTCTCGAAACTCTGGAGGAACAGCCCCTCGCCGTGCAGGTGCAGGTCAAAATCGGTCAGCCATTCTTGCTGGAAGCGGTAGGGGTCTTCGATTTCGTGCTGGTTGCCGGCCGCGTCTTCCAGCAACAGGCGGTAGGCGAAGGGGTTCTTGCGCCGGGGAAAGTGGGCAGCAAAGAGGCCGCCAGGGTGGATGCGTTGCAGCGGGTAGTGGCGACCGCTCTTCAGATCGAGCAGAGTAACCGCGGCATCCAGCGGGCGGAAGGCGCGTACGACCAGTGATTCTTTCTCCTCCGCCTGGACAGTGTGCATTCCCAACACGGCAAAGGGCGCGCTGTGATAGCCGCCGACAATTGCATCCATCTCTTCGTTGGTCAGTTCCACTTCCCCTTGCGCCACACGCGTCTCCTTCTCCTGTAGGG
>CAMDEX010000236.1 GCA_945897075.1 Litorilinea aerophila
CCCTGAATGGCCGCCACAATGCTGGGGTCGCGCACGGTGCCGTCGGGGTAGACAACGCCGTGAATGTCGCGCCAGCGGCTCACGCCGATCATCAACTCCCACAGATACCAGCCCATCCCGCTTTGCTGGAAGACTTCCAACGAAACATCATAGGGATTGGCGCGCGCCAGGCAGGCAATTTCGGAGACAAAGATCGGTTTCTGGTATTGGTGGGCAAAGCCAAGTGCTTCGTCGATGTGGGCGCGTATGGCGCTGCGGGTGGCCCGGTAATCGTGAAAGGAGAGAACATCGACATGCGCCCCAATTTCAGCCAATTCTTTGGCATAGGCCACACCCACCGTGACCGGATGGTGAGGATCCAGTTGCTTCATCACCCCGCAGAAGTGGCGGGCAAAGTTCCAGATGGTCTGGATGCGCTGCTCACGTTCCGGCACGCCCTCTTTGATCCACGCCGTGATAGTGGGTTCGTTCATCACATCCCACATCAACAAGCCCGGCTCGTTGCCCAGGGTCTCTACCAGAGCGCGACAATAGGCTTCCCCGGCCGGCCAGAAATCAGGGCCAAGCCGCTGCACCCCCGGATTGGGAATCCACTTATTTTCGGTCGCTTCGTAGGTCGGCTCGGTCTCATCAAAACAGGAATCCCAGATGACGGGCATGACGCTGATGCCGCGCGCGTGGGCAGCGCGCACAAAGTGACGCAGGTGGGTCAGAAATGCCGCTGGCTCGCGTTCATAGACCACATAAGCCAGAAAGGGGCGGGCACTGTTTAGCCCCAGGCGTTGGGCATAGGTCAGTTCACGCTCGACCAGCGCTTCGTCATAGTCGCGCCAAAAGGCAATGTCATGGGCCGCAGTGCTGGGTGTGTAATTGAAACCACGCAGGTGGCTGTAGGCTTTGCGATAGTCCATCATACCTTAATTCCCGATTCTACAAGCCCTTCGACATAGAACTTGCCCAAGGCAAAGAACAAGATCACGAGCGGGATGGAGGCGAGGACATAGCCGGCATAGAGTGGCCCCCCGGCACCGAAATCCACCCCATCATTGGTAGTACGCGACAATTTAAAGAGACCCACCGAAATCACCTGGAGGCTGGTGTCGCTAATTGTCACCAACGGCCACAGAAAGGAGTTCCACGACCCGATGAAGTTCAGCACGGCCAGGGTTGCCAATCCGGGCAAACTCAGCGGCAAGGCAATATGCCGGATCAGCGACCAGACGCCGGCACCATCACAGCGTGCGGATTCAAAGAGTTCTTCAGGAATGCCGGTGATAAAGGTGCGCATCAAAAAGATGCCAAAGATCGGCCCGCCGGCAAGATTGGGAATAATCAGCGCCCAACGGGTGTTGAGCAGCCCCAGGTCATTGTAGAGCATATAGGCTGGGATAAACGAAAGCACCCACGGCACCATCAACAGGGAGATAATCGCATAGTAAAGTGGTTCACGCAAAGGGAAACGCATGCGGGCAAAGACATAGCCGCCGATCAACGAGAGCAAAAGTACGCCCGCCAATCCCACCACCGCCACCAACAGCGTGTTCCACATAAAAGCGTCGATCACTTGCCAGGAGGCACCGTAGTTGCTGCCGCGTAAGGGCAGGCTGATGCTCCAGCGCTCCCAGCGGTATTGCAAACCGTTTTTGAACGAAAGCAGAAGCATCAGATAGGTCGGGATCAGCGAGAGGAGCAGGAGGATCAGAATGGTAAGATGCAACCCTACCTGTGCAAGACGCCACGGACGGCGCGGGGTTATTGTTTGCTTCATTTTAGCGTGTGACCTCTTCATTCGTAGGGCGAATGCTGCGGTTGATCAGGAGCGTCCCACTCATGGCGACGATGAAGAGCATCAGGCCGATGGCCGACGAGTAGCCAAACTGCTGGCCGCGAAAGGCCGAGTGATACATCGATAGCCCCGGCACCATGGTCGCAAAGCCAGGCCCGCCATTCGTCAGCACGAGAACATCTTGAAAAGAGGTAATCGCGCCGATCACCGCCAGGATTGCCAGGAGACGCACCTGACCCAATACCAGCGGCAGGTCGATACGGAATACACGTCCTATCCCCGTACAGCCATCCAGCGCCGCGGCCTCATACACCGACGACGATATCTGCCCCAACCCGCCCAGGTAGATCAGCGTGCCCACGCCCCACACCCAGGGAAAGCCCACAAACATAATAGCGTAGAGGGCCGTTGCCGGCTCGCCAAGCCAGTTGCGTGCCAACCAGCCAAGACCCAACCCACGCAGCAGGTCATTGATGGGTCCCAGGTTGGGGTCATACATCTTTTGCCAGAGCAGGATGGTCACAATGCCTGGCACCAGCATGGGGATAATGACCAGCAGGCGATAAAATTCCTTCGTAGCCTGCGAATGCACAAAAAAGATCAGTTCGGCCATGACAAAAGGCACAACGACGCCGACAAAAAGGCCAAAAAACATCAGCTTCGTGATGTTGAGCAGTTCTTGTGGGGTCACGGCATAGCTAAAATAGCTGGTAAAGTTCTCCAGCCCTATAAAGGTAGCGGGGATGCCGGGTCGCCAACGGTAGAAGGCGCGCACCAAACCGAGGATGGGTGGGTAGTACACAAAGACAATCAACAGGACAAAGATCGGGGAGAGCAGAGCATAGGCCTGCCAGGATTTACGGACGCTCCGCCAGGCGCTGACGCGCGCCTTGCCCAGCGGTGGGCGGGGAGTTTTGGGAAGCACCCCGGACTGGGCCGCTGCTTGCTCGGTTCTCGGAACAGTTGCCATGCCGACCTTCCTCAAAGCTATTTCGTGTCGGTGGTCAGGGGTGCCTGCACCGGCACCTCGACCAGATAGTGTTTGTCCACTTCAAACAAACGGGCAACGTTGATGTCGATCAGATGGATCACTGTAGGCTCCAGCAAATCGTAGGGGCCGGCCGCGTTGGGGGTATAGGAAAATTGCGCTTGCCCCGCCGCGTCCGTATAGGTCCACTGTGGGACAAAATAGCCACCGCCGCTCTCCACCCAAGCCTGCAACAACGTATTGACGCGCGGTTGACCTTTCTCCGTGACACGTACAGTCAGGACAATTGCATCCTTGCCATTGGCAATGACCTGCGGCGGATCGAGTTGCCCCTCAATGGAGATAGTATCGAGACGTGCCTGTGCTTGCAGCCAATCGACGCCCACCACTGCGATCAGGATGCCGAGCACAGCCAGTACCCATAGTCGCCCGCTGCTTGTCATAGGGTGCGAATGTCCTTCTCTGTCTCACAAAACTATGCGTGATGATCAGTAAACCACCGTGTAGTAGGCATGCGCATATGCTGATTCTGTTCACAAATGAACATGCGCACTACACGGTGGCGGTCAAGCGTCTATTTCGTTTTCGTTTGCTCTTTCAGGACAGCCTCGTAGCGCGCGGCACCGGCAGCAAATTCCTCTTCCTGCCGCTTGAAGAAGGTCGCTTCGTCGATCTGGCCGGTCATCCACTCGACAAAAATCGGCCGCCATTTGTTAAAGTTGTCATTGTCCCAATACCAGCCCTGGCCCCACCAGGCCACGGCATAGTCATACAGCGGCAACTTGAACTGGGCGATCTCTTGCCAGATCGAACCAAGCGGTGCGTCCACCGCCGAGGAAATGCGTGCCTGGTTTTCATTGACCAAGAAGGCGTTATTCTCCGGAGTGGTGAGGAATTGCCACCAGTTGATAGCTTCATCGCGGTTGTTCCGTTTCTCCACCGAAGCCGCCATGATCACCCATTCTGACCCTTGGATTGCGGTGAGGAGTTCGCCGGGCACGCTGCCATCCCCCGCGGTTGTTTTTGGCGGGTCAAACGCCCCGGGCTGGCTGGGGGTGGCGGGTATATCGTTGCTGTTGGGGAGCGGTGGTGGCAGAAAGCCGCGCTCAAAAGTGATATTGGGGTCATTGGCCATTTGCGACCATTCCCACGAGCCGGAGTAGCGCAGGCCGATTCTGCCCTCGCGCCACAGCAAGTCAATATCGGTTGTGTTAAAGCCATCGATCCAGTAGGAGGCCAACTCGTGCATCTCGGCAAACGCACGCCGATAGATCGGCGTATTAGGCCCAATCAGACCGCTCTTGTACGCGGGCAAGGCTTCCTCGATCCCGATAAATTTATCTTTATTGAGATCCATCTCTGGCAGAATGGACTGCATCATGGAGGGCAGTATCTGCAAGGCCAGGGGCCAAAGGTTGCCGCTGGCGGCCTCTGCTTGCCAGGGTGCAAAGCCGTCGCCCGATTCCTTTAACGCCTTGGCCAGATCCATCTGATCCCGCCAGGTTGCCGGTGGTTTTGCGCCCAGACGTTCGAGGGTCTCCTTGTTGTAGGCCAAACCGACTTCCACATTGGGCCAGATATTATCCAGGGGCGCCGTATACACATGCCCGTCGGGCTGAATCAACGATGTCATAAAGGTGGGGTAAAAGATGTCGCGCCATGCGCCATATTGGGGTGCATAGGGATTGGGCAGATCCAAGAAGTCGTCCAAGGGCATAGCCCAGCCATTTTGCACCGCAAAGTTGTGGGTACTCCCCACCAGATCCGGTGCCGTGCCGGCAGTTGCAGCCGCGGTGAGCCAGGCAAAGTAATCTTCACCGCCCGGACCTTCCTCGAAGACGATCTGGATCGTTGGATTGGCCTCCTCAAACCGTTGGGCCAGAATACGCGCAGCATTGACCACTTGGGGATGCTCCGCCGAGCGGCTGGTCCACTCTGTCGGCGTGTACCCACGCAGCCAGCAATGAACTTCTGTCTTGGCGGCAGCAGGTTGGGCCGCGGCTTCGCTTGCGGGCTGGGCCGCGGCTTCCCCCGCCGGCGCGGCGGCGGGTGGCGCGGCTGGAACGCAGGCGGCCAGGGCAAGCGTCCCTGTCCCCGCTAAACTAAGACGCAAAAATGTTCGTCTGGTGATCCTTCGTGACTCCATGGCAGACATGCTCTTCCTCCTGTAGTTAAGATGCTTGGGTGAGATAGGGCCGTGCTAGGTAGACTATAAGTATATGTTTTACGTCAAACACAGAATGCACACATCATACTGCAAAAATTTGGTATTGTCAAGCCAATTGTTTGACTTTTTGCATTTATTTTTGTATTATGTTTGAAATAGAACACACCGAATTGAGTACAACCCTGAGAAAAGCCGGGATATTCAAAACTGACGGTTTGTCAATTTTGCTCGATTTGCAGTAAGCTGGCACAGTGGGAAAGGAGACAGAATGACGACTGGGGATTGGATTGCTGATCTGCGTGTACTGCTGGAGCCGGCGTGCGTGTTCACCGATGACGCGGCGCTGGACAACCACAGCTATGATTGGTGGCCGGTGGCGGCCAAGTGGCGGCAACAAGACAAGCAGCCCTATCGCCCGGACGCCGTTGTGCGCCCGACGACTGTGGATGCGATCAGTCGTCTGTTGGTCTGGGCAAACCAGCGCGGTGTGCCGGTGACGCCGTGGGGTGCCGGCTCTGCAGTCACAGGGGCAGCGTTGCCCCTCAGCGGGGGGATCAGCCTTGATATGCGGGCGCTAGACCAGATGCTGGCGTTGGACGAGTTGAATCTCCTGGTGACGGTGCAGGCAGGCAAGATGGGGCATGAACTGGAGCAGGAACTCAACAGCCACGGCTACACCATCAACCATTCACCCCAATCGCTCAACCGTTCCACTGTTGGCGGTTGGGTCGCCACGCGGGCCACGGGGCAATTCTCCTCCCGCTGGGGCGGCATTGAAGATCTGGTCGTGGCGTTGACGGTGGTCTTGCCCACCGGCGAGATCGTCCAAACCAAGTTGACACCGCGCGCCGCCATTGGCCCCGAAGTGCGCCATCTCTTTATCGGTGCCGAAGGTACACTGGGGGTCGTCACCGCGGTCACTTTGAAGATTTTCCCCCTGGCCTCTTATCAGCGTCTGGAAGCCGTGGTCTTTCCCGACATCGAGTCAGGGTTGACGGCCATGCGCCGCATCATGCAGGCCGATCTGCGCCCCTTTCTGGTGCGTTTTTATGATGAGGACGAAGCGTCCCACGCCATGCAAGAGCCGACTTTTGCCCGCTGTGTGCTCTTTCTGGGCTTTACCGGCATACAAGCTGTGGCGCAGGCCGAGTATGCGACCAGTATAACTTTCTGCCAGGAGGCTGGCGGCGAATCCTTGGGCGCGGCCCCGGTTGCGGCGTGGATGGCGCGGCGCTTTGACTTTTCGGCGATTGAACGGGTGTTGGCGCAACCGGGCGGCGTCGCCGAGACCATCGAAGTGGCGCACTTTTGGGGTAGCATCTTCGCCACCTACCGCTCACTCAAAACGGCCTTGGCACCGCTGGCCACCCATGTCTGGGGACACTTTTCCCACGCCTACCCACAGGGCACATCGCTCTATATGATTCTGAGCGGCGAGGCGGAGGACGCCGCCGCCGCCGAAGCGCGTCTGCATCAGATCTGGGAGGTCGCCATGCGCACCGCCCTGCAAGAGGGTGCAGTCATCTCCCACCACCACGGGGTTGGCCTGGCCCGGCTCCCCTATCTGCGTGAGGACCTGGGCACAGCGGCGCTACCCCTGGCGCGCGTCAAAGCGGCGCTTGATCCAAACAACATTATGAATCCTGGCAAATTGGGGTTCGATCCATTCCAACAACCTGGGAGGTAAGCATGGACGCACGCACCGGCAAAAAGATCAGGCTGGGTCGGCTCTTTGACCAGCAGAGCGGCAAGTCATTGATCGTCGCTTATTCACACGGCGTGCTCATGGGGCCGCAACCCGGCATGCGTACCCTGGCCGATATGCGCCACTTCACCCAGAGCATAGCCGCCGCCGATGGCCTCCTGGTGACGCCTGGTCTACTCACCCATCTGGAGGATGCCTTCATCGGCCGGCAACGCCCAGCGCTCTTGATCCATCTGGATTATCAGAGCTTCAACCGTACCCTCTTGCCTTACCAGCAGGGGGCCACGGCGGCGCTTGCTACCATCGAAGAGGTGGTGGCTGCCGGTGCGGACGGCGTGATGACCTATCTTTACATTGGCTATGACGACCCGCTGCGCGAGAAACTAGAGATCGAGCGCAACGCACAGGTGGCGCGCGCCTGCGAACGCTGGGGCGTGGCGCTGATGGTGGAGCCGCGCACGGCGCGTGAGCGCACCCACCCCGAAGATGATGCCAATGCTGCCCTGTTGGCTCTCTATTGCCGCATCGCCGCCGAGATCGGCGCCGACATCGTCAAGTGCGTCCACCCCGGCACAACAGCGGGGTTGGCAGAGGTGGTGGCAAGCTGCCCGGTTCCCCTGCTGGTGGCGGGCGGCCCCAAGCAAGCCGACCCGGAGGTCGCCTATCAACGAGCACGCAGCGCCATCGAGGCAGGCGCGGCCGGTCTTGTCTTTGGCCGTAACATCTACGAAGCGAGTGACCCAGCCGCTGAGTTGGTGCGCTTCCGCCAGATTATTCACCAAGAGAGCTAATCGGAGACGATCGGAGGCAACGAGATGGCAGAAAGCTATTTGATCGGCATTGATGTCGGCTCCAGTTTTACCAAAGCCTTTCTCTTTGATACGGCAGGCCAGACGCGCGGCGAGGCCCGGCGCGACACCCATCCGCAGCAACCGCGTCCCGGCGTGGCCGAATATGATGGCGCGCAACTGCTGCAGGCCACCCTCGCCACCATCCGCGAAGTGCTGGACAAAACCGCTGTGGCCGCTGCGCAGGTGGCCGCCATCTGTCTCGACGGCATGATCAGCGGCGTCATGGGCATTGACGCCGCCGGTGAGGCGACGACGCCCTACACCACTACGCTGGACATGCGCTTTGCCCCCCAGTTGAACCGGGTCATGGCGCAGCACCACGACCTGATCCGGGCGCAGACTGGCTGCGGGCAGCCGACGATTGGCCCCAAGATGATGTGGATTCGGGATGAGTTTCCCACTGTTTACCGGCAAACGGCCAAGTTTGTGACGATTACCGGCTATATGATCGGCAAGTTGGCCGGTCTCAACGCCGCTGAGTCGGTCATTGACTATACGTACCTGTGGGCCAGTGGGCTAAGCGACACCCAGCACTACGCCTGGTCGCCTCTCCTGTGTGAGGCGCTGGGGGTGTCGGCGCAGAAATTGCCGCGCATCGTAAAACCGGCCGACATTGTTGGACGCATCAGCCCAGCCGCGGCCGCAGCCACTGGTCTGCTGGCGGGCACTCCAATTGTCGCCGGCGCTGGTGACCAGTCCGCGGCCTTTGTGGGTGCTGGCATCACGCAGCCCAATCGCGCCGGGGATGCTGCCGGCACCTTCCCCATCATCGCGCTCTGCACGGACGAGTTTCGCCCCGACCTCACCTATAAGTTGGCTGAAATCATCCCGTCGGCCATTCCTGGGCTGTGGAACCCGATCTCGCTGATCATCGGCGGCGGGCTGACGCACCACTGGTTTCAGGAAACCTTTGCCCATGCCGATGCAAGCGAAGCCGGGCAACAGGGAGAAAAAGCCACGGTCTATGATATACTGGACGCCAAGGCAAACTTGGTGCCGCCTGGTGCGGATCGTCTCTTTTTCATCCCGCATTTGGGCGGGCGCGCCTGTCCCACCAACACCAACTATCGTGGGGCGTGGGTGGGTTTCACCTGGGCGCACAAACGTGAACATTTCTATCGCGCCATCCTGGAGTCCATTGCCTACGACCAGACCCTGGCTTTTCGCTCGTTGCTGACGGCGCACCCTTCTGCCGCGGTCACGGAGATCGTCGTCTACAGCGGTGGTGCGCGCAGCCAGGTGTGGAATCAGATCAAGGCGGATGTCATGGGTTTGCCTTATGTGGCCCTCGATCGCGAGGATTTATCGGCGCTGGGCGCGGCGATCATTGCCGGTTATGCTGTTGGCATCTATGCTGATTTGGCCGCAACCGCCGAACACCTGAGCAAACGCAGCGCACGCTTTCAGCCCAACCCGGCTGCCCATGCGTTTTATGGCGAATATACGGCCTTCTATGCGCGGCTGCTGGCGCAGGCAGAGCCGATCTTCGACGACCTGGCCACATTGAGCGAATGGCCGGGTGCGATTTCAACCGATTCGTAGGTGCAATCTTCGACCCTCCATAGGCAGGATGATTGTTGTGAGACACGAGGAACGCCACCGGCAAATTTTGGAATTGTTGCGCCTGAACAGTTATCAATCGGTAGACAGCTTGAGTCAGAAGCTCAGTGTCTCCGAGATGACGATTCGGCGCGATCTGGCTGAATTGCAGCAACTGGATCTGGTGACACGTCATTTCGGCGGGGCCAGCATTGCGCCCGAACGGGGCGAGATGGAGTGGCCCTATCCGTTGCGGGCGCAGGAGCAGATGGCGGCCAAACGCCAGATTGGAAAGGTCGCCGCTTCTTATATTCAGGAGGGCGATGTAGTCATTCTGGACGGCGGCACCACGGTACTCCAAGTCGCCCACCAGTTGTTGCTCCGCTATCAACAGAACCACCACCAGGAGCAGCAGAAGCATCAGCCCAACCACCTGACTGTGGTCACCAATTCGCTGCCCAATCTGCGTCTGCTGGCGGCCCAACGCAATATCCACTTGATCGCCACAGGCGGCGACCTGCACTGGGAGAACCAGGTCTTTCTCGGCCCATTGGCAGTCGACACTTTGCGCAAGATCAATGCCAATCTGACGATCTTGGCGACAACCGGCCTCTCGTTGAGCAAAGGGCTGAGCAACCGCAACATCAGCGAGGCCGAAGTCAAACGTGCCATGATTGAGGCCAGCGATAGGGTCATCCTGGTCATGGACAGCAGCAAGATGAACAAACACACCCTGGCTACGGTAGGGCCAGTAGAGGCGATCAACCTTCTGGTCACCGATGGCGGTCTCTCCGCCGACGATCGCGCGGCCCTGGCTGCGCGGGGCGTCGAGGTGATGATTGCCGATGATCGCTGACGGCGCACGATACGCCGCATTGCTGGAGCAGATCCAAGGTGACTGTCAATTGCATGACCCGCTTGCCCGCGGATTTGCGTTGGCGTGCGACCGGTAAGCGTTTTGACGCGCGGCGAAAAGTGATAACTGGTCTTGAAACCGCAGCGCAGGGCAATCTGTTCCACCGTCAACCCCGTAAATTCATGCCATTGACCGCGACTGTCATTGAGCCTAGACCTTTCCGGGTGACTCAAGGGCGGGTCGCTTGCGTTGCCGTCTAGTTCTGACACTTGTATTTTATCAACTGAAGCGGACCCGGTACGCGGTGCCATCGCGGATGAAGGTCACCGGGCGGGTATTCAACTGGGCGCAGAGCCGCTCGTAAGCCCGCTGGGTGCGCGCGCGTGGGAAGGGCTTGGCAAAGACGGTCAGGACGTGATTGACGTGATCGAATTCGAGGCGGTCACCATGCGCCAAGAACTCGCGGCGCAGCCGCGCCGGGCCGGCTCCGTCCAGGCCGAGCAGGTGGGCCAGGAGGTGCAGCGCCACAAGTACGTGATCCTTGAACAGGTTGAGGATGGTCAGCTTGCGCACATCCAGGACGACGACTTGGCGGGTCAGGCTGGTCTGGCCGGTCATGGGATCGGTTTGCACGTCAGCCAGCTCTTGCGCCAAAGTGGCTTGCTCCTGCTCGGTCTTGGT
>CAMDEX010000237.1 GCA_945897075.1 Litorilinea aerophila
CGCGCCGGGTTGCAAGGCCGCGACTTTTGCGGCTGTCACCTCTGCGCCAAGCTGCTTGTCCAGATCAAAGGTAGCGCCCAGCCCGGGGGCAGCGGCCCAACGGACAAAGTAGGCATAGCCTGTCCAGCCGCCGCCCAGCGCGAGGATCAAAAGCAGCAGAATTCCTCCGCCCGCGGCGTGAAGATTCCTGCGCGCGCACAGCCCCAACAGAGCTTCGCCGCCCAGCGCGTAGAGCAGCGCCAGGGGCGGCAAAACCCCGGCCAGACGCAGGCTGTGGGGGGCTTGGGTGCTCAAAAGCGTGGGCAACGCCATCACCAGAAACCAAAGAACGATCAGCCGGATGTGGGGTTGGCGCAGACGAAAGAGCGCGACGAGACAGCCCAGGGAAAAGAGAAGCGCCAGGAGCGGGTCATGAAGCGGCTGCCCAGGCAGATTGTGATGCAGATTCGGGTCGCCCCGGTCATAAAAAGCGCGCGCCGTCGCCACGAGATTTGTCCATACGCGCGCGGCAACCGTTCCAGACATCCCTTCCAGCTCCGGGCTAAAAATCGAGACGTCGGCTGTGCGGGCGGCCACAAAGCGGGGGTGCTGATAGAAAGTGTAGAGGAGAGGCAGCGCACAGATGGCCGCAACGAGCAGCAGCCAGAGCAGCCCTCGCCCCTGTCTGCGCCAGAGTTCGCCTGGCGAGCATGGATGACCCCACCTCTGCCCCAGCCCCAGCATCCCCTCCATCAAAACAAAAAGCAGGATCACAAGAGGCAGGAGACGGGCCGCCGTATACGAATAGAGCGAGGCTGCCAACCAAAAGCCGGCCCAGCCAAAATCCCGCCCGCGGTGTTGCGTCCAACCCTTCCAAAAGTAGAGCATCGCCAAAGCGCTGAGAGGGGGGAGCAGCACGGCGCGAAAGCCCAGACGGCTGAGAGAGAGAGGCCACAGCCCAACCGCTACCCCGGCGGCGGCCAGCAGTGGCAGCCACGCGCTGAAGGAGGGGCGTTCTTTGTTTGCTTGTGTGGCAGGTTGCAGAAGGGTAGAAACCAGCCAGTAGACAAGCGGGATGGTCAGTGTACCGATGAGGGCCGAGGTAAAACGGAGTGCATAGGCCGTGGGGCCAAAGAAGGCAACGGAGAGCGCCTGCAAATAAATGTATAACGGCTCACGTCCATTGTTCCCGCTAAAAAAGAGGGGGTATTTGCCGTCTGTGAGCAGAGAACGGGCATCAACGCCGTTGAAGGACTCGTCGTAGGAGAGACCCGGCGGCAGGTTGTGGAGATTCCAGAAACGCAGAGAGGCAGCCAAGAGAGTCAAAGAGAGCAGGAGTGCCAGTGACCAGCGGGGGACTTTTTTCGGCCTCTCATCGGTTTTGGCAAGACTTGTATCAATTGACATGAGGCCGCTTCGCTGCCCTAAAAAAGGAGACGGATTCACACGAATTTGCTGGGAACGCCAGCATCCTGCTGGCTGCCGCCAGGGATGGCGGCGTTCCCGGCTGCGTAAGTCCTGGGATAAAATCTGCGAAAATCTGCTGTTTCTGCCGGGTGCCCGCTGGGCGCTGCGTTCCTATCTACAGTGCATCCTGCATCCGCCGCAGCTTTGCCACAAAGGAATCCGCCTGGATATCCACCATCGCGTAGCTGATGGCCTGCCCCCGCGCCACATCCACTTTTAGGACACCCCCGCCCGCCAACCCCAACGGCAGCAGATTCTCGGCGCGGGCCACCGTCGCCTTTTCGCACAGGCCAACGACTGTATAGCCGCCGCCCCCGTCCAGCACCTCGCCCGCCTTCAGGTCGCGCTTGGCCGCGGTAATGCACTCTGCCGTAGGCGTGGCCGCGCAAGAGCCAGTGGCCTGGCCCAGCAACACAGCCGCGGCGATGGAGATGGGCGCTTCCACCGCCACCAGATGGTAGGGGCGATGGAGCAAAAAGTTGTGGCCGTCGCCCCCCACCTTGCCGATGTAGCCGGTCAGGTCTTCGGCGGTGAAGGGATGTTCCGTGCGTATGACAGCAAAGACGCCCATCTTCAGCGGGTCGGGCAGCATCGTTTTGCCATCAACGGCGATGCTGTTGGCAAGCTCCACCACCCCGTGCTGCGAGAGCAGACCGCCCTCTTCGCGCAGACTGAAACGCTGGGGGATGTCGGCCAGGTTGACCGACGGCTCGTGCATCCCGCGCACATCCGGGACGAGACCAGCGGCGTTGGCGAGGGCGGTCATCTCCACCTGCGCCTTTGTGCCGTCGCGGAAGGAGTTGAACATCTTCAGGTTGATCGTGCGCCGTTGCAGCACTTCGTCGCTGAAGCCAAAACGCTGGGGCACTGTGTCCGGTGTGCCTGCCGGGTCGTCGGCGTAGAGGATTGTGCCCCGGCCCGCGGCCACAATCTCGAAGCCCAGCGTGCGCGCCCAATCCACCATCTGCATTGTACAGGCGGGCTGGTCGCCGTCCACCATTGAGTAGACCACCCCGGCGGCGTCGGCCTGGCGGCGCAGGATGCCGCCGACGGTCACATCCGCCTCCACATTGACCATCACGACATGCTTGCGGTTGGAGAGAGCGTGCCAGGCCATCTTCGCCCCCACCTCCGGGATGCCCGTGGCCTCCACAATCACATCCACCGATTCCGAGGCGGCCAGGAGCAGACCGTCCTCCACCACCACTGGCTTGCCAGCGCGGATGGCGTCCTCCATCTCGTCCAGTGTCTCGGCGGCGCGGATTGCATCCGCGGGCACGCGGCTGGATGTGTAGGCGTGGCGGGCGTGGGCCAGATTGATGTCAGCGATGACGGCTGTGGTCATCCCGCGCATCTGGGAAATCTGCGCGACCAGACCTGCGCCGAATTTGCCAGTGCCGATGATACCGACACGAATGGGCCGGTTCTCGGCGGCGCGCTGGGCAAGAAGGGAACGAATGAACATTGGGAAACCTCCGGTGGGATTGGCGATTGGCGATTGGCGATTGGAGACTCGGATGTCACGGCGTGAGGAGTGAAACGTGAAACGTGAGATCGTCCGGTGCTCTCACGTTTCACGTTTCACTCCTCACGGTTTCGCCGCCTGATAGTCGCTATAATTCCCCGGATAGTCGGTCAGGCTGCCCTCGTCCAGTTCGACGATACGGCTGACCACCCGGTCCAGAAAGTAGCGATCGTGGGAGATGACAAAGACCGTCCCCTCGAAGTCGGAGAGGGACTCTTCCAGCACTTCCGCGGCGGCGATGTCCAGGTTGTTGGTCGGCTCGTCCAGGAGCAGAAAATTGGCCCCGGTCAGGGTGAGCAGGGCCATCTGCAAACGGCTGCGCTCCCCGCCGGAGAGGGTGGCGACTTTGGAGCGGATCTGCTCGTAGGTAAAGAGAAATTTGGTCAGAAAGCTGACCGCGGTGGACTCGGAGAAGGGCGCGGCCCGGCGCACACTCTCCAATAGAGTCTGTTTGTAATCCAGCGTTTCGTGTTCCTGGGCGTAATAGCCCGTGCGCACGCTGGGGCCGATGACGATCTCACCGCTGGTCGGCTCGTCCTGGCCCAGGAGCAGGCGAAAAAGGACGGACTTGCCCGCACCGTTGGGGCCGACCAGCCCCACCCGCTCGCCGTGCCAGACGAGCAGATCCAGCCCGGCCAGGACAATTTTTTCCTCCATCCCGTCCGACGGAGGAAAAACTTTGTCCAAATCTCGAATCTCCAATACCTTATTGCTCCCCCGCCAGCCCGCCAGCTCCAGCCCCATACGCCGCCGCTCCAACACCGGTTTGTCTATGCGTTCGATGCGGTCTATACGGGTCTGGATGGCCTTGCCTCGTTTGATCAGTTTCTCGTTGTCGTATGTGCGCCCCCAGATCAGCAGCCGTTTGGACGCCTCTTCCAGGCGGCTGATCTCGCGCTGCTGGATCTGGAACATCTGCTGCTGGCGCAGCAGACGCATCTGCTTCTCGAAGGCAAACTCGGAATAGTTGCCGGGGTAGACGGCAATGCGCCCGTCCTCCAGATCGGCGATCTCGTCGGCCACCACATCGAGCAGGTAGCGGTCGTGGGAGACGATGACGACGCCGCCTTTGTAGCCGCGAATCAATTCCTCCAGAAAGGCTTTGCCCGCCAAGTCGAGGTGGTTGTCTGGCTCGTCCAGCAGGAGCAGGTCCGGCTCGACAACCAGTAATTTTGCCATCCCCAGCAGCTTCTTCTGACCGCCGCTCAACACATCCGTAGAGAGGGAGAGGCTGGCTTCGTCGCCGAAGCCCAGCCGGGCCAGGACAGAGCGCACCTTCCCCTCGTAGGCCGGGCCGCCCAGCTCGGCGTAACGGGCCAGCAGCTTTTCCTGCTCGGTCAGCACAGCGGCCAGCTTTGCCTCGTCGCCGTAGACCGCTGGGTCGGCCAGCCGCTTCTCGCAGGTGTCTAATTGGGTGTTGACCGCGGCCAGGGGCGCGGACGCGGTCAGCGCCTCTTCCCAGACTGTGCGTCCACCGGCAAAGTCCGGCTCCTGGCGCAGATAGCCGACGGTCAGCCCGCTCTTGCGCTTGAGGTATCCGGAGTCGCTGGTGAGCTGCCCGGCCATCAGGCGCAGCAGCGTGCTTTTGCCCGCGCCGTTTGGCCCCACCAGCCCCACGCAGCGGTCATCGTGGATTTCCCAGGAGAGGCCGGTGAAGATGGGGACGGCGATATAGGTGACGGAAACGTTGTCCAGGTGGAGGGCGATCATTGAGGTATTGGATATTGGGTATTGGATATTTTGCGTTGCGCAGATGGGGCGCTGGTTGTGTTCTTTTTCAGGGAGGGAAGGGTATCACGCGGCGCGCGGGATGTCAAGTGACCGGGAGACCCTCCCGGAGACCCTCCCGGACACCCTCCACTGTCTGGTTTATGCTATCCAGCGCCCCTGTCTCTGCCCAGACCAGACGCTCGAAGCCGAGACCGATGACGGCGTAGGTACGCAAACGCAACACCGCGCCGTATTGGGCGGTCAACGCTTCCCGGTAGCGAGCCAGTTGCTCCCCGGCTGCCGACAGACCGCGCTGCACTTGAGGCAGACGCGCCGCATCTTCTCGGCTCAATGCCCGCACCTGCTCACCGTTCAAGTCCAAATCGGCCAGCTTGAAAAACTTAAATTCCAATAGAAGATCCAACAGGCGATACTTGCGCATCTCTGGCCGCAGAATCAAGGCCAAATCGGCATAGTTGCGCCCGATGGCTGCCTCCGAGTCTACGACGTAGAAGGTGTCCTCGAAAAGTAGGGTCAGAAAAGCGGTCTTGAGAGTCAACTCATTCGCCCAGCGATAGTCCCGGTTGTCCAGCAGAGGAAAAAGCCGCTGCTCGACAAAAGCGCACACAGGCCCCAGCGCGCCCTCGCCAAAGAATGCGCTGGTGAGTACCTCCACTTCGTCCCGCCGCTGGGGATCGGGGAGAAGAAGCTGGCGCAGCCGATCCACATAGAGCCGCCGCACCACCAGATTCGGCACCTGCAGCGTCATATCACCGCGCTCTGTCTCCTGACGCAGGGTCAACACGCCCAGATAGTAGAGGAGAGAAGCCATAAAGATGCGGTCCTGGGCAGGGGAGAGCATTTCGGCCACGCCAAAGCGATCTTCCAAGCGGCGGATTGTGATAGGTGACGTATCTTGTACGGCATCCAGGATCACCTTGTCGCCATTGGGCAACCCGGCCACATAGGCGATTTTGTTGCGATCCGTGGCAAAGTTGCTGTCCAGCATAGTGCGGGGGGCGGCACAAGTTTGGGCAAAGTGCTTGAAATAGTAGAGGGCCAGGGTTGGGTTGTAGATCGAATGACCAGACGCGTAGGCAAAGGCATAGCCGTTGTAAAAGGCGCGCATCTGTCCCAGCGCCTCGGCGGCCTTCTCCGGGGGAAAATTACACTGGCGGGCAAGTTGGGAGAGTGTCTCGGCAATCTCCGCCTCCCAGAAGCCGCACACATCTTCCAGCGCAGGCGACAAAGAGACATTCTCCGCCACATTGTACCCGCTGGTGGAATCGCTCAAAACGACCGGCGAGACACCGGTGATGAAGACCCGATCCAAGCCACGGCCCGCGCCCGCAGCTTTGATATTCTTGAAAACGGTCTTCAGCACGCCGTCGCCGTAGACCAGTGCCTCGTAACGTTGCTGGTTGACCCGCCCGCCCGCCATCAGCACTTCGTTGGCAAAGTTGTCATACTCGTCGAGCAGGAGATAGAGACGCTGCCCGCTCTCGCGCACCACATCCACTGCTGCAGCCAGTGAAACAGTCGCGTCCACCGGGTTGAGGGGAATTTCCCGGCTCAACAGCGGGCGGTACTGGTGGGTGAAGGTGTCAATCCAGCGGTTGATGTGGGCGTAGAGTGAGTATTGGATCGCCTCGGGCGTGCCCACCGAGTTGACCACCGAAAAATCCCAACGCATGACCAGATAGCGGTTGCGCAAGGGCGTCGGGTTTTGGCCGATGGCCAGATGACCGAAGAGTTGCTCAAACTCGTCCGCCCGCTGGATGTCGTAATAGTTTTCCAGCAGCGAGAGCAGCAGACTCTTGCCAAAGCGCCGCGGACGCAGAAAGAGCAACTGGTGGCCCAATTCTTCGATCACGCGGATATGCGCCGTGCGATCGATGAAGAAATAGCCTTCATCAATAATCTGGCGGAAGTCACTCATACCGTAAGGAAATTTCATCGCTTTCCTCCTGCGCAGAGGCTACGCTGTGCGCCGCCTGGACAGGCAACATGCCTGGTGGCACAGATAATCACGAAAATAGGAACGCAGATTTCGCAGAAACCTCGGATTTTCGCAGATTTTTAATCCGCGCTGATCAGTCTTCTCCGCGTGATCCGTGTTCTATTTTCACATCAGTTGTACACGAGAGGGCACACCCATAATCAATGACGAAAATTGTACGTCGGACTGGCAGTCCGACGTACAGCAGCTATTTACACATCAGGCGACGGACGGCAATTCCCAGTCGCCGATCCCCAGTCCCCAGTCGCTATTTTCACATCAGGGCTGATTATAGCACGAACTGTTCCAGAAAGATGCCCACCATCACCCCGCGCAGCAGCAGCACGCTGGCTGTGAAGTGGCTGACTTTGGCCGGATTCTCAGCGATCTGCCGCGCCACCGCAGCCAGACGCGCCACATCCAACACCTCTGCGGCCAGGGGATGACAGGCCAGCCGGGTCAGCGCCGTGTCCATTTCGTCCCGATGAGTATACAGCCGGTTGACCAGATCCGCCGACTGGCGCGCGCGCTGGCGGACCAGCCGCACCCGATCCGGCAGCCGCCCCGCCATCGCCCGCCGGATCAGCCAGCGATCCTGCGCCCCGTTGTGGAAGTGGTGCGGCCCCAGCCCCAGACAAAACGCCATCAGCCGCCTATCCGCGGTAGGGTCGAGTACATCCAGCCCAAAAGCGCCGCCGTCCTCGCTGTGAAAGGTGGGCGGTAGCCAGCGCCCCGGCGCGTCCAGACGCCAGGCCGCCCAGCGCGGGTCCGCTGCATCTGGCGCAGCAGAGTTGCTGTGTACCCGCTCCAGAATGGCAGCGATTTCTGGCTGTTGGGCGAAAAGAGGGTGCAGCGGGTTCAGCGCCGCCCAGTCGGTCTGGCCCAGGCGCGCCAGAAAAGGCAGCCGTGTGCGTGCCCGGCGCAGCAGCGGTTTGACCAGCGCCGTCCACAGCACAGCCCTGGCCGAAAGAGCGGAACGGGCGCGCAGCTTCGCCAACCCGTCCACCAACGCACCCGGCCTGCCTGCGCGTAGCAGCCCAGTCAGGTCCGGCGCTACGCCGCGCCAGGAGACGGTATCGTTGCCCGCGGTCCCCGTCAGCAGCGTCGTCACCCCGGCGGCGTGGGCCGCAGTATAGATAGCCGCCAGCCAATAGCTGTTGCCGGCGGGGTAGGAGGGTTCGTCGTGAACCCGCAACATCCGCTCGATGCCGGCCAAAGGCGAAATCTCTTCCGCGCCGACCAGCGACAAATGGATGTTGCCCGCGGCCTGCGCCACGGCTGCGGCCAGCGGGCCTTCGTCCAGTGGGCCAGCCCCGGTCAGGTCTGCCGCGGCGGGGCCGACGGGGACGGATGTAAAAGCGTGCAGCGTCTCGCCCCGCTCTGCCAGACGCGCCGCGACCAGCACGGCCACCGATCCGGAATCCAGCCCGCCGCTGAGCATCACACCCGTCTTGCCGGTAGAAGCAAGTCGGCTCTCCACCGCCCGCCGGTAGTGGTGCAGAAAGGCTTCCAGGCAGGCGTCGTCGTCCAGATGGATTTCCGGAAGCTTTTCGGGGTACCAGTAGCGGGCCACGCGCAGCCCGTGCGCGTCGAGGTTCAGCCAATGGGCTGAGGGCAGGCGGTAGATGTCGGCGTAAGCGGTCTCGCTGCCGTCGCCCAGCACGCCGCCGAGAATCTGGGCGATGCGGGCCAGATTGGGCTGCTGGGAGAGCGAAGGCAGGGACAGCAGGGGTTTCTGGGTGGAGGCAAAGGCGAAAAGACCGTTGCGTTGGTAATAATAGAGGCTGGATGTGCCGTGCTGGTCCCTGGCCAAAAAGAGGCGGCGGGTAGACGCATCCCAGAGCGCAAAGTGCCAGTCACCGTCCAGATGTTCCACGCACGCGGCCTGCCAGCGTTGCCAGGCGGCCAGAATCAGATGGCCGTCGGAGAGAGCGGGCAGGTCGGTAGGGCGAATGGTCAGTTTGGCGGCCAACTCGCCCCGCTGGATCAGCCGGGCGCTGGCGACGAGAGTCAGCCCCGTAGCCGGGTCGTGGATGGGTTGGGCGTCGGCCTGTCTGTTTGTGTGGCCGGGTTGACAGCCCAGCGCGATGGATTCGCCCTGCCAGAACGCGGGTCGGTCTCCCCCCCAGAAGTCCAATGCTGCCGCCATCTGGCCCGCTTCTACCGGATCGACGGGCGCGCCATCCGTCTGCCACAGACCGAAGAGTGCATTCACCGGCTGCTCACAGTCTCAATCTCTGTCACAATCTGCGCCAACCCTGCGGCGACCAACTGCTCCAGAAAGGCGCAGGTCTGGGCCGCGCAACGGGCCGCGTCCACCTCGTAGCGGGCGGTGAGGCTGGTCACAATCTCCGACACCCGGCGCGGCTGCTCGATCTCCTGCCAGATCGCCTGGGCGGTGGCTTCCAGGCCAAAGTAGGCGCTCTGCTCCACGCCGAGCAGAATCGTCTCGTTGTCCAACTGCGCGCCGATCAGACCGGGCACCCGGGCAACGCGGGTTTCCAGTGCAATTGAATGGTGTGACACGATTCCTCCTTGTAACGCGGACTGTCAGTCCGCCTGTTTGTAACGCGGGCTGTTAGCCCGCCTGTTTGTAACGCGGGCTGTTAGCCCGCCTGTTCTGTGCGGACTGACAGTCCGCGTTACAAAGCCGCATCTGCTTGTATCGCCGCCACCAGTTCGTCCAGCAGATAGGCCGATTGCGGGCGCTCGACGCGCACGACGCGGACGTGGCGGGCGATCTGTTGCAGGGCGGCAAAGTGGCGGGCGGCGTGGCCCATCTGCTGCGCAAACTGCACCCGGTAGGTGTTGCCCATCAGAGTTGTGAGCCGTTCGTAGCCCGCCAACGGACGCAAGACAATTGACGCCACCGACGCGGGGTGCAGCTCGTAGAGGACCAGCAGCGGCACCGGCCCCTCGGCAAAGCGATCCACCGGTACGAGATGCTTGCCGGTGAAGGGTTGCAGCGCTGCGCTGTCGCCGACATCCACGGCCAGCCGCTGCGCGGCGTCGGGCAGCAGATTGAGGCGGGGAAAGGCCGGATGCAGCCAGACGCCGCCCGCGTCCAGCGTCAGCGCGCATACGTCATCGCTGAGCAGCGGGTAGCCACGCTGGGCAAAAGCCGCCGCCAATGTAGATTTGCCGTGCCCCTGCGGCCCCGAAAAGATCAGCGCGCCCCGCTGCGTGGCGATGGCGCTGCCGTGCAGGGGAGTAATGCCGCGCTGGTGCAGCAGCGCGCCACAGGCCGAGCCGAGCAGAAAGAGACGCACGGCCGCATCCTCGGCCTGCGCGTCCCGGTCAATGACAATTTCTCGCCCGTTCGCTATACGAAAACGGGCCACGCCGGGAATGTCCAACAGAAAACCATCTGCCCCATCCGGGCGGGCGACGACACGCCCGGTCGGGTCGTCGTCCACGGCCAGCGGCCCGTAGCGGATGGTAACATCGGGCTTTTGCGTTTGACCGGGGCGCAGTTCCGGGCATTCGAGGGCGGAAGCCACCTGCAAACCGTAAAGGGTGTAGTGGTGCATCGTGTTAGTAGACCGCAGACAGCAGACCACCGACCGGGCTGATCGTCGTAGGTTGGGTTCTCCCGGCCAGAGAGTGCCCTCTACGCGACCCGCCTGTGCCGTGAGAACCCAACACGCTGCGGTCTACTGATTGTGAGTGGCGCATGGTGAATGGCGAGTGGTGACGCCGAACCGTTACTATTTTCATTTTGTTGCTCAGATAATCGTGTGTTCAAAATGAGTTACAAAGTCCCCGGCACTTTCTGAAGTGCCGGGGACTTTGCCGACCACTCCAATTGATTTTGAACACACCCTAATCATTTGCTGGGCGCTGCTGGCTGCGCCTGTCTGGTGGGTGCCGGGCGCAGCCA
>CAMDEX010000238.1 GCA_945897075.1 Litorilinea aerophila
CTGCGCCCGTCTCGTGTGTACCGGGCGCAGCAAGCAGCGCCCCTACAGGAATATCCATCGGGGTGACCAAAGATCACCGCATTCACCGGCTCAAACTGGATACGTGTACACAGACGCCACAAAACCTGGCAAACAGAGACTAGCGTCCCATTTGCGCAGGGCAAATGGCAGACGAATCTGAAAAACAGGTTCAAAACGCGGGACACAAGCAGAGAAGGTGTCGCTGTTCCGGGTGCGGGAACAATTGGCATCTACACAATGGGGTAGTGTAGAGCCAAGCCCACGGAACACGAGGAGTGAGGGGGAGAAGGAGGCTGAAAGCGACGGTAGAGGTGGTACAACCGCGCCAAGTAAACAACGGTATGCCTATTTACATTACCATCGTTATGCTCCCTGTCCGATCATCTCCGGCGACAGCCTTTTCTCTGTCCCACGAAAACCGAGTCTCTAACTTACGCGTGAACATCGGTCGATTGGCAATGGTCGAAATTCATCGTCATTTTCCAGTGATCTATCAAGCGTCTGAAACACGAACCAGATAATTATACCCGAAAGCGGGCAGAAGAGCGAAAAAGAGCAGCCATATAACGATTTAGCTCAATCTGCGCTCATTGATCCGCCAATATAGTTACATCGGCAACCGGGTTGTTCTCAACCTCACTGACAGGCAAAGTCTGCGCAAACTCCCGCAACCGGTCGCTCTCTTCCGGCGTGAGAGCGGTGCGCAAAGCCCGCTGGATGGCACGCGTCGCCAACGCGCTCTCCCAGCAGGAGCGGGCAGGGTGCAGATAGGCACCCCGCCCGGAGGCTTTGCCGGTTACGTCCACGGCCACGCCATGCGCACCGCGCACAACCCGCACCAGTGCGCGTTTGCCTTCCTGCCCCCGGCAGGCGATGCAGGTGCGCTGGGGAATTGCTCGTTGTCGCGGTTGCTTGCTCTGTTTCGCCTTCATCTCTCGTCTTATCCGAAGCTGTACCTACGCAGGGGTCGCCCAACTCCCCGGCACTTTCTTGAAGTGCCGGGGAGTTGACATCTGCGTATTTATCCGAAGCTGTAATCCGACTCGTCGTCATCAAAGGTAGTGGGCCGCCGTTTGTTGCCTTTCGGGCGCGGGGCGGGCCGTTTTGCCGCTGCTGCTCCCTTGCCCCGGCGATCTTTGCCCCGCTTGCCGCCTCCCAACTCGTCCTCTTCTTCCATCTCTTCTTCAACTTCCGCTTCGTAATCGCCCAGCAATCCTGGCGGAACCTGAATGTCGTCAAAGTTTAGTGGTTTGCTCTGGCTGGCGCGGCGCTCTGCCATGCGCTGGCGCAGGATGTCCACGGTAATGACCGAAGGCAGTTCGTTGGATTCTGCCGGCGCAGCCGCGGCTTTTTCCGGCGCAGATGGTTCGTCGAAGAGACGCGGCAGCTCTGCGGGTATCTCCAGCGCCGGCTTTGCCTTATCTTTGGCTTGCGCTTCGTCGAAGGGTTCCACAAAGGGAAGCGCGGGCATCTCGCCGGTGGAGACAGTAGCCGCCGCACGTGCGAAGGCGTCGAGGGCGCTCTGGCTCTCCACCCGATCTGTGCGCAGCTCCTCGTCCATGTCCGACAGACCAGCAGCGGGCCACGCTGGGATATCTCGCTCGTTGTCCAGCTTCTCCAGCTCCGCATCTTTCTTTTGGACGGCTTGCGCAGCCTGGCGCAAAAGGGCGTCGCTGCCGTAGTCGGGTGTCGTATCCTTGCGCAGGATGCGTTCGGCCAGCGCCATCAGGTCCTGACCGCTGGCCGCCA
Source organism: Litorilinea aerophila (assembly GCA_945897075.1). GTDB lineage: Bacteria > Chloroflexota > Anaerolineae > Caldilineales > Caldilineaceae > JACQGT01. The sequence continues at coordinate 1,771 of CAMDEX010000238.1, forward strand.
TTTGTGCCTGCTCCGCGGCCATCAGGTCCAGCCCCTCGGCCTGGGCTTCCGATTCACTTTTAATGTCGATGCGCCAGCCGGTCAACTTGGCGGCCAGACGGGCGTTCTGCCCCTCTTTGCCGATGGCCAGACTCAACTGGCGGTCGGGGACGATCACCATCGCTGTCTTGACAGCGCTGCCTTCGTCCAAAATAACGCTCTGCACTTTGGCCGGGCTGAGCGCATTGGCGATGTAGGCGCGCAGTTCACTGCTCCACTCCACCACATCAATCTTTTCGCCGGCCAGATCGGTGACGATATTCTGAATGCGCATCCCGCGCATACCCACACAGCTACCCACCGGATCAACGCCCGCGACGGTGGCAACGACGGCCACTTTGCTGCGGTTGCCCGGCTCACGCGCAATCGCTTTGATCTCCACTGTGCCGTCGCGCACTTCGGGAATCTCCTGCTCCATCAGACGGCGCAGCAGGTTGCGGTGGGTGCGGCTCAATTTGATTACCGGCCCGCGGTTGCTTTTGTGAACATCCACCACATAGAGGCGGATATAATCGCCCCGGCGCAGCCGCTCGTTGGGGATCTGCTCTTCGCGGGGCAGCAGGCTTTCGTGCTTGTCGCCGAGCAGGACAGTCACCGCGCCGGAGGAAAGATCGATGCTGCGTACCTGGGCGTTGATAATCTCACCGACCCGGTGGATAAAATTTTCGTAGACCGTATCCCGCTCTGCCTCGCGGATACGCTGCAAAATGACCTGCTTGGCGGTCTGGGCGGCAATCCGCCCAAAATCGGCCGGCGCGCTCTGCACAGGCACAACATCGCCGAGTTTGACATTGGGACGGACTTTCTGGGCGTCCTGCAGCAGAACTTCGGTGTTGGGGCTGATGACATCCTCCACCACCTCTTTTCCGGCAAAAACTTTCATATCGCCATTGAGGCGATCGACCTCTGCCGTGACATCGGCCACCGACCCATAATTGCGCTTGTAGGCAGAAATCAGCGCAGCCTCAATCGCGGCGAAAATCACCTCGTGGTCCAATCCCTTGTCCGAGGCTACCTGGTTGATCCCGGCAATTAATGCTTTTGACATCGTTTCCTCTTTATTCCTCACTCCAACTATTCAGTTGTCCGCTATTCAGAAGTCGGATTTCTGCCATAAGAACAAGAAAAGTGGGGGTTAGCCCACTTCCGAGTCCTACATATACAGGCCGACTCCACACACCTACCCACCGACCACCCCAACCCACACACAATAGGAAGAGCATAGCACAGCCCAAGAAAAGATGCAAGTTTTGCCGAACTTTGGCTGCATTTCCGTTGTAGTGCATAACCAGTGAAATTCTTGTTTTTTGTGCAAGAAAAGAGAAGTTTTTGTATACACGGATAGAAAGGAAGACGGATTTTTCTGATCTGTGTTCCTTTCTATCCGTGCATACAACCCTCTTTGGTTCTGGTTTTGCCAGGTTAGGCAGATTTCTCAACGGATTGGTACGTGATAACGGGCGACAATCTCCTGGCCAGCGGGGCTGAGTACGAAATCAATAAACGGCTGCAGGCGGGCGGTGTCGGCTGTACGGCGCAGGAGGAAGAGGGGGCGTGTCAGGTAATAGCGCTGGGCCGTGATCTCTACTGGGGTGGGCAGCCGCGCCTCCAGCGCCACCACGCCCACCGGCGGCGTCTCTCCAGACAACGCGCCATCTGCCATCACGTAGGCGCGGCTCACATAGCCAATCGCGTTGGGGTGTTCGGCCACATACGCCACCACATCCGCGCTGCTGGGCATGACGACCGCGGTCAGCGCCACCTCTTCACCATCCATCACCCGCGCTTCAAAGAGCATCCGGGTGGCGCTGCCATCTTCCCGGCTGACCAGAACGATATCCCCGCCATCGCCGCCCACAGACTGCCACTCCAATAGCCTACCGCTGTAAAGGGCACGCAATTGGGCGAGCGTCAGCGCTGTCACCGGGTTGTCGCGATGTACGATCACAGCAACACCATCGAAACCAACCGGAATCCGCATGAACTCGTCATCGGTCTCCTCGGCACCAGGAAAGGCGGTGCTGGCGGCCAGATCGACCTGCTCGTTCTCCAACCAGACTTCGCCCAGAATGCTGCCACCGCCGCGCAGACTGAACAGTATATGCGGATGGCGTTCGCTATAGGCGGCGGTCAGCTCATCCAGAACCGGGCGCATCTCCGTTGAGCCGGCAATCGTAACCGTCACCGGCGTAGGGGCAACGACCGCGGCCTGGGCGCAGCCCGCCATCAGCAGCAGAAGGAATGCTATCGAAACGCGCGGGAAAAGCAGAGATTGGGGCATAAAAATGATAAAAGCCGTCAGCGGAGCTGCAACCCATTGACCAGCAGCACAAATAGCCCCATTGCCACACAATAGATGGCGAAGGGGTAGAGCGTACGCTGGCGCAGGTAGTCCAGGAGAAAGCGGATGGCAACCAGACCGGCGATGGCGCTGACGACAAAACCGACCAGTAACGCGGGCAACTGTGCGGTCACTGCGGATGGGTCTGTGCCCAGGACATCGGCCAGTTGGAGCAGACCCGCGCCTAGAAAGGCCGGCGTGCCCAGCAAAAAGCTGAAACGCGCCGCCTCGTCACGGCGCAGACCCCTGGCCAGACCGGCGGCAATCGTGCTGCCGCTGCGGCTGACACCGGGGAGCAGCGCCACGGCCTGGGCCAGACCGATCAGAATGGCGTCTGTCAAGGAGAGTTTCTCCAAAGTCGTGCGGGGGCTGCTCCGACGCGCCAACCACTCGCTGCCCAGCAACAAGGCTGCCGTGACAAAGAGGAACATTCCCACTATTACCGGTGCCTGGAAAAGTTTCTCGATGGCATCTTTCAGGAGGAGTCCGGTGACGGCGGCGGGAATTGTCGCCAGCACAATCCACCAACCCAGACGGGCGTTGGCGTCCGCCAGACTGCGCCGCACCAGACTGGTCAGGGTGGCCTGGATGATACGCACAAAGTCGGCCCGGAAGACCACAACAATCGAGACGAGAGTGCCCCAATGGAGTATGGTATCGAAGAGAAGATCGCCCGGCTGCCAGCCGAGCAGCCAGGGCACGATGACCAGATGGGCGCTGCTGCTCACGGGCAGAAATTCGGTCGCCCCCTGCACAAGGCCCAACACAATTGCTTTGATGATTTCAAACACGAATGGGATTCCTTAGCGTTGCGAGTTAGGAGTTGCAAGTTGCGAGTTGCGAGTTAGGGGTTGGGTGCGTAGCTGGCTGACCGTTTTTGGCGTTGGGCGTGGCGCACCGCCTGGTCGGTGATGCTGTGGCGGGCATGAAAGGCGTCGCGGAAAGCGGTGAATGTGCCGCTGCCGATTGCGGCGCGAATATCGTCCATCAGCCGCAACATAAAGTGCAGGTTGTGGATGGTAGCCAGCCGCAGCCCGGTGATCTCTTTGGCTTTGAAGAGATGGCGCAGATAGGCGCGGCTGAAGGTGCGACAGGTGTAGCAGCTACAATCCTCCTCCAGCGGCAGCGTATCCTCGGCAAAGCGCTCGTTGCGGATGTTCAGCCGCCCGTTGCGGGTGAGAAGCGCGCCGTTGCGGGCGATGCGGGTGGGCAACACACAGTCGAAAAAGTCTATGCCCCGGTAGACCGCTTCCACAATATCTTCCGGTGCACCCACCCCCATCAGATAGCGGGGTTTGTGCGCGGGCAGAGCCGGGCAGGTCTCGTCCAGCGTGGCGTACATCTGCTCTTTGCTTTCTCCCACAGCCAGCCCGCCTACCGCATAGCCAGGGAAGTCGAGTTCTGTGAGAAATTCCGCGCTGCGTAGACGCAGATCGGGGAAGATGCCTCCCTGCACAATGCCAAAGAGCGCCTGGTCGGGGCGGGAATGGGCTTCCCGGCAACGTTCGGCCCAGCGATGGGTGCGCAGCAGCGCGGCTTCGTTGTAGGCCCGATCCAACGGGGGCGCGCATTCGTCCAGAACCATCGCAATATCCGCGCCCAGGGCCTGCTCGATCTCCATCACCCGCTGCGGCGTAAAACGGTGGCTGCTGCCGTCAATGTGGCTGCGGAAGGTGACGCCCTCCTCATCCAAAGCGCGGCGGTGGGCCAGGCTAAAGACCTGATAGCCGCCGGAGTCGGTCAGCAGCGGCCCTTCCCACCCCATAAAGCGGTGCAGCCCGCCCATCCGTTGCACCAGTTCGTGGCCGGGGCGCAGGTAGAGATGGTAGGTGTTGGAGAGAACGAGCGACGCGCCCAATTCCCGCAAATCACGGGGTTCCAGCGTCTTCACATTGGCCAGGGTTCCCACCGGGGCAAAGGCGGGCATGGCAATCGGTCCGTGGGGCGTATCCAACTGACTCAAACGCGCCTGCCCGTCAGTGGCGTGGACAGCAAACGAAAAATGGCTCACCCAAACTCCCTCGCGAGAAGAAGTCCCCGGCACTTTCTGTAAGTGCCGGGGACTTAAAATGGCTTTAAGTCGTGCGCTGCACGGCACGGACGGGCAATCGCCCCAGGATCAGCGTGCCTTTGCCCGTGCTGGGGCTGGGAGAAAGGATATTCAAAACACCTTCCAACATTTCGGTGCGCTCGTACATATTGAGCAGGCCAAAACTGCCCCTACTCGCGTAGTTTTTCTGTACAGAGGCCAGATCAAAACCTTTGCCGTCGTCTTCCACAGAGAAAATCAGGGATGCACCCTCGATCCCCACATGCACCCAGACATTCTCGGCTTCTGCATATTTGCGAATGTTGTTGATCGCCTCTTGCGCAACCGAGAAAATATGCTTCTCGGCTTGAGGCGTCAGGGCAATGGGCAGATCAGCGGCCTGCAAATGTAGTTCCGGCTTGGGCATCTGTGCCGAGATTTGGGCTTGACTGGCAATCGCCTCACCCAGTTGGCGGATGTACGAACGCAGGGCAGGCAGCAATCCCTGGCTTTCCAAAATCACCGGGCGCAGCTCAAAGAGCAGTGTACGAATCTCCCGGTTGGCGTGGCGTCCCAGATTCTCCAACAAATCCAATTCGGAGTGGACAGTGTCATAGCGTTTACGTTCCAGCAGTTGCCGGGCTACGCCCACATTCATAATAATCAGGTTGAGCAATTGGGCTGGTCCGTCGTGCAGGTCGCGGTTCAACTGACGCCGTATCTCTTCTTCGGCCCGGATCATCCGCTCCTGCTCTTTGCGCAGATTTTGGAAGAGATGGGCGTTCTCCAGGGCCACCGCAGCTTGGCTGGCCATTGCCTCCAACCAGACCTGATCCTCCTGGGTGAATCCACCTTTTGCCTCTTTGTTCAGCACCTCCAACACGCCCACCAGACGCCCTTGCGAGAGCAGAGGCACACAGAGAATGTTCTGCGTGTGAAAGCCCGTTTCCGCATCCACCTGTCCCGAAAACCGTTGGTCTCTGGCCGCGTCATTGACAATAATTGACTGGCGGTTGGTAGCCACCCAACCGACCACGCCCTGGGTAATGGGGATGCGCATCTCGCGCAGAACCCCGCCCGCCTTGCCCGTCGGCACATAGAAGAGCAATTCGTTGTGTCGCTCGTCGGTCAGGAAGAGCGTAGCCGCTTGGGCCTGCAGCACATAGGCGGTCATCTCCGTCGTATCTTGCAAGACGACGTCCAGGTCCAGCGTGCTGTTCAGCGACTGGCTGACCTGGGCAATCAGACTCACCTGATCCAGACGGCGGCGGGTGATATTCAACTGTCGGTGGCGCAGACCGTTGTCGGTAATAAATTGAACGAATTGGTTCAGTTCGCTATACTCGTTCTGTCTGTGTACCCACGCGGCGGAAAAAGCCAGGCTGATCCCGCCGTGGAGCAGACCATCCGCATACAACCGTATATGCAAAATAGGCAGGTCCTCGTTACGACGGCCCACCCCCAGCTCAATTTTCCCCGCTTCAATCACCTGAAATTCTTCATTTCTGCCCGCATCGCCCGTGCGCAGATCACCCACGGGCGTATTTTGCAGAGCCGCTTGCCAACGCTCGATACGCAAAAGCCGGCTGTCGCTAAAATTCCCGATGTACACGATTACCTCGGGCAGCGATTCGTGGCTGGGAAAAAGCCAGATGCCAACCGCATCCACCCCCGTATGGGCGAGAACGATTTCGGCGCACTTCTGCCAATAGGGTGTACTGTCGCTCTGATTGAGGAGCTGGCTCAACGCCAGCAAATGTGCCGTCAATTCAGCGCCACGCGCGCTGATAAACGGGTTGATCGCTCCCGGTTCAACGCCATTTTCGCTGTTCGCTTGTACAACTTTGCTTGCTGTTGACATGGCTTAAGGGAGACCGCCGTTCATCCGATAAAGAATGTATAGATTCACGTTACCCGATCCCGCTCCTCAATTCATCCGTAAAAACATCCAATCCTACGGGTAACTTGCTCTCACAAAGGAGTATATCCCCACACAGACACAGCACACAGACACAATCAGTATAGCACTACCCATAAAAATAGTGCTACCCATAAAAATAAAGCGAAAGCCGTCAAAGACAATTGTCCTTGACGGCTTTCGCTCTTTCGCTTACCGGCCACAGCGATGGCTTACGCTGCATCATCCAGCATCATCGCGCCGTCATCGTCATTGGCATAGGAGCTGCCCTCATCATCCATCCCCGCACTGCTGCGGCGTGAGAGGTTGACGGGCAGGCCGCCGGTCTGCCGGATCAGACCGTCAATCTCCGCAGCAATCGTCGGATTCTCGCCCAAGAAGACTTTGGCGTTTTCTCTTCCCTGACCAAGACGGATGTCGCGGAAGCTGTAAAATGCGCCGCGTTTCTCCACCACCGCGTATTCAACGCCCAAATCGAGCAGGTCGCCGTTTTTGCTGATGCCTTCGTTGTACATAATATCGAACTCGGCTACTTTGAAGGGCGGGGCTACTTTGTTCTTGCGCACAGTCACCCGCGTCCGGTTGCCGACCACATCCGTGCCCTGTTTGATGGATTGGATGCGGCGGATGTCCAGGCGGACGCTGGCGTAAAATTTCAGCGCCATACCGCCGGAAGTTGTCTCTGGGTTGCCAAACATCACGCCGATCTTCTGGCGCAGTTGGTTGGTGAAGATCATACTGGTGCCGCTGGTCTTGACCGCGCCCACCAGTTTGCGCAGAGCCTGGCTCATCAACCGCGCCTGCAAACCCACGTGGCTATCGCCCATCTCACCCTCGATTTCGGCCCGGGGCACAAGCGCAGCCACACTGTCCACCACCACCACATCCATCGCGCCAGAGCGCACCAGCGCTTCAGTAATCTCCAGCGCCTGTTCGCCGGTGTCGGGCTGGGTGATGTAAAGATTGTCCACATCCACACCGATTCTGCGGGCATAGGCCGGGTCGAGGGCGTGTTCCACATCCACAAAACCGCAGACACCGCCTTTGCGTTGCGCTTCGGCAATCACATGCAGACAGACGGTCGTCTTGCCGGAACTCTCTGGGCCGTAAATTTCCATAATGCGCCCTTTGGGAATGCCACCAATCCCCAAGGCCAGGTCCAGGCTCAGGCTGCCTGTGGGGATAGACTCAATGTCCAGCCGGGTCGCTTCGCCCAGTTTCATAATAATGCCATCACCAAAGCGGCGATTGAGACCGGCAATCGTTGTCTCCAGTGCTTTGAGTTTTCCATCGCTGGCTGCTTTGGGTTTTGCGTCGCTTTCGGTGGCGGTGGATGGGGATTTGCTGCGGGCCATGGGACGTTTCTCCTCTATGGATGGATGAATCGCTGCGCCAAATCGAATAAGGCTGGTACAAAAAATAGCTCTCAGTTAGAGGCATGAAGCGCGGCGGGAGAAATTCTCATTGTCTGACAAGATCGCTGCCCGCCGCCTCATATGCCCTTCATGCTGCATACGCAGATGAATTTACGTTTGTTGGTTGAATCAATTATAGAACATTTGTTCCCAAATGTCAATAACGAACCAGACGCGAATACAGACCGCAATCAACACCTGCGGTTTTTGTTCTCGTAAATTTATGCTGCTATAATCCCCTCAACATTCACTACCCCCCCGCAATCGACGCGCTGCAGCCGGGTGCGAACGATTGTCCCACGATAGTTGGATGCAGATTGAACCGAACCACCGGAAGCACCGACAACCTTTACTCTGGGCAAGCCATTGAAAGAACCACGCCCGGACAGTTTAAACGGAATAGTCCCCAAACTGGTCTCTCTCTGCAAATGAGTGTTAATCGAAGAAAATTAAACCGAGCCTGGGAAACCCTACGTGCGCTGCCGATGCCTGCGATTGCAACGGACCGGCTCGTAGACCTGCACGACGATCTCGCCTACTACGACACGGCCATTGCCAAAGAAATGCGCGAATATGTGCGTGGACGGACCATTGATGCGACCCGTGTACAGATCGATGAGGAGTTGGAGGAGACGTTGCGTTCCTTCAAACCGGAGAACGCGGTCGAGGTCGAATGCCGGCGGGAGTTGCTGCGTTACAAGCGGCGCATTGACGATGTGGTACGCGAGTTGATGCGTACGACGGAGAAGGCAGTGAGTCAGTCAGCAGAAATCAGTGAAGTAATCAGTGAAGAGTCAATGTCATTAAGTTAAGGTTTTGACGAGGTTGTGAAAGCCTCGAAAATAACCGAAGATGGATATTTTGAACCAGTTTTGGGTCAATTTATCCGATAGAATGGCCTAGTTTTCGAGTAGAATGGCCTGGTTTGCGAGAACCAAATC
>CAMDEX010000239.1 GCA_945897075.1 Litorilinea aerophila
GGGCGCAGCAAGCAGCGCCCCTACACATACGGTTGAATTTATGACATTTCCAGTATACCATCGAGGATGACATTGCTCTCCCGAATCTGTTCATACTTGTGACGGGCGCGCTTCAACAGATCGCCCACCGCCTCCAGCCGTTCCTGCAAATCTTCCTCGCTCTCGGCTGCTTCCCACGCCTGGCGTAGCAGATCCTCGAAGGAGTCGGCCCCTTCCAGCCCGCCCAGAATCAGATCCAACTCGCCGATGACCAGCTCGAACATACGGATCTTGCGCGCCAGCAGTTCGACGATGTGGGCCTCGATGGTTTCGTGACAACTCAGGTTGAAAATCATCACATCGCGTTCCTGGCCCAGGCGGTGCAGACGGCCAATGCGCTGCTCCACGCGCATGGGATTCCAGGGCAGGTCGTAGTTGATGAGCTGGTGGCAGAATTGCAGATTGCGCCCCTCCGCGCCGCTCTCTGTGCTGACCAGCACACGCACGCCGCCCGCGCTCTCCTCGCTGCGAAAACGGTCAATGGCCGCCTCCTTCTGGCGGATGTTCAGCCCGCCGTGGAAGGCGACCGCGCTGATGCCCCATTCCGCCAATTGGGCCACAATCGTCTCCAGCGTCTGCCGGTATTCGGTAAAGATCAGAAACTTACCGGGAAATTTCGTCAGGATTTCCTCTACAGCCTGGAGTTTGCGCGCGATGCCAATCGAACGGGCCAGCGCCACAAAGCTGTTCAGCTCGACCCGTAGCTGATCCCCGTAGGCGCGATCCTCGGCCATCTTGGCCAGTGTGTGGGCCACGGCCTGCGGGCTGCTGCAGAGCTCTTTCTGCAAAGTCATCAGCGTCAGGCGCAGATGCTTGTCGCTCTGCGGGTCGCGGAAACGGCGGCGAATGTAGTCTGTTACCTGTGTGTACAATTGCCACTCGGCCTCGCTCAGGCTCAGGTGATAGATGGCCGCCCGCCGTTGGGGGAAGCTGACATCCACCGAACTGCGCCGGTTGCGGATCATCACATCGTTGAGCAGACGGCGCAGGGCCGTGGCGTTCTTGGGCTGGCGCGCGTCGGACTGTTCCAAAAAATGGCGGCGAAAACCGCGTACCGTGCCCAACTGACCGGGGGAGAGGATCGTAATCAGGCTGTACAACTCCATCAGATCGTTCTGCACGGGTGTGGCGGTCAGCATCAGCACATAGCGTTTGCGAATACGGTTGACGAATTTCCAGGCCTGCGTGCTGCGATTTTTGAGTTTGTGCGCCTCGTCCACAATCAGCAGATCGTATTCCCGCGCCAGAATCTGCTCGCTGTAGCCCTGCATTTTGGCCCGATCCAGACTCATCAGCCAGCGCCCACTCTCGGCCTGGGCCGCGCCGTTCCACTGGGCCAGGCTCTCGATGACAGTGAACTCCTCGCGGAATTTGACCGACAACTCCTCCCGCCACTGCTCGGTGAGCGAGGCAGGGGTCAAGACCAGAATTGTGCGCGCCAGCCCCCGCTCGATCAGCTCTTTCATCACAATCCCGGCTTCAATCGTCTTGCCCAGCCCCACCTCGTCGGCCAGCAGCGCTCGCCCGCGCATCTCCTGCAGGGCGCGCAGGGCCGTCTCTAACTGGTGTTCGTAATGTTCCACCGCGATATCTTCCAGACAGATCAGGTGGTCGAAGCCCTGGCTCAGACGCAACTGCTCGGCTTGCAGACGCAAACGGTAGTGATCGAGCGGGCCGGGCGGCTCCTGTCGGCCGTGGACGCGAAAGAAGTTCTCCAGATTCTGCGGTGTCTCAATCACCCGCGGGGGCAGGCTGATGCCCAGCAACTCGATGGCTGCTGTCATCTGCTGGTCCACATTGAAGCGATGGCCGCAGCGGAAGCAGACCGTCGCGGTCTCCTCGTCCAGCCAGTTGCACTGCGGGCAGCGCTTGCCCAGCACCGCCTCCGCTTTTTTGTCCTTTTTTGTCGTCTCGCTCTCGCCCCCGTCGGGGATTTCGAGCCATTCAAAGCGTTCTTGGGACATTTTTGCTTCCCGTTTTTGTCGTTGAATCGTTTTTCTATTCGTGCTATACTATGCGCAAGCAAGCGTTTGGCAAGTGTTCCTGTCCGTTGGAGGCGAAAATGCCCACTCCCTTTCCCGGAATGGACCCGTATTTGGAACAGTCTGGCATCTGGAATCAGGTGCAGATCAATCTAATCGTAGAGATTCAGCGCTTCCTGGCGGGCTTGTTGCGTCCGAAAAAGATTGTCGCCATCGGGATGCGTACACGTTTTCCAGGCGATAAATGGAAAGAAGAGAAACAACGCTATCTGGAAGTGCAGGATCAGGTGAGCGGCGCGGCCATCACAGTTATCGAAATCCTCTCGCCCAGCAACAAACGTAGCCACCGTCGAGAGTATCTGGAAAAACGGATGGAGATTCTCGGCAGCGAGACAAATCTGGTCGAGATCGATCTGCTGCGCGCCGGCTCTCCGATGCCGATGAGTGGAAAAACCCCATCCACCCACTACCGCATTCTGGTCAGCCGGGCCTGGAAGCGCCCTTACGCGCAGGCGCTTCTCTTCAATATACAACAGCCCATACCGGACGCACCCATTCCCCTGCGCCAGCGGGAAGACGAGCCAGCCGTGCCCCTCAACCGGTTGCTCCACCAAATCTACGACGAGGGCGGCTACGATCTGATGCTACACTACGACCGTCCCCCCGAAACTCCGCTTGACAGCGCGACCGCGGCCTGGGCCGCCGGGCTGCTGGCAGTGAACAGTAATCCGTGAGCAGTGAGCAGTGAGCAGTAATCAGTTGGAGAGACGGGCGATCAAAATTGATAACTGATAACTGCTTACTGCTTACTTTCCCTCCCCTATCCACTCGCCCCCCGCGCCCGCTGTTTGGCCCAGGCGCGCAGACCCGCAATCTCCTCTTCCATCATCGTACTCAGCGGGATCGTCTCCTGTAGCACAGTCAGCAGATCGTCCATTGTCAGCGGGCGGTTCTGGTCGAAAGCGTCGTAGAGCGCGGCGATAATCGCCTGCTCGATCTCCGCGCCGGAGAGACCGTCCGAAGCCATCGCCAGGGAATTGAGGGCGAAGTCGTCCGGGTTGCGGTTGCGTTTGAGCAGATGGATGCGCCAGATGTCCGTGCGTTCGCTGGCGTCGGGCAGGTCTACAAAGAAAATCTCGTCGAAGCGCCCTTTGCGCACCAGCTCCGGTGGCAGTTGGTGGACGGCGTTGGCCGTTGCGATTACGAATACGGGGGACTGCTTCTCTTGCAGCCAGGTGATAAAGCTGCCAAAGACGCGCGCCGCGGTGCCGGCGTCGCTGATGTGGCTGCTGTCCACGCCGGAAAAGCCCTTTTCGATCTCGTCCACCCAGAGTACCACTGGGGCCACCGACTCGGCCACGCGGATGGCGCTGCGCAGATTCTCCTCGCTGGAGCCGACGAGGGAGGCGAAGAGCGCGCCCACATCCAGCCGCAGCAGAGGCAGCCGCCAGGCATTGGCCACCGACTTGGCCACCAGCGACTTGCCGCAGCCCTGCACACCCACCAGCAGAATCCCTTTCGGCTCCGGCAAACCAAAGGCTCGCGCCGAAGCGCTGAAGGCGCGCACCCGTTTGCGCAGCCACTCCTTCAGCGTCGCCAGCCCGCCCACATCGTCCAGCCGGTCGCCGCCCGCGTAATACTCCAGCAGCCCGCTCTTGCGGATGATCTGGCGTTTCTGCGCGCCCACCGCGTCAATGGCAGCGCCGTCCAGACGACCGTTGGCTTCGATGATCGCTTTGGCGATGGCGTTGGAGGCTTCTGTGCTGGTCAACCCCAGACAGGCGCGCACCAATTGATCCCGCTCGCGGCGGTTCAATTCAATTGTAATCTGCGCGTTCTGCCCCGCACTCTTTTCGATGCCGCGCAGCAACCCGTCGATCTCCTCGGCGGAGGGCAGGGCAAAATCAACGACGGTAATCTCCTTCTCCAATTCGCGAGGAATTTTCAGCACCGGCCCCAGGAGCAGAATCGTCTTTTGGCTCTGTTGCAGGGCAAAGGCCACCTCGCGCAGACGGCGCACGACCGCGATATCTTTGAGAAAGGGGTGAAAGTCGCGCAGCACCCAAATTCCCGCCTCGCTCTCTTCCAGAATGGCGTTGAGAATGGCCTGGGGTTCCCGCCGCCCCCGATCCTCCCGCCCCGGCAGCGCGGGGTTTGTCTCGCCGCTGGTCACGCTCCAATGCAAGAGGCGACGGCGCAGATCGACAGCCAGCTTTTCAATCTCAGCCAGCGCCCGCTTCTCCTCCGGCGTGACAATCCAGAGCAGGGGGTAGCGGGCACGGATGTAGACTTCCAGTTCTTTACGCATTCATCACCTTATTCTTGCCTGGTTTGGGTGTCTAGCGCAGATCAGCAGAGTAGGGGAAGACGTTCCATTTCTGAACCTCCTCCCCGTTGACGTAGACGTGCGTGGACGACCAGCTTTCCACATAGGCCCACAGCCGCCAAAATTGGCGCAGATTGCGCTTGCGAAAACGGATGCGGTGGATCAGTTGGCGGGTTTCGTCCATCAACAACTGATAACCCGTCTGTTTGCGCGCCAGATGGGTGACATACTCGTAGTGCTGCGAGCGGCTGTTGCCAAATTCCAGGATCAGCGTCCACTCGCTTGGCGGTGTGGCCGTGCCATCCGCCGCGCCAGCCGCGACCGCTTTGGGCGGGGGCTGGGCAGCGGCCACCGGCAGCCCAGCAAAAAGCTCTGCCAGGCGCGGCTCCAGGGCTGCGCGCAGGTCGAACTGGGGCAGGAGCAGACGTAAAGAGCGGTGGATCGTGTGCCAGGGCAGCCAGACAGCGCCCGGACGCGCGTCCTGTGCATCTGTCTTTCCATCCGTCGTTTCATCTGTCCCTTTTGGGGAAGGGTAGCTGTGGGCCAATGCCCAAGCCAAAGGCTCTGCGCCCAGCGTGCTGGTCAGCGAACTGATGCGCAATTGTAGCAGCCCAGCGTCGTTCTGCGCATCAAAATTCTCCAGGGCCGACGTGCGCAAATTCCAGCCCTGGGCCAGGGCCAATGCGCAGGCGGCGCTTAACGGTTCGCCTAGTTGGGCCAGCCACCCGGCCGCCGCGCCCAGCGCGGCGGGGGAGAGCCGCGCCTGGCTGATGGCCTGGGCGATCAGCGCGCCGTCCTGGGCCAGCCAAGCGGCCAACAAAGCGCTCTGGGCCAGGCTGCTCTCCCCGCGCCAGCCGCGCGCGGCGAGCAGGGAGAAAAGCTCGGCAGTGGCCCCAGCCCGCCGTTCTTCTTCAAAGAGCGCAATTTCCAGCCAGGCCAGGTAGAGGCGGCGAAACGCGACCGGCGCGGCCATCTCCGGTGCAGCCAGCCAATTGGCAAAACGACGACGCTGCGCCGGGTTCATCCCCGCATAGCTGGTGTGGGGCAGGGGATCGGCCAGCGCCGCATCGTCGCGGGCGAGAGGTAGCGCTGGGTCAATTTGCGTGTAGTCATCAGCGTTATTCGCTGCCGTGGGCAGGGGAAGGAGGCGAAAAGAGCCGTCTGATCCCTGGGCGGCCTGCGCCAGGGCCGCGCTGGCCGTGGCATCCCGCTCGATCAGGCGCACGTATGGGTTGGGGTGGCACATCCAGACCTGCGCCTGGGTGTTGATCGGGGCTGCGGGCATAGTATATTCTCGTGAAATCGTGTATACTCTACTGATAATAGCACACGCCGCGTTGACCTGTCTATCATACGGGGAGACCGCAGACGGCAGACCGCAGACGGCGCATTACGCTCCATTGTCTGCTGTCCGCTGTCTCCCGTCCGCTGTCAATCCAGAAGGGAACTTACAATGTCACACATCACCGGGTTGGCCGAGATTGTACTCTGGACTGCCGACAAAGAGCATTCCCTGGGTTTCTATCAAGCACTGTTGGGGCTGGAATTGATCTCCCCGCCCAGCCTGCGCAACGCCTTTCTCAAAGCGGGCGACGGCGCGGCGGGGATTCCCCAGATGATTGTGTTGGTGCCTATGCCGCCAGAGATTCTGGCCCAACCGCGCAGCGGACAGCTACATCACATCGCCTTTGCGTTGACGCCCGCTGGTTTTGATGCGCAGAAGGCCGCGCTGGAAGCGGCGGGTTTTGCGCCGCGCGGCGGCAAACACCCTGTCCTGGCCAGCCGCACAATGTACGTGAATGACCCGGACGGCAACGAAGTCGAATTCATCTGCAAGGAGTAACGCCGCAGCCTGGCGCAAAGTCCCCGGCACTTTCTGAAGTGCCGGGGACTTTGGCGGCCACCTGAGAAAAAGGAGTAGGAGCGGATGGCTGAATCACCCTATCCGATGCTTTCGGTAGAAGCTGCCCTGGCTGCGGTTTTGGCCCAGGCCAGCCCATTGCCGCCAGTCACGATTCCGGCCCGGCAAGCGTTGGGCTACATTTTGGCCGGGGATATCCGGGCCAGGGCAGCTCTGCCTCCTTTTCCCGCGTCGGTGAAGGATGGCTATGCCGTCATCGCCGCGGACGGGCCGGGCATCTACCCGCTTGTGGGCGAAGTGACCGCGGGGCGGATGGCCGATTTTGCTGTCACGCCGGGCACGGTGGCTTACGTGACCACCGGTGCGCCTATGCCGCCGGGCGCGGATGCGGTGGTGATGGTGGAGCAGACGGAGAAGCTCTGGCCAGCCAACGGTGCAGCCCAGGTGGAGATTCGGGTACAGGTGCGGGCGGGGGACGACGTGCGTCCGGTGGGTGTGGATGTGGCCGCGGGCGAACTCGTGCTGGAAGCGGGCACACGCCTCGGCCCCGCTGAGATCGGTCTGCTGGCTACCGCCGGGGTGACAGATGTGTCGATCTATCCGCGCCCACTGGTGGCGGTCCTCTCCACCGGCGATGAACTGGTGGAGCCGGGCACGCGCCTGGGAGCGGGCCAAATTTGGGACAGCAACCGGGCGATGCTTGTCGCCGCCATCGCAGCGGTGGGCGGCGAAGTGATGGATTTGGGCATCTCCGGCGACAGCCAGGCCAGCCTGGAAGCATCGGTGCAGCGGGGGCTGATCCGTGCCGATCTGCTGCTCACCTCCGGCGGCGTTTCGATGGGCGATCTGGACCTGATCAAACCCCTCTTGGAACACGCCGGCCAGGTGCATTTTGGCCGGGTACGTTTGAAACCGGGCAAGCCCATCACCTTTGCCACCGCCACCAGTGGCAATGCCAGCAACGCCCACACCTGTCTCGTCTTTGGGCTGCCGGGCAATCCTGTGAGCAGCCTGGTCACCTTTTATCTTTTTGCTGTCCCGGCCATACGCAAACTGGCGGGTTATGCCGACCCGAATTTGCCCCGTGTGCAGGCGCGTCTCTTCCACGCTCTCTCCCTGGACCCGGCCCGCCCGGAGTATCACCGGGCCACCCTGCGTTGGGATATGGCGCAGAATTGCTTTGTGGCCGAAAGCACAGGCAGCCAGTCAAGCAGCCGTCTGCTCAGTATGCGCACAGCCAACGCCCTCCTGGAACTGCCGGAGCGGGAGGGCGAATTGCCCGCCGGTGCGCTGGTCACGGCGTTGTTAATCGGTTGAGTGGTTGAGTGGTTGATCGGGGACTTATGACGGCCAACCTGCCAACCTGCCAACCGATCACCCAATCAACCAATGAACCAATCAACTATGCAACCAATGAAACTTACCCATCTCGACGCCCAGGGCCACGCGGCAATGGTGGACGTGGGCGACAAAGAGAACACCAGCCGCGAAGCCATCGCCCAGGGCGAAGTGCGCATGTTGCCAGAGACGCTGGATGCCATCCGTGAAGGCACTGTGCCCAAAGGCGATGTGTTGGCCGCGGCGCGTATCGCCGGGATTATGGCGGCCAAGAAAACGTCCGATCTGATCCCCCTTTGCCATACGCTGCTCTTGACAAAAGTGGCCGTGGAGTTCGTCATGGACGACGCCGAGAGCCGGGTGGTGATCACCGCCACTGTGCGTTGCAACGGCAAGACGGGCGTAGAGATGGAGGCGTTGACTGCGGTCAGCGTGGCTGCCTTGACCATCTACGATATGTCTAAGGCGCTGGAAAAGACGATGACCATCGGCGACATCCGCCTGCTGGAGAAGCGCGGTGGCAAGTCGGGCGAGTGGCTGCGCCAGAAAGGAGAGTAGAGAGTGGAGATTCGTCTGCGTCTCTTTGCCGGGCTGCGCCAGGTGGCCGGTTTTAAGGAGAAGGTTCTCACGCTGCCCGATGGCGCGGTCGTGGCTGATCTGCTGGAGCAGTTGCCCGCCTCGATTGTAGGGCGCACCTTTTATATCGCCATCAACGAAGAATATGCGCGGCGGGACTCAGCGCTGCAGGACGGCGATCTGGTGGCCCTGCTCCCGCCCGTCTCCGGCGGCTGACATTCACAATTCACAATTCACAATTCACCATTGATTCCTGCTATGCCTCCCATCAAACTTTTCGAAATCACCGAATCCCCCCTCTCCCAAGACGACATCCTGCGCCGGGTCAGCCGCGCTGACTGCGGCGGGGTTGTCACCTTTGCCGGGACTGTGCGCGGCACGACCGCCACCGGCGACGGCGCACGGGGCACGGACTTTCTTGACTACGAAGCCTACATCCCGATGGCGGAGAAGATGATGGCGCGTATTGGCGACGAGGTGATGGAACGCTGGCCGCTGGTGAAGGCGGTCAGTATTCTGCATCGCATCGGGCGCTGTGAGATTGAGGAGCCGACCGTCCTCATCGCCGTCGCCACGCCGCACAGGGGCGACGGCTGCTTTGAGGCCTGCCGCTATGCCATCGAACGGCTAAAGGCGGTGGTGCCCATCTGGAAGAAGGAGAATTGGTCGGATGGGGAGGTCTGGGTGGAGGGGCCGCGCCAGCCGGAACTGGTAGTGAGCAGTGAACAGTAATCAGTTCTTCATGCGCTGTCGTGCGCCACGGGGGATGAAAATTTTGTATACACGGAGCGAAAGGAACACAGATTTTTCGGCTGATCCGTGTTTCTTTTGATCCGTGTTTACAAGGTATTTTTCAGGGCAGTAATCCGTGTAAATCCAGACAATCTGTGCAGATCCGTCTCCTTTTTTGGGCCGTTGTCAGTCTCCGTTCGGGCATAAAATTTGACACCCCGCGCCCTGCGTGGTAGGATTGCAACTGTTCGTGGCAGTTTAATAATTGTCATAGAAAGACTCAGTGAAGGGGTGGGGCAGCCGTCGCTGCCGGTCTTGTGCCGGTAGAGGAACTTCCCGACTCCCGCCCGTCCCCTGTGGACGGAGCGTCGCCCCACGAAACAGCAAGTGGGGGCAGGTGTACGGTAACGGACATCTGACTACAACCGCAACAGAGAGCAGTCCCGCCGCTCTGCGAGCAGATACTCTGCTTTGGCAGGGCAGGTAAGGGGTGAAAGGGTAGGGTAAGAGCCTACCGGCGGTACCCAGCAATGGGGCCGGCCAGGCGAGCGTGCGACGGGGAGCAAGGCGAGAGGGTCCCGCTTCGGTGGGATCTCGTCGCAGCGCTGCGGGCGAGGCCGGGCAATACCCGGCAAGCCACAAAGCGCCGGTTGTCCACCTGCGGGTGGATGGCTGAGACAGATGACGGCAAACTGGCAGCAGTCTACAGAATCGGGGGTACACCTGCCTCTGCACTGAAACGATTGGAAGTCCTGGAAGTCCCCGGCACTTTCTTAAGTGCCGGGGACTTTGGGAAATCGTCCGGGGGGGTGCGTCTGGGTCGCCAGGCCGCCGCAAGATGCCGACGTGGCGGAATGGCAGACGCGATAGACTTAGGATCTATTGCCCGACAGGGTGTGGAGGTTCGAGTCCTCTCGTCGGCACCTATGAATGGGGAATAGGGGTACGTTGACAGTCAATTTCCCAATCTCATCTTTGCTGGTTGAGATTCGGAGATTAAGAGGTTATGAGATTGGATCACCGCAGAAAGCAATGAATCGGGGCCCGTAGCCGAGTGGGAAGGCGCCTCCTTTGCAAGGAGGAGACCGTCGGTTCGAATCCGACCGGGTCCACTGCGTTTTTCAAGCGGACGCAGATTTTTGTGATTTGGATTGATCTGCGCTGCTGTTGGCAAAACAGATTTGCATTGACCGGCTCTGTGTGGTATAGTGTGCAGGTAACAATTGAAAATGATGCGGGCGTAGTTCAGTGGTAGAACGTCTCCTTGCCAAGGAGAAGGTCGAGAGTTCGAATCTCTTCGCCCGCTCTCAGAGCCGACCTTCACGGTCGGCTCTTGTTTGCCGAGGTAGCTCAGTCGGTAGAGCAATGGACTGAAAATCCATGTGTCCCCAGTTCAAGTCTGGGCCTCGGCACCACAACACCCCCGGTCTGGTGGGGGATCGTCTAATGGCAGGACAGCGGCCTTTGGAGCCGTGAATTGGGGTTCGAGTCCCTATCCCCCAGCCAATAGCCGGGGTGGGTTCGCCCGCCCCGGCTGATTTT
>CAMDEX010000240.1 GCA_945897075.1 Litorilinea aerophila
CCACGAACAGGCAATTGGGCGGCAAAACGCCTGTTTGCCTGCCAGAATCCCAGAATTCTGACCATGTAACCCTTTGCATTAGCGGAAAACCAACATATTCATGACATAAATTTGCCCTAATCCACCCCTTTTCCGACAGGCTGCTAGACAGCCGTCTGCGGGAAGACGAACAGCGACTATTGTCAGTAGACCGCAGACGGTGGACCACCGACCGCTCCCGACCACTTCATCTATTGCGGTCCGCTATCTGTGGTCTGCGGTCTACTGATTGTCCAAACATCCATTTTTCAGGAGGAATCTCATGAACTTTCGCAATGACAATGCCAACACCTCGTATCGCTCGTATCGTTCCTGGTTGGTACGCTGCCTGATTTTGGCGGTCTACCTCCTCTCTCTATCTATGCAACCGGCTACCCATCTCCTGGCTGAAACAGACGCCACCTTCGTCGTGACAGTGAACTTTGATGCAATCGATGCTGCGCCGGGCGATGGCATCTGCGCTGTCAGCAGCGCGCTGGGTGGCGGCTGTACCTTGCGCGCCGCAGTACAAGAAGCTAATGCACGCCCCGGTGCTGACGCAATCTCTTTCGGCGATTCTGACGCATTCCCTTTCGGCTCTTTTGGATGTTTCTGCAGCGTGGCCAACGGTAGTTTGTTGATTACCGACCCGGCTGGATTGACCATTTCGGGTTTTGTCGGTTTTGTAAGGATTAATCCACATTCAGCCTATGCCTTTCATATCCAACCCGGGGCGCAGGCATCTATCAATTTCCTTACCATTATTGGGGGGCATGGAAGAGGCGTTTTGAACGAGGGTAACCTCACTCTAAACAATATTGAAATTGATGCCAATGGTTCTGGGAGTACAATCAATACTCCGAATTTTGCAGGTATTCACAATCTTGGTGTGTTGACAGTTACAAACTCTACCATCAGAAACATCCCGACAGGCAGTGCGGCTGCAATCCTCATCAACGGCAATCAGGCCACGCCCACAAAGACCAAACTGAGTCACATCAGGCTGCTCAACAATCAGACCGCGGCGCTTGTGACGGGTGGCGGCAACAACGTAGTCGAGATCGTTGACAGCGATTTTGTCGGAAATAACTTGGGGATGCAGTTGGAGGGCGGCACCAATCAGGTGACGATCCGCAACAGCACAATCAGCAGTAACCGCAACGGCGCGATTGTAGTGGGCGTTGGTGCGGTCGAATTCCCGGTTGTGGTCAACATTCTCAACTCGACAATCAGCGACAACCAGAACAACACCGCCCTGCGGCTCGCCTCTGGTGATGTACAACGGGTGGAGGTGCTGCTCAACAACGTCACCATCACCAACAATCACGGGGGGAATGCCACAGGCGGTATCTTTGTGCCCAATGCCAGCGGGCTATCGCCGGTGGCGATTCTGAACAGCATCGTCGCCAAAAATACAGCCAACAACCCCAATCGCGCCAGCAACGCTCCCAATGATCTTGTGGCGGATTGCTTTGGTCGCCTGCTTTCGCGCGGGCACAACCTGTTCGGCTCTGTCAACGGCTGCACGATCACAGATGACACCGCAACCAATATCATCGGCGACCCGCTCCTGCTCCCGTTGGCAGGCAACGGCGGACCCACCGCGACATACGCTGTGCCATCCGGCAGCCCGGCCCTGAATGCGGGCAATCCGGCTGCGCCAGGCAGCGGCGGCAACGCCTGCGAAGCCAGCGACCAGCGCGGTATCATCCGACCCCAGGGGACAGCCTGTGAAATCGGCGCTTATGAGGCTCCATCCGATACAGCCGTTGTGCCTCAGCTAACAAGCATAGCGCCGACGAGTGTCCTTGCCCCAGCCCCTGCCCTGCCCCTCGCCTTGACCGGGAGCGGCTTCAACGCCAGTTCCAGGGTGCAGTGGAGCGGGCTGAATTTCACGCCCAGCGCGTTTACACCGACCACACTACAGGCCACCATTCCGGCCTCCGAACTCACCGCTGGCAAGCTCGTCACAGTGACTGTCGTAGATACGGGGAGCGGTCTGGTTTCCAACGGACGCCTCTTTACGGTCAACAATCGCCTCCCCACTGTCACAACCAACCGGCCAACTTCGGTGCGTCTGGGGTCCGCTGTTCAGGTCGTCATCACCGGGACGAACTTTGTGCCCACTTCCGTCATTTTGGCTGACACGACCGCACTGCGCACAACCTTCGTCAACACCCAGCAGGTGCGGGCGACTGTGCCGGGCACGCTCACGACGCCAAACGGCAAACAGATCAAGCTCTTTGTCACCAACCCGGCCCCCGGCGGCGGCAAATCCGTCAACTTCGGCACGTTGACAGTCGGCACGGTCAACGTCGGCATTGGCAGCTTTGCCAGCGCGCTTGTGCGGCCCGGCGATCTCTCGACGCTGACGCTGGGTTGGGAACATCCGGTGAATTGGCGTCTGTTGGAGAATATGGCGCTGCGTCTGCTCGACGAGAATGACGAGGTGGTTCTCTGGCTCAGCTTTGCCGAGGAGTTCGGTGACAAGGGTGCGCTTGTGCTGCACAGTGCAGAAGGGGAGATCGCTGGCATCGGCTTCCCCGGCGATGATACGCTGCTGGGGAGCGATGTCGGGCAGTTGGACCTGGCGAACAGTCAGATCGACGCCCAACCGGGCACGACCGTTAAGGTCATTTATGGCTTCCGTTTCGATCAGCAGGCCCAGGGGCGCACCTTCCAAGTCGAATTCAGCGCCGACGACAAGGAGGGCAACGCCCACGGCTTTGAGCCGGCCGGCACAATCACCGTTCCGACGGCGATCTTCCTGCCGTCGATTACAAACTAAGTAATTGCCACGATTCCGGGAATCGGCCACACGCTCTCTCGAATATCCCTGTATATCTGGCCGATTCCCGGAATCAGATCACCCAAGTTGTTTACGAACATTTATTAAAGCTATCCCAAACCGATTGCAGTCAACCAACCATCCGTCTCACACACAAGGAGCAAGAACAATGTTGTCCAACAAACGAAGCCTCGCCTATCGTCGCTGGCTGGTACGCTGTCTGATTTTGGCAGTCTACCTTCTCTCTCTCTCTATGCAACCGGCTGCCCAGGTCATGGCTGAAGCGGACGCCACTTTCGTCGTGACGTTGACCTTTGATGCGGGCGATATTACGCCGGGCGATGGCATTTGCGCGATCAATAGCGCGCTGGGTAACGGCTGCACCTTGCGCGCAGCCATCCAGGAAGCCAATGCCCGACCCGGCCCCGACACAATCCAGTTACCGCCGGGACTCTATCAGCTAACGATCAATCCGGACAACAACTTGAGGATTACTGACCCGGCTGGGGTGACGATTGAGGGCGCGGGCGCGCTTCTGCGCCCCTCCGCGCAGCTTATTCTCATTACAGCTGGGGCGCGCGCGACGATCGATGGTCTCACTTTAGACAGGGCAAGGCAAGGCTACTTTAACCTGGGCAGCCTGACCCTGACCAATGGCGCCATCAACGCTACCAATGCGCCATTGGATTTTCGGCAAGGCATTCTGAGCCGGGGGGCACTGACTGTCACGAACTTCATCATCAGCAACTACAGCGCGGGCGTTAGTCCTGCCATTCAGATCGACGGCAATCAGACCAGCCCGACAGCGACAACGTTGCGCAATGTCACAGTGCGAAATACTCCGACCACAGCGCTTGCCACGGCTGGCGGCAACAACATTGTCGAGATCGTTGACAGCAGCTTTGACCAGAATAACTTGGGAATGCAGTTGGAGGGATCCACCAATCGGGTGACCATTCGCAATAGCACAATCAGCAATAACCTGAACGGCGCGATTGTGGTGGGCGCAGGTGCGGTCGAATTCCCGGTCGCGGTCAACATTCTCAATTCGACGTTGAGCGGCAATCAGAACAACAGCGCGCTCCGGCTCACCTCCGGCGATGGGCTACGTGTGGAAGTGCTGCTCAACAACGTCACCATCGCCAACAATCACGGGGGGACTGCCACGGGCGGTATCTTTGTACCCAATGCCAGTGGGCTATCGCCGGTGGCGATTCTGAACAGCATCGTCGCCAAAAACACAACCAACAACCCGGATCGCGCCAGTGACGTTGCCAATAATCTTCCCGCGGATTGCAACGGTCGCTTGCTTTCGCGCGGGCATAACCTGTTCGGCACACTGGGCGGCTGCACGATCACAGATGACACCGCAACCAATATCGTCGGCGACCCGCTTCTGGGCCCATTGGCCGACAACGGCGGCCCCACCCTGACACACGCCGTGCCATCCGGCAGCCTGGCCGTGAATGCAGGCAATCCGGCGCAGCCGGGCAGCGGCGGCAACGCCTGCCAAGCCAGCGACCAGCGCGGCATCACCCGACCCCAGGGCACAGCTTGTGAGATCGGCGCTTACGAGGCGCCGCCCGACACAGCCGGGGCCGCGCCTGTGCTGAACAGCCTGTCGCCGACGAGTGTCCTTGCGCCGGCCGCTGCCCTGCCCCTCGCCTTGACCGGGGCCAACTTCAACGCCAGTTCCCGGGTGCAGTGGCGCGGACTGACTCTTACACCCAGCGCGTTTACACCCACCACATTACAGGCCACCATTCCGGCCTCCGAACTTAGCGCTGGCAAGCTCGTCACGGTTACAGTCGTTGATACGGGGAGCGGGTTGCTCTCCAACGGGCGTCTCTTTACGGTCAACAACCGGCTTCCTACCGTCATCACCAACAAACCGACTTCTGTGCGTCTGGGGACTACAGTGCAGGTCGTCATCACGGGGACGAACTTCGTGCCCACCTCCGTCATCTCGGCTGACAGCACAGCCCTGCGCACCACTTTTGTCAACGCCCAGCAGGTGCAGGCAACCGTGCCGGGCACGCTCACGACGCCTAACGGCAAACAGATAAAGCTCTTTGTCAGCAACCCGGCCCCCGGCGGCGGCAAATCCATCAACTTCGGCACGTTGACTGTCGGCACCGTCAACGTCGGTATTGGCAGCTTTGAAAGCGCGCTCAAACGGCCCGGCGATCTCTCGACGCTGACGCTGGGTTGGGTACATCCGGTGAACTGGCGTCTGCTGGAGAATATGGCGGTTCGTCTGCTCGACGAGAACGGCCAGGTGATGCTCTGGCTCAGCTTTGCCGAAGATCTGGGCGCAAAGGGTGCGCTTGTGCTGCACGATAACGAGGGGGCGATCGCCGCCATAGGCTTCCCCGGCGACGATACGCTGCTGGCGAGCGATATCGGTCTTTTGGACCTGGCGAATAGTCAGATCGACGCCCAACCGGGCACGACGGTCAAGGTGATCTATGCTTTCCGTTTCGATCAGCAGGCCCAGGGGCGCGCGTTCACAGTCGAGTTCAGCGCCGACGACCAGGAAGGCAACGCCCACGGCTTTGAGCCAGCCGGCACAATCACGGTTCCGACGGCGATCTTCCTGCCGACAATCACGCGCTGATGATAATCATTGGTAGGGGCGGTTGCTTGCTGCGCCCGTCGCCAGTGTGCCGGGCGCAGCAAGCACGCGCCCCTACAGAAGTGTAGAGTACAAAAATCTTCCGGGAAGCTTAGCAGCTTCCCGGAAGATTTTTCAGTTGATTGGTTGATTTGGTTTATTCGGCGTAGACGCCCTCTGCCACGCTGGCCGGGTCGGGGAAGGGGCTGGACTCGGCAAAATTGATGGCATCTTCGATCTCCACCGCGGCCCGTTGCCCGATTTCGTCCAGTTCGTCGCGGTCAGTGACGCCGCTCTCCACCAGTTTACGGGCAAAGTTGATCACCGGGTCTTTGGCCTCCCACTCGGCCAGCAGTGCCCGCGGCACATACTCCGCGCCATCGTGGATGGCGTGGCCCAACATGCGCATCGTCTTGGCCTCGATGAGGGAAGGGCCGCCGCCCGCCCGCGCCCGCTCGATGGCCTCCTTGACCACCGCGTAGACCGCTTCCACGTCGTTGCCGTCCACAGCCAGGCCGGGGATGCCGTAGCCCACCGCCCGCTGCGTGAAATCGGTCACACGCGTCTGATTGGAGACGGGGGTGGAGTAGGCGTACTGGTTGTTTTCGATGATCAGCACGTAGGGGGCCTGGTAGAGCGCGGCCATATTGACCGTCTCGTGGAAGAGACCGGCGCTGGCCGAGCCATCGCCGCAGAAGGTGAGGGCGACACGCGCTTCTTTGCGGTAGCGGAAGCTCATCGCCACGCCCAGGGCCACCGGCAGCGAGAGGGGCAGGTGGCTGATAAAACCGACCAGCCCCAGACTCAAATCCCCCGCGCCGTGCAGGTTGGCGTCCCGTCCGCGTGTGATGCCCGTCGCCCGTCCCAGAAGGTTGGAAAAGACGCGGCGGGGGGCCATCCCGCGCAGCAGATAGGTTCCCAAATCCCTGTGCATCGGGGCCACAATATCTTCGGGTTGCAGGGCATAGCCCACGGCCACAGAAATGGCCTCGTGCCCGCGCTGGCTGAAGGCCCCACCCAACCCCCGCCCCTGACGATAGAGGGCCACCATCCGCTCGTCAAAGGTGCGGGTCAGGATCATCCAATAGTAGAGTTCCAGTTTTTGCTCGGCGGTGAGGGTAGCGTTCATTTGGTTGGCTGGTTGGCTGGTTGATTAGTTGATTGGGTGACAGTCTTACTGTCTCACTGACTGACTCCCGCCAGGGCGACGATGCGTGCCACAATTTCCTGTACACCCAACCCGGCAGTGCCGATGATGTGGGCGTCGTGTGCGGGACGCAGGGGGGCGATGGCGCGCTGGCTGTCTACGCGGTCGCGTGCCTGCATATCGGCCAACACCTGCTCGAAAGAGGCATCTTTGCTCCGCTTCTGCAATTCCAAAAAGCGGCGATGGGCGCGCTCGGTCGCGGGTGCGTCCAGATAGATTTTCAAAGGGGCGTCGGGAAGGACGACTGTGCCGATGTCCCGCCCTACCATTACAATCCCATCCATGCCTGCGTGGCCGTGCGCGTACTGCGCGCCGATCTGCCGCTGGTGCTGGGAGAGGGTAGCCCGCACGCGGGGCATCGCGGCTACGGTCGAAACGTTCTGGTCCACCTCCGGCGCACGGATGGCCCAGGTCACATCGCGGCCGGCGACCAGAACGGTGAGATGGCGGCCATCCTGCGCGTCGCCCGCGGGCAGAATGGAGATGACAAGGGTTTCGGCCAGCAGACCAACCGCTTCGGCGTTGTGCAGGTCCACGCCCTTTTCCAGTGCAGCCCAGGCGACCACCCGGTACATCGCACCTGTATCAAAAAAGAGATAGTTGAGCAGAGCAGCCACGGCAAAACCGACTGTGCTTTTGCCGGATGCGGCGGGGCCGTCAATGGCGATCACGCCTGGGGCGTGGGCCACGTCTGGGGCGTGGGCCACGTCTGGGGCGTGAGCCACGTCTGGGGCGTGAGCCACGCCCGGGGCGTGGGCGGCGTTGGGTGTCGGCGCGGTGATTGTGGCAGGGTTCACGGCGGTTCCCGGTAGGAGGAGAGTGAGCAGTAATCAGTGAGCTGTAATCAGTTTTCACCACAACAGATGCTCCCCGTCGGTATGTGACCGGCGGGCGGGTAACCAACTGCGCCCGGAGCATTGCAGTCTGCTGATTATACCATACCCCTACGGACGTCCAGGCGGCAGGCGGCGCGTAGATGCTGGGCGGGCGGGGCGACCAGAGCTGCGCACGGGGCGCTTGCTCTCGGCCATATCGCGCAGAGCAGCCAGTTCCCCCTTGGCCAGGTGGGTAGATTCTCTGGGCGGCAATTGGGCAACTGTGACCGGGCCGATGGACCAGCGCACCAGCCGGTGCAGAAAGAGACCGACAGCCACAATCATATGGCGAATCTGTCTCTTCTTGCCTTCACGCAGGACAATACGCAGCCATGTGCCGCGCCGGTAACCCTCGTCCAGGATCAGCTCGGCAGGCGGGCCGTCAACCACATCAACTTTGGCTGGAGCCGTGCGCCCGTCTTCCAATTCAACACCATTGCGCAGCCGGATGAGTGCCTCTTCGCCGGGATAGCTATCAATAAGGACGAAATAGGTCTTGGGATGTTCGTAACGGGGATGGGTAAGCCGGTGGGCCAGTTCGCCGTCATCGGTGAGCAGTACCAACCCCTCGCTGTTCAGGTCCAGCCGGCCGACAGGAAAGACCCGGCCCACGCCGGACGGCAGCAGATCGGCCACAGTGGGCCGGCCGTCGGTCTGGCCGCCGATGTCGCTGAGCATCCCTCTGGGTTTGTAGACTTTGATATAGACGTGGCGGTTGTTGGTGCGCAAAGGTCTGCCGTCCACCGTCACTTTGTCTTTGGATAGATCCACCTTAAGACCCATCTCCGTCACAATCTGCCCATTGACCCTTACCCGGCCCGCGGCGATAATCTCTTCACTGGCCCGTCGGCTGGCAATCCCAGCCGCGGCCATGACTTTCTGCAATCGTTCTTCGCTCATTTGAATTCCAAAGGGTACACGGATACACACGGATTCTGAGGGTTTGCACGGATTTAAGAATAGAACGCACATCACGCCGCTTGGGCGGATGGACGCAGATGCAAATCTGTGCAGGGCCAATGATACCACAGGGGAATGGGGAACGGGGAATGACGAATGCAGAATGCAGAATGCAGAATGCGGAGACATCGAACCGCCACTCGCAACCCGCAACCCGCAACCCGCAACTCCTTTTCACCGCGCCTGGTAGCGGATCACCTGTAGCCCAGTAAAACGTTTTCGGCTGGTCTCAGCCAGGGAACGCCCGATCTCCCGTGGAATGATCTGCGACGCGTCGGTGTACCAGTCGTGGGAATAGACCAGCCAGAGGCGCGGCCTATTGTCCACCAATTCATGGAGATGGGGGATGTCGCTTGCCTCCATCAGCGGTTCCAACACGCCGCGGTCGAAGAGGTCCACCGGCAGACCGCGCAGTTCTGTCTCCAGGTTGTAGTGGCGGTAGTAATACTCGAAAGGAATCTGTACCCATGTGGCGTTGAAAATGATCAGATCGTCCGGCTGCGCATTTTGCGCGATGTAAGCCGCAGCCTCGTCCCAGCCCTCCTTTTCAAACCAGAAATAGTAGCCCGTCAACGACAGCCCGCTCAGAAAGAGTACGATTGCTAAGACGCCAACCTGCGCCAAAGTCGAAGCATTAGAACGCAGATTTACAAATCCCGTCTTTTTCTGCGCAATCTGCGTAATCTGCGCAATCTGCGTTCCCTCTTTCTTCTTTCCCACTCTTTCTCCAATCGCCCGTATCCCCGCCGCGATCAGGGTGTAGTAGGGCAAAGTCAGCCAAATAAGCGTGCGGTCGTAGAAGATGGGGCGGCGCAGACTGACGAGAAGTGCAATCGCGATTGGTACAAACAGCAGCGAAAGCAGCAGCCAAAGGGAAGAAGATCGGCGCAAACGCCAAACGCCGAAAAGGAACAACCCGGCGTAGAGCGCCATCCACACGGCTTGGAAAGGCAGATCGCCCGCCAGAAAGGCAAAGTTGAAGTTGCGTAAAGTATCCCAGATCATCCCGGCCGTGGGCGGCCAGATCCAGAACTGGCGATCCACGCCCAGCGATTGGACAACGAAAGGCCAGGCCCAGGGCATCCAGAGCAGCACGGCCACGCCCTGAAAAATGAGCCAGCGTCTGGCAAATTCAGAACGAAGAATAGAACGCGGATGACGCGGATTGAGCGGATCAGCGCGGATAGAATCTGTGATTTCAGGGAAATCCGCGTCTTTGCCTCTTTGCCTTTTTGCGTTGAAAAAAATTCCCAGCAGAGCCAGATTCAACGCCACCGGAAAGTAGACCGCAGCGGTGTTGTGGGTAAGCATCAACGCGGCCTGGCTGATCGCCAGCCCCCACCAGACGCGGCGGGGCGCGTTCTGCTCTTTCAAAATGATTGCCACGCAATAAAGAGCGGCGGCCACGGCCAGCGTGAGCAGCCCGTACATGCGGGTTTCCTGGGCAAAACGCACGTGAAAAGGGGATATCGCCAGCACAAAGGCGGCGATCAGCGCGGTGGGTTGGTCACACAGGCGGCGCACCCCAGCGTAGAAGACGGGCACGGCCAGCGTGCTGCACAGGGCAGACAGCCCGCGCACGGGGCCTTGCAGATCGCCAAAGAGTCCGATCCAGCCGTGCAAAAGAGTGTAGTAGAGGGGCGGGTGCTGGTCTATACGCAGCAGCCAGCCCCACATCTCCCAGAGGGGTTGGCGGGCCAGCCAAATGCTAAAGGCTTCGTCCAGCCAGACGGACTTGTCGCCGATGAGGAAAAAACGCAGGAACGCGGCCAGCAGCGTCAACGCGCCGACAATGAGAGGGGTGCTACTGCCGGTCAACCACTTTTGTTGTGCAATGCCCATTCTTTTGTCCTACACTGGGGGATACTATTTTGCGTAGGGGCGCTGCTGGCTGCGCCCGACGGAAAGAGT
>CAMDEX010000241.1 GCA_945897075.1 Litorilinea aerophila
GGTGCGTAGTGCGTGTACTGGTAGTGATATGAGTACACGCACTACGCACCACGGGTAGTGACGAACGGCAGACCGTCATTCCCGCATCAGTTCAATCTGTGAATCACTTTTTTAGGAGACCCCCATGGCAACAGTGCCCGTTGGCGACCCCCAAAGTCGCACGAAGGCTGGGAATAGAGAAGATATCCTGCTGGAAGTGAAGGGGCTGAAAACCCACTTCTTCCTGCAACAGGGCATTGTGCGCGCGGTCGAAAATGTGGATTTTAGTGTCCAGCGCGGGCAGACCGTCGGTGTAGTGGGTGAAAGCGGCTGCGGCAAGTCGGTCATGGCCCGCTCCGTGATGTCCATTGTGCCCACGCCGGGCCGCATTGTGGAAGGAGAGATTCTCTTTCACCTGACCCACGGCGAGGGCAGCAGCCGCACCGTAGAAATCGTGGATATGGCGAAGCTCGACCCGATGGGCGACAAAGCCCGTTCCATCCGCGGCGCGGAAATTTCGATGGTTTTTCAAGAACCGATGACCTCTCTCAGCCCGGTGCATACGATTGGCAACCAGATTACGGAAGCCATTCTGCTGCACCAGGCAGTGAGCAACGCAGAAGCCCGCACGATTGCCATCAATACCCTGCGCCAGGTGGGGATGCCCGATCCCGACCGCATCATTGACCGCTACCCCCACCAGCTCAGCGGCGGTATGCGCCAGCGCGCGATGATCGCGATGGCCCTCTCCTGCCGCCCCGCTCTGCTGATCGCGGATGAGCCGACCACTGCCCTGGACGTGACCACCCAGGCCCAGATACTGACCCTTATGCGCGGTTTGCAGGACGAACTGGGCATGGCGATTATCTTCATCACCCACGACTTGGGTGTGATCGCCCAGATGGCCGACTACGTGGTGGTGATGTATCTGGGCGAAGTGGTGGAGATGGCGGATGTGGACTCCATCTTCTACGATCCCAAACATCCCTACACCCGTTCCCTGCTGCGTTCCATCCCGTTGCTGGGCCGCAAATCCGCTGAACACAAGAGCAGCCGGTTGACCGCCATCCGCGGCACTGTGCCAGACCCCTATTCCATCCCGAAGGGCTGCCCCTTCCATCCCCGCTGCCCCCAGGCCATTCAGGGCGTCTGCGACACCAAGTCGCCGCCCTTCCTGGAACTGGAAGGCGGCCACAAAGTGCGGTGTGTACTCTATGAATAGTGTTGGAATGAATAGTGTTGAACCCCAAGCCCCCGTCTGGTTGAGTTATTCGCTGGTCGGGGGTTTTGTCCACGACTGGCTGATGGCGGGACCCCTCGCCTCCTCCGTCCCCAATTTGGACGATTTTCCCGGCGCTGATTTCAAACTGCAAATTGCCCGCAGCCGCTACCGTACGGAGACGGGTCTTTCTGCCGCGCCCGCTGAATTGCAAAAGTTTGCCCCTTTCGGCGGCGAAACAGAGCTTACCTGGCAGGTCTACCGGGCCGAGGACGATCACTTCGTTGACCGCTCGCTCTTTTACCACACCTGCCACCACCTGCACACCTGGGCCTTTGGTGGAGTGGAGAGTCCTGTGGCCCAGAACGCCAACGCCGTCCTCACCACAAACGGCCCCGCCGATGTCTGGCTCAATGGGCAACACATCCACCGGGTGGAACATTTTCACCACCAATCCCCCGGCCATTCCGCCTGTCTCCTGCCCTTGCAAGAAGGGCGCAATGAGTTGTTGGTGCGCTTTGAGGGTGTGGCCGTGCGCGAATGCCCGTATGTGATGGCCTTGCGGCTGGATGGGGAAGGCTTGTCCGTGGCCCTGCCCACGACGGTTCAGCCGGTGGCCCGACGGCAAAAGTTAGAAGCGCTCTTTGCCACAGCCTATTTGACCCAGGACATTTTCACCCGTGAGCAGGAGATCGTCGTCCATTGGCCCGATGGCAACCCGGCTGTGGACAACATCGCCCTGCGCCTGCAACGCAAAGATGGCCGTATCTATTCGGAACACCACACCGAAGGCACCCCCAAACAGAAGCAGAACCTCGGCGTTGCTTATCAGTTTCCGCCCGGTGAGTATGAAATAGTGCTCTTTCCCCACCCCGCTGACTATTACGAAAAAGGGATGCGCGTGGAGCGCCGTCTGCCCCTGCGCATTGTGGGCAACCACAAATACTCCAGCGAACGCTACGGGAGCTATCCCGAACGGCGGGAGGAGGCGCTGAAAGCCGCCGCGCGACGGGGCGTCAATGTTTTCTCGGAAATCGCCAAAATGGAGCTGGGCTGGTTTGATCTCGTCGAACAGAAACCCATTCACGAAACGATTGGGATGATCAACAGCCGGGCTGATTGCAGCGATTTCTATCTGGTCGGCCTGCTGGGGATGGTGGGGCGCTACATCGAAAGCCCCGGCTTCCCCCAGGAGCTGGTCGCTCCTTTGCAGGAGTGCTTTCTCAACTTCCGCTATTGGATGGACGAGCCGGGCAGCGACGCCATGTGCTTCTGGTCGGAGAACCACCAGATTCTCTTCCACGCCTGCGCAGTGCTGGCGGGCCAACTTCTGCCCGACGAAATTTTCACCAACGCGGGGATGACAGGAGAAGAACACCGAGAAAAGGGCGAGCGCATGGCCCTCTCCTGGCTGCGCAAGCGGGCCAACGGCGGCTTCCGGGAGTGGGATTCCAACACCTATTTTGAGGAGGACGTTCTCGCCCTCTCCCACCTGGCCGATCTGGCCGAGAACGACGAGGTACGCGAGCTGGCAACTGTCGTGCTGGACAAGCTGCTTTTCAATCTGGCGGTCAACTCCTACAAAGGCGTCTTCGGCTCCACCCACGGACGCAGCTACGCGCCCTATCTCAAGGGCGGCTTTCTGGAGCCGACCTCCGGTATCTCCCGTCTGCTCTGGGGCAAAGGCATCTTCAACGAGCGCATTCTGGGTGTGGTCAGTCTGGCCTGCGCGGTCAGCTATCTGCTGCCGCCGGTCATCGAAGCCATTGCCCTGGACCCGGCGGAGGAAATCTGGAGCCGGGAACGCCACAGCGGGACGCTGGAGCGCTGGTGCGATCTGGCCGAAGGCGACTGGACAATCAACAAAGTCACCTACAAGACGCCGGATTATATGCTTGCCTCGGCCCAGGACTGGCAAGCGGGCCACCCGGGCTACCAGCAGCACATCTGGCAGGCCACCCTCAGCCCAGAGGCGGTGGTCTTTGTCACCCACCCGCCCTGCCTCAGCGAGGACGGCTCGCACCGCCCCAACTTCTGGCACGGCAACGTCGTCCTGCCACGCACGGCCCAGTGGAAGGATGTGCTGATCTCGCTTCACAAGCTGCCCGCCGACGACTGGTTGGGCTTCACCCATGCCTATTTCCCCACCTACGCCTTTGACGAATGGGCGCTGGAAGGGGGCTGGGCCTTTGCCCGCGTGGGCGAAGGTTATCTGGCCATCAGCGCGAGCCAGGGCATCGAACTGACGAAACAGGGCAAGAGTGCCTTCCAGGAGTTGCGCTCCTATGGCAGCGAGAACGCCTGGCTGGTGCAGATGGGTCGCGCCGCCAACGACGGCACTTTTGCCGATTTCCAGGCCAAAGTGCTGGGGTTGGACGTGCGGCTTTGCGGGCTGTCTGTCCAGGCCGACACGTTGCGCGGGGAGAGTATTGACTTCGCCTGGGAGGGGCCGTTGCTGGTGAATGAGCGGGCGCAGCCCATCAGCGGCTTTGCCCATTACGACAGCCCCTATGCCCAGATGGCGTTGGGCGACGAAAAGATGGAACTGCAATTTCAGGATTTACTGGTGCGGCTGGACTTTTCGTAAGCGGAGAAGAGTGGGACGCAGATTTTCATGATTTGGATTGATCTGCGCAGCTTCTCCTCCTACCCAGGATGATTATGCCTTGAAAATTCGGAGCATCACTCCGAATTTTCAAGGCAATCTGATTGAAAGCAGGTAGACCGATGGCTGATATTGCAAATCCGCATGACCGCTTCTTCCGCGAAGTCTTTTCCTATCCAGAAGTTGCCCAGGACTTTGTGCGTTACTATTTGCCGCCGGAAGTGGCCGCGACGCTGGATGTGTCTACCCTCGAATTGAGCCGGGAGAGTTTTCTCGACCCCAACTTGCAGGAATACGTCTCCGACCTGCTCTACCGGGTGCGCTTGCGCGACGGCAGAGCTGCCTTCATCTATTTTCTGATAGAACACAAGAGCTTTCCGGATTGGCTTACACCCTTTCAACTGCTACGCTATTTTGTGCGGATTGAAGAGCGTAGTTTGCGCGAGGGGACGCGGATGACCCCATTGATCCCGTTGGTGGTCTATCACGGGCGAACACCCTGGCCTGACAATTATCACCTGGGCGCTCTCTACACAGGGCCGGAGGAGCTGCGCCGCTATTGGCCTGACTTTGCCTATCATTTGGTGGACCTCTCTCAATACAGCGACGAAGAGATCGTCGGCGCGGCAACGTTGCAGGTCGCGCTACGTTTGTTCAAAGGTGTGTACGCAAGCGATTTTGCCGCGCAATTGCCCGGAATTTTTCGACTACTGCGCGATTTGATCCACGCGCAAAGCACGTTAGAATATCTGAGTGTGGTTTTGCGTTACATTTCTCAGAGCAGCGCAGAGATTACAGACGCTCAGTTTCAAGAGGCGCTACGGGAAGTCTTTTTGGATGATGGAGGTGTGGCAATGCAGGGAAAGACGCTGGCTCAACAGTGGATGGAACAGGGACTGCAACAGGGATTGCAGCAGGGGAAAGAGCAGGGATTGCAGCAGGGAAGAGAGCAGGGATTGCAGCAGGGGCGGCGCGAAGGATTACTGGCGGCCATTGAGGTAGGGCTTGACTTGAAATATGGCAGTCAAGGGTTGGCTTTGTTACCGGAAATCTATCGTATCGCCGATTCCGATGTGCTGCGGGCGATTGTGGAGGGGTTGAAATTTGCAAAAAGTCTGGATGATCTGCGTGTCATTTTCCGTCTGGCAGCATAACCGCTGATGCAGATCCGCCGTTTCCCCCGAAGTTTCACTAAATGTGACATTTTGCAACATTGATTCTACGCCTCCAATCGGGTATGATTGAAGCACCAGTGATTTTTTTCTGAATAAGCAAAGGCCAAAGACAAATGGTAGCGCAGATTTCTACTCAATTACTGTCTAAATCCGCAACCGAAATTCGAGTGAACTTTCCCGCGCTTCTACTGGATGAATTGGCGCGACAGGTGCCGCAACTCGAGCGAGACCGCTTTATTGTGGATAGCGTGGAAAGAGAGTTGCGTCGGCTCCGGCTGCAAGCCGCAGTGAAACGTTTGCGCGACGAACAGGCGTGGACAGACAGCAATCACTCTGACCTCATGACAGTGGATGATGTCGAAGCCTATGTTTATACGCTGCGCGAGCGTCCATCCGCATACTCCCTGAAGTCACCAATACACGACGCAGATGAGTAATGTTCTCCTTGACACAAATATTTTGATTCTCGCGCTCCGCCAAAATCCTTTGGCGCTCTCGTTGCTGGAGCAGTTCATAGGAGATGGTGATTCTCTCTTTGTCTCCTCCGTCACACGAACAGAAATCCTGGCCGGTATGCACCCTCGCGAAGAAGAGGCAACTTTCGCTCTGTTGGATACAATTCCCGTTCTGCCAGTCGATATGGCGACAGCAGATCGAGCAGGTCGGTTGATCTATACCTATGCGCGTCAGGGAATTCAGCTTTCGCTCCCAGATGCAATGATTGGCGCCACAGCACTACAGAGAAATCTACTTCTCTACACAACCAATCGCAAACACTACCCATTTGCCAATTTGGATGTCCGCGGATTACCCTCGCGATAAATATCTGAATCCTACCTGAAGGAGTCCCTATGCGTAAAGTGCTTGTGACCGGGGCTGCCGGACGCATCGGCAGCGTCTTTTGCGTCTACGCCGCGGACAGTTACGATCTGCGTCTGGCCGACCGCCGGACGGAAGGGTTGGAGACCCCGCCGTTGGGTGAAGTGATCCCCCTGGAGATTGCAGACCTGGACGCCTGTCGGTCCGCTTGCCAGGGCGTGGATACCGTCCTCCACCTGGCCGCTGATCCCGGCACCGGCAGCGATTTCTACGCATCCTATTTGGACAACAACATCAAAGGCGTCTACAACATTTTTGAGGCGGCCAGGGAGGCGGGCTGTCGCCGGGTCATTTTTGCCAGCAGCGTACAGGTTATCGAAGGCTACCCATTGGACGAGCAGGCGCGCACGGACGGCCCTGTGCGTCCCCTGAATATCTACGGTGCGTGCAAAGCCTTTGGCGAAGCTATTGCCCACTGCTACGCCTACGCCCACGGACTTTCCTGCATTGCCGTGCGCATTGGCAGCTTTGAATACAATCAGGCCCAGTTCAGCGTCAACAGCCGCAACCTGAGTACATTCGTCAGCGCCCGCGACCTCTGCCAGTTGTTCGTGCGCTGTATCGAAGCCGAAAATGTCCAGTTCGCCATTGTCCACGGCGTCTCGGACAACCGCTTCAAACGCATGGAACTGACCACCACCCGGCAGACGGTCGGCTACCAGCCCCAAGACGATGGCTTTGTGCAGTTCGGCGTCGGTCTGGTGGAGACCGAGCGCTGGCTGCGGGAGCATCACTCATCTGTGACCAGCAAGCGGTGATCCGTAGCGCTGCGATTACCGTTGACGGGGCAGCGGTCAACACAACGGGCATTCATTTTTCGACAGGATTTACGCAGTCGGGAACGCCGCCATCCCTGGCGGCAGCCAGCAGGATGCTGGCGTTCCCGACTGCGTAAGTCCTGTTCGACACGCGTTGTGGGTGAGGCATCGGGCGGTAAGAAGGGTTACGGATTATTTCTTTGCGCAAAGTTAGCCTATTTCTGCGCGCAATGAGTTTGCTGCGCGGCCTGAATTTGGCACAAGCGAAAAGAAAGCAACAAATGAATAGGGAAAAATCGATCCTCCAAACCCAGCACCCCCAGGCCGAATCCTATGGGGATGAAGCGCTGGCTATGCCAGCGGATAAGCCAGAACAGAGGGCGATCCTAGTGGAAATCTACGTCGCCGAAAATTGTGCAATCTGTGACTACGCCTACGAAGTGGCCGACAGTATACGGGCGGGCTTCCCGGCGGTTGATCTGCGCATCATCAACCTTTCGCGGAGCAGCGAAACCATCCCGGATGCGGTCTTTGCTACGCCTACCTATCTGATCAATGGTCGTCTTTGGTCGTTGGGCAACCCTTCGGTGCAGGATGCGCAGGAACGGCTTTGCCTGGCTTTGGAATCGAAAACATATCTCAATGCGGGAGAAGACGAATGAGCAGTGCAACTGTGGCCGGCGCGCAACCGGCAGAGAAGATGCGCTATCTTTCCGAGCTGACGGTCTTTCAGGATTTGACCGCGCGCGAGATGGAGGATTTGAACCGCATCACCACAATGAGTACGGTGCAAAAGGGGCGGGTCTTCTACCGACCCGAAGAGCGGGGCGAGGTACTCTTTATCCTTAAAGAGGGGCGGGTTCAGCTCTACCGCATCAGCCCGGAGGGCAAGAAACTGGTCATCACCACACTGGGCGAGCATACCCTCTTCGGCGAGATGGCCCTGTTGGGCACAAAGATGCACAACGCCTTTGCCGAGGCCGTGGAGGATTGTCTGATCTGCGTGATGAGCCGCACCGACCTCGAGCGGTTGATTCTGAACAAACCCCAGGTGGCCCTGCGCATTCTGGAGATCACTGGCAAGCGGCTGCGCGATGTGGAGGAACGGCTGGAAAGTATGGCCTTCAAAGGCATCCCGGCCCGGCTGGCCAGCCTCTTGCTGCGTCTTTCCGACGAGCAGGCCAGCGACGAGGTGACCGGCCTGACCCATCAGGACCTGGCCGAGAGCGTGGGCACCTATCGGGAGACGGCCACCCAAGTCCTCAACGATCTGAAATCCCAGGGCTTGATCGAAATCGGGCGCAAACGCATCCAACTCTTGAACAAAGAAGAACTCCTGGAGATTGCGGAGAGTTGAAGATGAGTGAAACGTGAAACGTGAGATCACCGTCCGATCTCACGTTTCACGTTTCACGTTTTACGTTTCACATTTCACGTTTCACGTCTCACTCATCTTCCCACGCCACTTCACTGATCTCCGCCTGCACCACCGGCCCCCGCTCCCCGTCCACCAGCCGCCCGCTCACCACCTGGCCGTCGTGCTGAAAGACGAGCAGGCTGTTGCGTGCCAGTGCCTGCGCACGCAGACGCCGCTTGCCCTCGATGCTCTGCATCGGGTAGATGTCGAAGGCGGGCACCCAGGCCAAGCGCTCCAGATGCGCGGCCCAACTGCACGTATCACCCAAAAAGAGCAGACTTTCGCCGCCATCTTCGATCCAGACCGCCTGGATGCTGCCCGTATGACCCGGCACAGTTTCGGTGTACACACCCGTAGCCAGCCGCTGATCCCCGTCCACCACATCCAACAGAGCCGCGGCTTGCAAGGGTTGCCAGTTTTGGGGGAAATAAGTGCCCCGGGTGCGTTCGTTGGGAAAGCTGGCGTCGGCCAGTTCGATGCGCTGGGCCAGATGGCGGGCGTTGGGAAAGGTGGGCACAACTGGGCTGGCGGGATCGCCCGGCGTGGACCAGCGGGTGGCCCCGCCGGCGTGGTCCATGTGCAGATGGGTGAAGAGAACGGTATCCACATCTTCCGGCTGAAAGCCCAACGAGCGCAATTCGCCGACCAGCCGTTCGCTGCGCGGGGCCATCCCAAGCCGGCGCCACTCCTTCTCCCCCAGCTTGTCCCCCTGGCCCGTGTCCACCAGAATCAGCCCGGCGTCCGACTCGATGAGCAGAGAGCGCAGTGCGACCGGAATGCGGTTGCGTTCGTCCGGGCGGATCACCGGCTCCCAGAGCGTGCGCGGCACCAGCCCGAAAAAGCCGCCGCCGTCGCTCAACTGGCGTCCATCGCTGATGATGTGACAGCGCACTGAGCCGACAGTCAGTGTATAGGCCATGCAAATCCTCCTGCGTTGTTGCCCTGAAAATAGAACACGGATTTCAGAATTTACGGATTTTCGCTTTCATCCCCTGTGGCCTAAATCCGCGCACGAGAAGCTGATTTTCCCACCGGTCGCTCAATTTTACCTCAGAGCCTCCCATTGTATCAACCCAACAGCCCCGAATCTCCCAATCCCCAATCTCCAAGCCCCAATCCCCCAATCCCCGTTCCCCAATCCCCCAAGCCCCGTTCCCCAATCCCCTCCCCATTTGACAGAACCCCCACCCCATCCGCATACTGTAGGCTATGAACAATTCGACGAAGCGACCCCAACCCGACGACACGCCCGCATTGAACGAACGGCTGAGCAGCGGTATGGAAGCGCTGTCGCTGGAAGAGTTGGACGAATTTATGAAGCGGGCCAAATCCCGCGCCGCCAACTTTACACCGGCCCAGCGTCAGGCAGTGGCTGAGCCACAGGCTGCGCCAGAGGTGGTGGAGGAGGTAGCCGTCGCCATTGCCCCGGAGCGTTTGGCCGGTCTGTTGCAGAATTTTTACCCAGAATTGCCCGCTGGCAGCCTGCGCCCGCGGCGGCTGGTGCAGGGGGTCATCTTCGATTTTGACAACACCCTGGCCCGGCTCAAACAGCCCATCGCCGGGTTGATGGAGAGCGGCGCACGCCAGGCCGAAGCCTATATGCGCTCCACAGGGATGGACTTTCCAGAGAACTTCTGGAAAAATATCGTCGAGGCGCGCATTTTCGCCCAGACCAAATCCGACGACGAGCAGGAGGAGCACGTGGCCGACGACGCGCTCAGCTTCCTCCTCCAATTCTTCGGCTACCCCGCCTCGCGCATGGACGGGGATGTGCTGCGCCGGGCCGTGGACATCTTCTACGCGCCGGAGATGACCGCCTGGGAGTTGATGCCGGGCGCGCTCGCTCTGCTGCGCTGGCTGAATGCCGAGGGCTACAAAGTGGCGCTGATTGCCAACTACGGCTGCGACCGCGTCTTCCAGCGCATCGTAGATTACAGCGGTCTGCGCCCCTTTTTGGATGTTTGTTTGTGCAGCGGCGCGGTGGAGTGGCGCAAACCGGGGCGCGAGATTTACGAGGGCGTTCTGAAACGCTGGGACGCCGAACCCTATGAACTGGTCTGCGTGGGCGACAGCCTGAAACACGACATCGCCGGCGGGCTGCAACTGGGCAGCCTGACCGTTCTCTGCCGGATGATCCCCCTGGCCGAGGATCAGCGCATTGCAGATTTGGTCGCACCGGATAGGGTCATCAACGATCTGGCCCAATTGCCCGCGCTGATTCGGGCGTGGGCAGAGTAGCGATTGGGGATTGGGGATCGGGGAACGGCGACTGGGGATTGGCGACTGGTCAAAAT
>CAMDEX010000242.1 GCA_945897075.1 Litorilinea aerophila
CGCGAGGATATGAGCGCCAACCACGAATACGCCGACACCGAATTGCAGTTGCACCGCCACGCTATGTATCACACGCAGCCCGGCGATATACTCGTTGTGGACGCACGGGCGGATATGGCCGCGGGCGTCTTTGGCGAAATGATGCTGACCTACTTCAAGGGGCGCGGCGGCCTCGGCGTGGTGATTGATGGCTGCGTGCGCGATTGGCCGCATGTGGAGCCACTGCAACTGGGCATGTGGATGCGTGGGGTGACGCCCAACCACGGCTGGCAGCACACGATTATGCCCTTTGCCGTCAACGCGCCGATTGCCTGCGCTGGTGTGCTGGTCATGCCCGGCGATATTATCATTGCCGACAACGACGGCGCGATTGTCGTGCCCGTGCAACTGGCCCCCGAACTGATCAAGAAAGCCAGCGAAAAGAACGAGTGGGAGGAGTTCACCCGCCTCAAACTCTCCGAGGGGGGCGATCTGCGCAAATACTACCCGCTCAATGAGGAAGCGCAGGCCGAATATCAGGTCTGGCTGGCCGGACAGACAAAAGCCCAGTAGAGCCAGTTTGTACCAGTCTATGAGACGGGGGTACCGATTACAATAAAACAGGTACGCAGATTTTCGCAGAAACCGCAGATTTTTTATCCGCGCTGATCCGCTCAATCCGCTGAATCCGCGTTCTATTTTCAAGTCAATCTCCATGCCTGATTGGGGACAATCAACAATGAAAATTGGGGCAGCAGACGACAGAGCGCAATTCCCAGTCGCCGATCCCCAGTCCCCAGTCGCTATTTTCAGGTTAGTTTACAGAAAAGGAAACTTCTATGAATATGTTTGATTTGACCGACCGTGTGGCGATTGTTTCGGGAACGGCCAGCGGGATGGGGCAGGCGATGGCGACGGCCTTCGCCGAGGCCGGCGCGCATCTGATCCTGCTGGACATCAACAGCGCGGGCAACGAAGAGACCGCGCACACCCTCTCCCAACTGGGCCACCGCGCCATTCCCGTCACCTGCGATGTCTCCAGCTTCGCCGACATTGACCGGCTCTACGAGTTGGTGGACAAGGAGTTTGGCCGGGTGGACATTCTGGGCAATGTGGCCGGTAACGGCATCCAGAAAGCCGCCGAAGATATCACAATGGAGGAGTTCCAGTGGGTCTTCCAGAGCCTCGTTTTTGGCCGCTATTACAACACCCAGCAGGCGGGGCGGCGGATGCTGCGCCAGGGCAAAGGCAGTATTATGAGCATTGGCTCCATCGCCGGTGTCAGCTCGCTGGCCCGCCAGCAATCCACCTACGGGATGGCCATGGCTTCTGTCATCCACATGACGAAAGAGCTCAGCACCGAATGGAGCGGGCGCGGCGTGCGTGTCAATGCCATCCTGCCCGCGCAGGTACTCAGCCAGACCAATGGCCTGTTGGCGCGTATGGAGCGGGAGCCGCATCTGCGCGACACCTTTTTGCACGGCATCCCGGCGGGGCGTTTTGGCCGCTCCGACGACATCAAAGGCGTGGCGCTCTGGCTGGCCTCGGACGCGGCCTCCTGGATCACCGGTGCGATTATCCCGATGGACGGCGGCAATCTGGGTATGAACGCGGGCGGCGGGCTGCTGGGCGCGTCCGGCCACAATCTGAAAGTATAGGGGCGCACACCCAATGACGGAGTTAGCTCCCAACCGCCCTGCCCGCGCCCGCAAACGCATTCGCTGGCTGCCCTACGCGCTGGTGCTGCCCATCGTTCTCTACGAGGGGTTGTTGCTCCTCTATCCCATCGCCCAGGGCATCTACGGCAGCTTCACGCGCATCGAACTGGCCTCGAAGACGCCGCCGGTCTGGGTGGGGTGGGACAACTATACGCGGATGTTTCAGGACCCCGGCTTCTGGAAGGTGATGCAGACGACGCTCATCTTCACCGCGCTGGTGATTCTGGTGGCGTTGGGCGCGGGACTCTTCACCGCGCTGCTCTTCAACCGGCCTTTTCGCGCCCGACCCGTGGCGCGGGCGATGCTGATGATGCCCTGGGCGCTGCCCGAAGTGCCGGTGGTGATGATCTTCATCTGGATTCTCAGCCCCCAGTTTGGCGTGATCAACATTCTGGCGCGTATGCTGCCCGGTGTCACCGAGAACCCCCAATGGCTACAGGTGCCCGGTCTGGCGATGGGCTGGATGGTGCTGATCGCTTCCTGGAAAGCCTTTCCCTTCTACAGTCTGGTCATTCTGGCCGCGCTGCAATCTGTGCCCCAGGAGTTGTACGAGGCGGCCAAAGTGGACGGGGCCAGCCCCTTCCGTCTCTTCTGGCATATCACCCTGCCCGGCATCGGCACGACGCTGGAGCTGCTGGTGGTGCTGGCCTCGATCTTCTCCTTCAAACAATTTACGATCATCTACCTGATGACCGGCGGCGGCCCGTCGGGTGCGACAGAGACGATTGTGATCCGCATCTATAACACGGCCTTCCGCTTCTACGACTATTCCTATGCCACTGCGTTGGGGGTGGCCGGTTTTCTCGTCTCGCTGGTGATCGCCATCTTCTTCGTCGTTTTGCAGGCCCGCCGCGCCCAGGAAAACGCGTGATACGAGTGTTGTAGGGCGGATTGGCAATCCGCCCGTAGTAAAATGTAGGCGCGGTTTGTAACCGCACTTCTACCGTCAACGTGCGATTGCAAATCGCACCTACAACCAGAGCAGAACTATGACAACGCAGGTAGCAGACGCAGAGAGTGTTGGTAAAAAGTACAAAGTACGGGAGCGGGTGGGCCAGGTCGCACTCTACGTGACCGTCTTTGCGGTTTCTCTGCTCACAGTCTTCCCGCTCTACTGGATGGCGGTCAGCACCTTTCAGCCCAACAAATATACTCTGCACTTTCCGCCGCCCCTCTTTCCCCAAGAAATTACGATCACCCAATTTGCCGAGCTCTTCGGCCAACATCCCGTCGCGCTCTGGCTGCGCAACTCCTTTCTGATTGCGGCGATGGCGATGCTCCTCTGCACCGCGCTGGCGGTGGCGGGGGCCTACGCCCTCTCCAGTCTGCGCTGGAAGGGGCGCTCGCTTTTCGGCCTCTTTCTGCTGGTGACACAGATGCTGCCGGAAATTCTGGTCATCATCCCGCTCTACATCATCTACCGCCGCCTGGATATGCTCAACAGCCTGCCCGCGCTCTCGCTCATCGACGGCGCGTTCATTCTGCCCATCTGCATCTGGATTCTGAAGGGCGTTTTCGATACAGTGCCATCGGAGGTGTTGGACGCGGCGGTGGTGGACGGCTGCACAGACTTCAGCGTCGTCTGGCGCATTGTGCTGCCCCTCTCCACGCCCGGACTGGTGGCGGTGGCGGTTGTCTCCTTCTTCTATGCCTGGAACGAATATCTCTACGCCAGTATCCTACTGGGCAAGGCCCAACTGATGCCCGCTTCCGTGGGGCTGACAACGCTGAAATCCATTGCCTCCACGCCCGTCGAGCAGTATATGGCCGCCGGGCTGATCTTCTCCATCCTGCCCGTACTCTTTTACCTGACGATGCAGCGTTATATCGTCTCCGGCTTGACTGCCGGGGCCGTAAAAGGGTGAGAGGGGTTAAGCGTTAGGAGTTAGGAGTTGGGCCCGTCAAATCACCCGAATCATAACCCCCAGTGGACATATCTTCGCAAATATGCTAACATCCCATCATGGACTGGGAGATCTTCTACTACAGCGATGAAGTCCAAGAAATGATCGACGCTTGGCCCGTCGGCATTCGCGCGTACTATGCCAAAATCACCGAGCGTATGTCTGTCTTTGGTCCCAATCTGGGTATGCCG
Source organism: Litorilinea aerophila (assembly GCA_945897075.1). Taxonomy (GTDB): domain Bacteria; phylum Chloroflexota; class Anaerolineae; order Caldilineales; family Caldilineaceae; genus JACQGT01. The sequence goes on from CAMDEX010000242.1 coordinate 3,793, forward strand.
TTTACGCGCAGCATGGGTCAAGGACTTTTCGAGATACGGGCAAAAGGTAAGGAAGGTATCGGGCGCGCTTTCTTCTGTATGATGGTGGAGCACAAGATCATCATCTTGCATGCCTATATCAAGAAATCGGAGAAGACGCCGCAAAGGGAACTCGAAGTCGCGCGTAGGCGCTTGGCGGAGGTTCAGAAACAGGGTAGGAGGAGATGACGATGAAGACTCACGGAGAGATGGTCCGCCAATGGATGCAGGATCCTGCATTTACCCACGAATATAATGCGTTGGAAGAGGAGTTTGTGCTGTATGACGAGTTTTTGCGTGCACGCAAGGAAGCGGGATTGACACAAGCTGAGGTTGCGGAGAGGATGGCTACCCAGCCATCCGTAGTAGCACGCTTGGAAGCTGGCGGAGGTCGTCAGAAGCACTCGCCTTCGCTTGCCACGTTACAAAAATATGCCGAAGCCGTTGGCTGTCGCCTCGAAATCAAAATGGTGCGCGTTACACCCCGCCACACCCCTTCCATCAATAACCAGCCATATCTCCAACAACCGTTTGCCGTTGACGCCGAACCAGCTAGCGGGGTTTGAGCGAAGTTGCGCGCGGCTTAGGAGTTACGAATTACAGGTAACATAACTTACGACCCTCCACCCACCCCCAGGGGATCCACCCATGACAATGAAAATCACCCGCATCGAAACCATCTGGCTGGATGAGCAGCCCAATACGACGTGGGTACGCATCCACACCGACGACGGGCTGATTGGGCTGGGCGAGACTTTTTATGTGCCGCGGGCCATCAGCGCGCTGGTACACGACGTTTTCGCCAATCTCCTGCTGGGGCGCAGCGCTTTCGACATCGAGAGTCACTGGCAAAATATGTTCTACACCGTCAACTTCTTCGGCTACGGCGGCAGCGAGACGAGAGCCATCAGCGCGGTGGACGTGGCGCTGTGGGATCTGCTGGGCCAATACACCGGCCAGCCCATCTACAACTTGCTGGGCGGGCGCTGCCGGGAGTCAATTTGGGTCTACAACACCTGCGTTGGGCACGGCAAACACCAGGACTACAAACGCTGGGCCGAAGGCGGCGCGGGGGACCTGGCCGTGGAACTGCTCGGCCAGGGCATCAAAGCCATGAAAATCTGGCCCTTTGACCAATTCGGCGTGCCGCTGGGCGGGCCAATCGGCCAGCGCGCCGGTGCCGGCGCGGTGGGGCCGGTGGGCTACCACCTGAAAAACGAGGATTTGAAGAAGGGTGTCTCCTATGTGGCGGACATTCGCCGGGCTGTGGGCGACAAAATGGAGATCGCCATCGAAGGCCACGCCCGCTGGAATCTGACCGAAGCCACCAAAATCGCCCACGCGCTGGAACCCTACGATCTGATGTGGCTGGAGGAGATTATCCCGCCCGACAACATCGAATCCTACGCCCGGCTCAAGCACGACACGACGATTCCGCTCTGTGTCAGCGAGCGGCTGATCTCCAAATTCGGCTTCCGCGAGGTAATCGAGAAGAACGCCGCGGATATTATTATGCCCGATATGGCCTGGTGCGGCGGCCTGACGGAGACGCGCAAAATCTGCCACATGGCAGAAACGTACCTGCTGCCCATCACCAGCCACGATTGCATCGGCCCGGTGGCGCTCTGGTCGGCCGCCCATCTGATGCTGCACATCCCCAACGCCAAAATTGTGGAGACGGTGCGCGCCTATTACGACGGCTGGTACAACGAAGTGATGACCGACGCCATCCCCATCCACGACGGGATGATCAGCCTGCCCGAACGCCCCGGTCTGGGCGCAGCCCTGCGCCCGCAAGTGCTCAACCGGCCCGACGCCCACATGGAATTTTCCGACGAGAAGCACCGCATCAACATGTCGAAGGGGTAGAACTGCCCGTGGCGTAATACAAGGCAATGAACCGCATTGAACGCAAGCTACGCATTGTGAGAATGCCAAAAAAAAAGCGGCCCTGCGGCAACAATAGCCGCAGGGCCAAAACAAAGGGCCGGCAGGCGCACGGCATTGCAACCGCACTATCGATCCCCGTACAGTCCGGGGCACCTTGCCTGGCTCAAGTATACTCGATTTTTCACCCGAGTCAACAAAGCGAAATTTGAAATTTTTTTCCTATTTTTCTCACTGGACTCATAACACAGATGACAACTCTGGCCCAAACTATTGCAGAAACCAGTGTGCTACCCGGCAGTGTGATGGCCTGGTGGCTGGGCGGCACCGGCTTTGTCTTCAAGACATCCGCGGGCACGCAGCTCTACGTGGACCCCTACTTCAGCAACTGCGTGGCCCAGATTTTCGGGGTGGAGCGGGCCGCGCCGCCGCCCATCCCCGTGGAGGAGGCCGCGCCCGATCTGGTCATCGCCACCCACTGGCACGAGGATCACCTGGACCCGGAAGGGCTGCCCATCCTGGCCCGGCGCAGCCACACCCTTTTCCTCGGCCCGCCCAGTTGTCGTTCGCGGCTGCTGGGCTGGCTGGTGCCGGCGGATCGGGTGACGGCCATCAGCGCGGGCGAGAGCCACACTTTCCGGGACATTACCATCCGGGCGGTGGCGGCGCGCCACCAGGCCAACATCCATGGCTGGGAGACGCCCGACGCCATCGGTCTGCTCATCGAGACGGAAGGTCTGCGCATCTACCACACCGGCGACACCGAGTACGACCTGCGTCTGCGCGCCCTGGCCTATGACAAAGAACGCCCGATTGACGCCATGCTGACAGTCATCAACGGCGCAGGCGGCAATATGAACGCGCACGAGGCCGCGCTCCTGGCCTGGCAGATCAACCCTCGCACGATTATCCCCATGCACCACATCCTCTGGAAAGGTTTCACAGGCGGCGAGCAGGCCACCCTGGACCCCGCGCTTCTGGCAGACACCTACCGGCGTTTGGGCGGGACGGGTGACGTGCGCGGCCTGGCCGTGGGCGAAGGGGTGGAGATTACGCGCAGCGCAGCCGGCTGAGTGATGCGAACCAAAAAGCGAGGGAACTGATGCCAAAGGATGCAACCTTTGACGGCAAACTGCTTGTTTCTCCTCAATCTGTTTTGATCGCTGTTTTGACAGTTGCCAGTCTACTCTCCGTGGGCGCTCAGATATTTCCCTATCCGTGGCTGACCACGAGCCGGATCATGTCGCTCGTTGTATTTCTCACTGCTATCGCAATTCTTGGAGCCGTTCTCACGAATTGGAAGCCAGCGGTTGGGCGATGGTTTACGATTCTCGCGTTATCGCTTACGGTACATTTGTGCGGATGGTGGCTGCATTTCCCCGGTTCACTGGTCTTGGCAGTCATTCCAACAGCCTTTGCCGCCATCCTGATCGGTCTGTCCGCAGCAGCAGTGACAGCCAGCGGTGAGTCGCTTCTCGTTCTTTGGCTGGCACAGATGCCTGGCGCAGTCCCCGATCCAGCTACGACGCCAGCGGCGCTGTTGGCGATATGGGTCATCTTTGCGGCCGTGTTTGCTGCCTTCTATGGAATTCGCCAGGAAGCCAGATGGTTTGCCGATTACTTTGCACAAGCCCAGGGGCGCTTGGAAGAAGCGCGCGCCCATCGCGCTGACCTGATGCAGACGCTGGACGATTTGGCCCATGCCAATCGCCAATTGGCCTTGATGAATCATCGGGTCATCGCCTTGCAGCGGATTGCGGAGGAAGCGCAAAAGGCCAAGACCAGCTTTGTGGCCAGGGTCAGCCACGAGTTCCGCACTCCTCTCAATATGATTATTGGGCTGACCGATCTGATCGTCGAAAAACCCGAAATCTACGATGCCAGCCTTTCCCCCCGGATGCGCGACGCCTTACGCATTGTGCATCGCAACAGCCAGCATCTATCCGATATGGTCAACGATGTACTCGATCTGAGTCGCCTGGAAACCGATCATCTGGTGTTGCATCGCGAACGCCTGGCGCTTCAGGAGATCGTAGAAGTGGCGGTGGAAGCAGTGCGCCCTCTCTTGGAGAGTAAGAAGCTGGCGCTTTGTATTGAAATTGAGGAGGATGTGCCTGAAGTATACTGCGACCGCACGCGCATTGAGCAGGTCGTGCTCAACCTGCTGAGCAATGCTACGCGCTATACCGATCAAGGTCAAATTACGATAGGAGCCACGCGGCGGGCGCAAACTGTCTGCGTGCGTGTGACAGATACTGGGCAAGGGATCGCACCCGCTGACCGTGAACGCATTTTTGAGCCTTTTGCGCAGGGCACGAGTTCGATCTGGCGTGACAAAGGGGGCAGCGGACTGGGGCTGAGCATCAGTAAACAATTCATCGAACTGCATGGCGGGCGGATTTGGGTGGAAAGTAGAGAGGGGATTGGGACTACCTTTGCTTTTGAACTGCCGATCTCGTCTCCCATCGATAATCTTGAAAATGCGACCGGGCTGGGGCATCAAGTGCCAGAGGAGTGGCTTTGGCATGAGCGCAGGTCCAGGCCCAAGCTGCCCGATTCACACTTTCGACCACGCATTGTGGTTTGTGATGAGACGGGTGATTTATGCACGGTGTTACATCACTTTTCAGACGACATTGAGCTCGTCGAGACACGGAAGCGCATAGAGGCCGCTGCAGCGCTACAGCAGGCACCGGCTCACGCTCTTCTGCTTAACCTGAGCAGCCTGGCAGAGCTTCATTCTTGGGTTGGGACAATTCCGAAAGAGTCGAAAGGTACACCCATCATTGGCTGCTCTGTGCCGCGCAGCCTTGGGCACGCGCGCGCCCGCGGTCTACTCGGCCAGATCATCAAACCGATCACGCGCACAGATGTAGCCCATACCTTGCAATCTCTGGGTACATCTGTCAAGCGTGTGCTCGTGGTGGACGATGGCCCTGACGAGGTAGCATTGTTGTGCCAGATGCTCTGGGCTTATGATGCATCGTTAGAAATTGTGACTGCGCAGAATGGCAAAGAAGCACTGGAAAGGTTGCACGCCAATCCCCCCGATCTGATGTTGCTCGATATTGTCATGCCAGAGATGGACGGTTGGCAGGTGTTAGAGGCGATGGCCGACAGTGACGAAATACCCAAGACGCCGACCTTTTTCGTATCTGCCCAGGATCCGTATGAACGGCCGCCAAGAAGCAGTTTTATGGCACTGGCTACGGAAGAGGGCCTCTCGTTGACCCAACTTCTGCGCTGTTCGCTGGCAGTGTCCGATCTCTTGCTACAACCAGATGGTACGCCTGATCCAACGCCTGGATGAACTGGCCAGGGCGTACAGGTTTGGTCAGAAAGCCAGCGGCACCCAAAGCCAGCGCCAACGTTTCTTCGCGAATGACCGTGCAGACGATGACAGGTATCTGTCTTGTGGCTGGGTCTTCGTGCAGGCGCATGAGCAAACGCCAACCGTCAATATCTGGCAACATAATATCCAAGACAATCAGATCGGGAGCGTTCGACTTGAGTGCATCGAAGAGAGCGCTGCCTTTTGTAATCGGCACAATGTGATAGCGCGTGCCAATGGTGCAATCTTGATAAAAGCGTGCCATATCTTCATTGTCATCGACAGCCAAAACTGTGACTTTGCCCACGGTAGGTGCGCTAATCCAGACAAAGATATGGGCACCTTCGACCGCTGAAGTGATCGTTACACCTTCTGATGTGGGGATGTCTTTTGTCAGGTCCGCCAGTCTGATCCCATCGACAGTGGCGGCGGTGGTCAACGAAATTTTGGCGTCACCATCTTCAAGTCTGGCGTAGAGTGCGATCTCTCCCTCAAGGCTGTACGGGGTTAAGCGCATGAGAACGGAGAGTATTATCTGATGGAGGATGACTGGATGTACGGTGACCATCAGATGCGGCTGGCTTGAAATCACCTTTACTACCGAGGCAGGTTGGGGGATGATTGCATCCATGATCGCCATGACATTCTTGATCACTTCGCCCACATCGGATAGGGCATGGGGAGCCACGACCTTCAGGCTGTCCAGTTCATGCTGGAGTTGGGAATTCCAATCAGGTGCTTGGGCTGGCAGAGTCCGAACTGGCTGCGTAAGCGTCCTGTCGTCTTTACCCTCGCGCTGGCTGCGCTCCCAGAGCAGTGCAGCCAGTGTTTCTATCGCGCCTTGTTGCAGCCGATTGATGGTGCGCCGGCTCACATGGAGCTGGTGAGCGCTCTCTTCTTGGGTGAACTTTAGCGTATAGCGCTTGTACAAAAGATCATAGATCAACCTGCTCTGCGCACCTTGCGGAGTATCCGTCGGCGGCCTGATGCTTTCAATGGCTTGCAGAATCGTGCTGCGCATAACTGCCATACTTGCCAGGGGAAGCGAATCAAGCGCCTGGCAAAGCGTTGCAGGCGGCTGGTATTCGTGATCATACAAATGACTCCAGTGAAAAAAGGGTAACGGGGATGGTGAAAACTCGCGAAAAAATCGCGGGCGGGGTAAAATAGGAAGGCAAGAGAAATAGAATCCTTGATTCCTATCAAAGCGAGAAACGGCATGTTTGTAGCCAATCAACAGCATATGC
>CAMDEX010000243.1 GCA_945897075.1 Litorilinea aerophila
CTACATTTTGGGCGCATCCCTGGGCGGAAACTTTGCCCTGCGTCTGGCTCTGGCCCACGCCGCCGAACCCATCCCCGGATTGGTCGGTCTCCTCGCCATCAATCCGGTGTTGAACCCCAGCCGTTCCAGCGATCTGTTGGACAGCCACGCCTGGATCCGTCTCTACTTTCGCGGCCGCTGGCTTGCCTCTTTGCGCGCCAAACAGAAGCTCTTCCCCGACAGCTACGACTTTGCGCCGGTGGAGAAAATCCCCTCCATCCGTGCCATGACCGAGTGGATGCTGCAACACTACAGCCCCTATCCCGACGCGGAGAGCTACTTTGCCGCCTACGCCATCCCCCCGGACCGGTTGCGCCAACTGACCGTCCCGGTCACAATCGTCACCGCGGCCGACGACCCCATCATCCCGGCCGACGATTTTTACCGTTTGCCCTCACACCCGTTGCTGCGTGTTCGTGTGCTTGCCTCCGGCGGTCACGTCGGCTATACAGACCTTTTCCCTCTGCGCCACTTTCTCGCGCCGATGGCGTTGGAGATTCTGGGCAGCTTTTCCTGAATCCTTTTCCCCTGTGATACACTGGCATTTATGCACCTACTGATTACCGGCAGTCGCGGCCAACTGGGACGGGCGCTGCGCAGCCATTTTAGCCCGTCCCACCAGGTCACTCTCTGGAGTCGCCCGACACACGACATCGCAGACCCGGCCTGCGCCGACGCGGTTGCCGATCTCGCGCCGGATCTGGTGATCAACGCTGCGGCCTGGACACATGTGGACGGTGCGGAGAGCGCGGTGGACGCTGCTTTTGCCGCCAACGCTCTCGGCCCAAAGTATTTGGCCGAAGGCTGTGTTCGTTGTGGCGCGGCGCTGGTGCAGATCAGCTCCAACGAAGTCTTTGCCGGGGAAGCGGGCTGCTGCTACCGGGAATACGACGAACCCGGCCCCAAAACGGTCTACGCCCGTAGCAAAGCTGCGGGGGAGCGCGCCGCCCGTCAGATGTTGGACCGCCTCTATATTGTGCGCCTGGCTTGGCTCTATGCCCCCGGTGGCGGCAATTTCCCGTCAAAAATTGTGGCCGCAGCGGACAAACAGGGCAGCCTGCGCGTGGTGGCAGACGAGTACGGCAACCCCACCTATGCGCCGGATGTGGCCGCCGCGCTGGAACGGCTGATCGAGACCAAACGGTACGGCATCTACCATCTGGTCAACGAAGGCTGTGCCAGCCGCTACGACTGGGCCGCCGAACTGTTGCGGCTGACAGGTCGGGGTGAGATTCCTTTGACACCCATTCCCGCCCACGAATGGCCGCGCCCGGCTATGCCTCCGCCCCACGCCGTGCTGATCAACCAGGCCGCCGCTGCCCTGGGCATCCGTCTGCGCCCCTGGCAGGAGGCGTTGGCGGAGTATTGCGCAACGGAAAATTTGTAAGGTTTGAGATTAGAGATTGGGAGATTAGGAGATTGGATGCCCGTACAGACAATCTCTAATCTCCCAATCTCCCCACCGAGACCCGACGAATGACAGAAAAGAGATCGAACGGCAAATCCCCTCGCAAGCCCGGTACACCCGTCGAAATTCCGCTGCACGCCAGCCGGGCCAACGCGGTGACCACGGACGATACCTACGGCGCGCTGCGCGACGACAACCGGGTGGTGATGCGCCACAGCATCGCGCTCAATTTGGACTCGTTTGTCCCGGCGACGGAGGCGTTCAACCCCCGGCCTGTGCGGGACTACCCGACCCTGCGCGCTGCCACGCCCCCCTTCTTTTCGGTGGTCATCCCCAACTACAACGGCCTGCGCCATCTGGACGGGCTGTTCGCCGCGCTGGATCGGCAGAGTTTCAGCGATTTTGAGGTGATCCTGGCTGACGACGCCAGCAGCGACGCTTCTGTAGCCTACGTGGAGAATGCCCATCCCCGCGTGCGGGTGCTGACCAACCGCCACAATTTGGGCTTTGTCGCCAACAGCAACGCGGCCTGCGACGCCGCGCTGGGCCGGGTGATTGTCCTGCTCAACAACGACACCGAACCGGACCCCAACTGGCTGGCCGAACTGGCCCAAGCCATCTGCCAGCACCCGGACGCCGCGATTGTCGCCAGCAAACTGCTCCTCTTCGACCAGCGCAGCCGCCTGCACACCACCGGCGACCTGCTGGGCACGGACGGCATTCCGCGCAACCGGGGCGTCTGGGAGGAAGATCGCGGCCAGTTTGACGAGCAGACGGAGATTTTCGGAGGTTGCGGCGGCGCGATGGCCGTGCGCAAAGATGTCTGGCAGGCGTTGGGCGGCTTTGACGAGGATTTCTGGATGTATCTGGAGGATGTGGACTTTGCCTTCCGCGCCCAACTGGCCGGCTGGAAGGCGGTCTATGCGCCCGCTGCCCGCGTCTACCACAAACTGAGCAGCAGCGGCGGCGACGATCTGAGCAGCTTCTATGTGGGGCGCAACACCCTCTGGACGATTGCCAAGAATATGCCCACCAGTCTGCTTCTGCGCCACCTGCCGGAAATTGTCGCGGCCCAGGCCCGCATCGCCCTGGACGCCCTGCGCAACTGGCAGGGAAGCGCCGCCCGCGCCCGTCTGCGCGGACAATTGGCCGGTCTGGCCGGTCTGCCCGCCCAGTTGCGCAAACGGCAGACGATCCAGCGCCAGCGGATGTTGAGCGATGACGAGTTGGAACGACGATTGATCGCGTAGGTTGGGTTGTTTCGGCAAGAGGTCGTGGGCATTTCCCTGAACGCCGCGCCGAAACAACCCAACGGTAACACCAGTCCTGTTGGGTTCTCCCGGCGGACGTTGGACTGTAGATAGTGTTCTCTTGCCGGGAGAACCCAACCTACGGTGCCTTACTGCCCACCCAATTGCGTAAACGGCGCACAATCCAGCGCCAGAGGATGATTGAAGATGCGGCATTGGAGCGGCGGCTGGTCTGACGGAGTGGGTAACGACTCTCCCGTTTGGTTCATATATTTTTTGTTGGTTGGGTAAAGAAAGGAGGAAGCGAATGTCCGAGAAGACTATGATTCTTCCCAAAGAAACTGCCCAGGCGCTGGTGGATTTGACTGGCGAAGTTCGTTTGGATGCAGCCCTCACAATGGTTATGCGGGATTATGCCCGTCAGAAAATTGTTGAACTGGAAGCAGGAATGCGCCAGTACGAGCAGAAATATGGTATGTCATTTGAGGCGTATCGTCACATTTGGGAAACTGAGGACAGCCCCGAACACTATTCCTATGCAGCGGAAGACGACTATCTACTGTGGGAGGGTCTGGTTACCCGACGCACGCGACTGGCTGGTAGCACCGAATTTCTGAAGGAAGTGGAAGCGCATTTTCAGTAAATCCGCTTGACGCACCACGCACCACGGAGCAACCCATGCAAGCCCCACCCGAACGACTTGGCGCATTCTATCTCGGCGGTGAAATTAACCCCGCCACCGGCGAACAGTTGAACACGCCCGTTAACTACGACGCCCGCGACCTGACCACCCACGCCGTCTGTGTGGGGATGACGGGCAGCGGCAAGACGGGTCTCTGCATCGGCCTGTTGGAAGAAGCGGCCATTGACAAAGTGCCCGCGCTGATCATCGACCCCAAAGGCGATCTGACCAATCTGCTTCTGCAATTCCCCGACCTGCTGCCCAGCGACTTTCGCCCGTGGATCAACGCCGACGACGCCCGGCGCAAGGGACAGACTGTGGACGAATATGCCAAGTCTACGGCGGATATGTGGCGCAAAGGGCTGGCCGATTGGGGGCAGGGGCCGGAGCGCGTGCAAATGCTCAAAGATGCGGTGGACTACACCGTCTACACCCCCGGCTCAGACGCGGGTCTGCCCGTCAGCATTCTGGGCAGTCTGGCCGCGCCCAAACTCAGCTTTGACACCGACGCCGAAGCCATCCGCGACCGCATCGGGGGCACGACCGCCGCGTTGCTGGGGCTGGTGGGCATTGACGCGGACCCGGTGCGCAGCCGGGAGGCGATTCTGCTCTCCAATATTTTTGAGTTTTATTGGCGGCAGGGCGAGAATCTGGACCTGGCCAAGCTGATTCTGGCGATCCAGACGCCGCCTGTGCGCCAGTTGGGTGTCTTTGATGTGGACACCTTCTTTCCCCAGAAAGATCGCTTCGGGCTGGCCATGGCCTTCAACAATCTGATGGCCGCGCCGACTTTTCAGGCCTGGCTGCAGGGCGACCCGCTGGACATTGACCGTCTCTTTTTCACCGCCGAGGGCAAGCCCCGTCACAGCATCTTTTACATCGCCCATCTCAGCGACAGCGAGCGGATGTTCTTTGTCACCCTTCTGCTCGAATCGCTGGTCACCTGGATGCGCGGGCAGACCGGCACGACCAGTCTGCGCGCCCTGCTCTATTTTGACGAGATTTTTGGCTTCTTTCCGCCTGTGCAGGAGCCGCCCTCCAAAAAGCCTTTACTCACACTGCTCAAACAGGCGCGCGCCTTCGGGCTGGGAGCGATTCTGGTGACGCAAAACCCGGTGGACATTGACTACAAAGGCTTGACCAACGCCGGCACCTGGTTTATCGGCAAACTCCAGGCCGAGCGCGACAAGGATCGGGTGCTGCAAGGGCTGAAGGGTGCGATTGCGGAAGCGGGCCGCTCCAGCGACGCAGTGGACTACGACACCCTCATCACCGCGCTGAGCAGCCGCATTTTTCTGATGAACAACGTCCACGAAGACGGGCCGGTTGTCTTTCAGACTCGCTGGGCGATGAGCTACCTGCGCGGGCCGCTCACCCGCCCGCAAGTGCGCGAACTGATGGCCCCCAAAAAAGCAGCGCTGGCCGCCCAGGCCGCCAGCCACGTGGAAGCCACTCCCACGCCACACGTGCGCCAGAACCCCGACCGTCTGAACCCCGACCGTCAGGGAGGGGAAATAGAACAACCTTCAGCCGCGTCTACCCCCGCCGCGGCAACGCGACCCGCCGAACCCAATGCGCCCAAAGGCTTTTCTGCGCTGCAAGCCACGTTGGACCCCTCTGTGGCCCAGGCCTGGCTGCCGGTGGATATGGGGCGATCGCGTGCGGTGAAGGTGGTGGCGGACGATGCGGGGCGGGCCATTGATGTGAAAAGTGTGCAGCTCATCTACGAACCGGCTGTGCTGGGCGCGGCCAGCGTGAGTTTTGTGGATCGCACCCGCAAAATTGACGAAAAACAGGAGTTCGTGCTGCTTTCGCCGGTCTCCAGCGGCGCGCTGGTAAATACCGACTGGAGCCGGGCCGATGCTCTGCCGCTGACGCTCTCTGCTCTGGAAAAGGGGCCGACCCGCGCCGAAGCCGGGGAAGGCCCCTTCTTTGCGCCCGTGCCGGAGGAGATCAACACCGAGCGCGAATTGCGCGCCATCGCCAGCGATCTTGCCGATTGGCTCTACGCCAACAAACGCTTGACCATCACCACCCACGCCTCTCTCGGCATTCACCAGCAGCCGGGCGAGAGCGAGCGCGCCTTTCGCATCCGCCTGCAGGACGCCGCCCGCCAGCAGCGCGACGCCGAAGTGGACAAACTGCGCAGCAAATACCGCACCCAACTGGAGCGCTTGCAGGACAAGCTGGATCGGGGTGAGAAGGATTTGGCCCAGGACGAGGCCGAACTTAGCTCGCGCAAACAGCAGGAGTGGGTCAGCCTGGGCGAAACAGTGCTGAATGTCTTTTTGGGGCGGCGCGGTGGCCGGGTACTCAGCACAGCGGTCAGCAAACGCAGTATGACTTCCAAAGCCAAAGGCGAGATCGAGCGCACAAAGGAAGAGATTGCAGATATGCAGGAGGAGATTGCCGCGCTGCAAAAGGAGCTGGAGACCGCCGCCGACGAGATCACCCGCAAGTGGGCCGAGCTGCTGGACGATCTGACCAGCGAGGAAGTCAAACCCCGGCGCACGGATGTGGATGTGGAGTACGTGGCTGTGGGCTGGATGCCCTCCTGGCTGGTCACCTATCACGACGGCATTGCCGCGCGCCGCGCCGCGGTGCCCGCCTATGCCCTGCCTGTGCCAGAGACGAAGCGCGCTGATGGATAACAGAGTTTACACAGTTACCCCTGGGAACGCCAGCATCCTGCTGGCAGCCGCCAGGGATGGCAGCGCTCCCGGCTGCGTAACCCCTGGGAACGCCAGCATCCTGTTGGCAGCCGCCAGGGATGGCGGCGCTCCCGGCTGCGTAAGTCGTGCGAACAAATTCGTTTTTGGCGCAGTCGCGTTACTTTGCCTCTTGCTTGCCGCCTGTGTCGCGCCAGCGCCGAGCCTGCCAGCCGTAGCGGTCATACCCACAATTTCGTCCGCGCCTTCGGCCACTGTATATCCCACTGTAACGCCTTTCTTCACTGCCACGCCGCTCGCCACGGCAGCGCAACCCACGGCAACAGCCGCCGTTTCTGGGCCACAGCCGATTCTGGAAATTCCCCTGGCCGGCCCTGCCGCCAGCATCCGAGCGGAACTTTCCGGTCTGGCCTGGTACGGTGAACATCTGGTGCTGCTGCCCCAATACCCCAGCCGTTTCGGTTCCGGGGACGGCGCGTTTTTTGTGCTGAGCAAGGCGGAAATCGAGGCGTTTCTGGATGGCAGCCAGCCGGGGCCGCTGATCCCCCGCCCGCTGCCCGTGGACGCGCCAGGGCTGACCGCTCACTTCTCCGGCTATCAGGGACTCGAAGCCATCGCTTTTGACGGGGAGCGCGTCTATCTGACTGTGGAGACAGGCACGCTCAGTGGTGGAATGACCGGCTGGATCGTGACTGGAGAAATAGCGCCGGATTTGAGCGTGCTACGCATAGACGTGGCATCTGCCCAGGCCATTCTGCCCCAGGCCCAAATCGGCAATTTGACCGACGAGGCGATTGTCCTGCTGGGCAGCGGAGACGACGCCACGCTGCTGACCATTTACGAAGCCAACGGGCGGCTGATCAACGCCCAGCCCGTAGCCCATCGCTTCAGCCCCGACCTGACCCCACTGGATCCCCTGCCCTTTCCGTCGGTGGAATATCGCATCACCGACGCCACTCCCGCGGACGGGGATGGCCGCTTCTGGGCCATCAACTATTTCTACCCCGGCGATGTAAAGCTAAAGCCGGGCCGCCGCGAATCCCTTCTGCGTCTGCTCGTACAGAGCCTGCCCCAAGTGGAGCGGCTGGTGGAGTTTCGGGTGACGGACGACGGCGTGCGTTTTGCGGATTCGCCGCCCGTCTACCTGGAACTCTTGGCGGACGACGCCCGCAACTGGGAAGGCATCGCCCGGCTGGGCGAGCGGGGCTTTCTCCTCGTCACCGACTACCACCCGCGCACGATTCTGGCCTTTGTGGCGAGACCGTAGGTCGGACTGTCAGTCCGACCTACGGTTGATAAGGATGTCGCTTTGCGATGGGCCAAATGATCTCTCTGCTTGACCTGTCACAGTGCATCCCCGTTAGCGTTGCACAGCGGGCAGGAAGAGATAGTTGTTGAGTGTGACTTCCACCAGCACATCCACCGACATTGTGCGCCGCGTAGCTGTACCGTCGTCCAGTTGGCCAGAGTAGTTGTCTCCCCAACACTTGACACCGCCGCCGCCGGTCAGGGTGCAGGTGTGGTCACCGCCAGCGGCGATGGCGGACACACCGCTGCCCAGCCCCAGCACATCCACCGGGGTGGTTTTATCCTCTTCGTACCATCGCCCAGTTTGCCGTATTCGTTGTTCCCCTAGCACTTGACCCCGCCAGCGGTAGTCAACGCGCAGGCATGCAAGCCACCAGCAGCAGTGGAAGTCGATATCGCAATGGGGGCTTGTGGGCAGCGGTGTCGAGAGGATGGAAGCCCCGTGGAAGGTACGCTCTGATTGTAAATTGGCGCGTCAGGTCTGTCAAGCGCGGCGGGTGGGTGTGGCAGGATCGCTGATTCCCGGAATCGTAGGCGCGTGCGCGAGGCTTTGGCGACAATTGACTTTCCGTACGGTTTTGCGTACAATAAAAGTGCATTTGAGAATTCATCGACAGGAGTTACGATGCCAACCCTAACCGTCACCCAAGCCAGAAATTCACTCTATCAACTGGTCGCCAATGTTGCCGACACCCACGAACCTGTACTGATTACAGGAAAAAGGACGAACGCTGTTCTGATCTCTGAGGAAGATTGGCGCGCCGTCCACGAAACGCTTTACTTGCTGGCGATTCCCGGTATGCGCGAGTCCATCCGGGAAGGAATGCAGACCCCCCTCAACGAATGCAGCGATGAGGTCGAGTGGTGAGCTGGCGCATTGTCTTTGCCGCACAGGCGCAGAAGGATGCCAAAAAACTCTCCGCTGCGGGCCTCAAAGCCAAAGCTGAGGAGTTGCTGGATGTTCTTCGCCAAAATCCTTATCAGAATCCGCCGCCCTATGAGAAGCTGGTTGGCGATCTGGTCGGGGCCTATTCCCGCCGCATCAACATTCAACACCGCCTCATCTATCAAATCCTTGAAGCAGAGCAGACTGTGAAAGTACTCCGCATGTGGAGCCATTACGAGTAGTCTGCGCAGCCGCCCTGGTTGCATCCGACTGCCATTCGGGAACAAGGAGTACCACTACATTTACAGGCGTTGTACGCCAGGTCGTACCGTCACCGACTTGGCCCAAGTTGTTCATTCCCCAGCGCTTGACCCCGCCCGCAGTAGTCAGGGCGCAGGTGTATGAACCGCCTGCGGCCACCTGCACAATGCCCTGCTGTTTATAGCTCCGGGACTTCATCCCGGAGCGGTCACGCTGCCTGACCCCTTCCCGGAAGGTTTGGCGCGGCTGCTGCGTTATCCCGCCCGCTCGGCCAGCTCCGCCCAGCGCGTAAAGGCATCTTCCAGGGACTTTTCCACCTTCTCTAGCTGATCGGCCAGGGCCTGAATGCGGGTATAGTCTTCGCCGCCCTGGTTGATGGTTGCCTGCAAATTGGACTGTTCAATCTCTGCTGCGGCAATGCTTGTCTCCAACTGCTCCAATTCCCGCTGTTCATTCCAAGTGAGTTTCTTGGCCCCCGTGCGATTTTCAGATGTTCGACTTTTCGGAAAAATTCGAACATCTTCTTTTTTCTCCGCCATCTCCTCCTCCCGCAGGCGGCGATAACTTTCGTAGGGCGCGGGATAGCGCTTGCCCAACTTGCCGTTTTCGTAGGGCAGGATAAAGTCCACCGTGCGGTCCAGAAAATAGCGGTCGTGGCTGACGACAATTAGACAGCCAGCGAAGTGATCGAGAAATTCTTCCAACACGGCCAGCGTCTGCACGTCTAAATCGTTGGTCGGCTCGTCCAAAAGGAGAACGTTCGGCTGGTGGATGAGTGTGCGCAGGAGATAGAGCCGCCGCCGTTCGCCGCCGCTCAGACTGCTGATGCGCCCCCACTGCATGGCGCGGGGGAAGAGAAACCACTCCAACATCTGGGCCGCCTCCACCCGTTCGCCCTCCTGCGTGCGGATCAGCGGCGCTTCCTCCTCGATAAATTCCAACAGCCGTTTGCGTTCTTCAAAATCGTCGGCGTTCTGGTCGTAATAGCCCACCGCGACGGTCTCGCCCCATTCCAGCGTACCCGCATCCGCGGCCAGTTTGCCCGCCAGAATCTCCAAAAGGGTGCTCTTGCCCGCGCCGTTGGGGCCGAGAATCCCCAGCCGATCCCCCGGCTCTAGCTGAAAGTCCACACCGTCCACCACCCGCTTGTCGCCATAGGCTTTGACCAACCCTGTGGCCGTCAAGACTTTTGTGCCCAGGCGGCGGGAGGCCAGGGCCATCGCCACCCGCTCCTCGCCGGAATCGTATTCAATGCGTTCGATTTCGGCAAAGCGATCCTTGCGCGCCTTCTGCTTTGTGCCGCGCGCCATCGGCATCCGGCGCACCCACTCCAACTCCCGTTTGAGAAACTGGCGGCGTTTTTGGTCCACCGAAGCCAGTTTTTCGTGGCGCTCCTCGCGCAGTTCCAGATAGCGGCTGTAGTTGCCCGGATAGAGCACCAGTTCACGGCGATCCAACTCTACGATGCGGTTGACCACCCGATCCAGAAAGTAGCGGTCGTGGGTCACCATCAAGAGCGCGCCCGGCGTCGTGACCAGATATTCCTCCAGCCAGTCCACCGTCTCGGCGTCTATGTGGTTGGTCGGCTCGTCCAGAATGAGCAGATCGGCGCGGTCTATGAGGGCGCGGGCCAG
>CAMDEX010000244.1 GCA_945897075.1 Litorilinea aerophila
TTTTCATCCCCCGTGGCGAGTACCCGCTCATGAGGAACTGATTACTGATAACTGATTACTCCATACAAAAAGAGAGGGGGGAGTCGAATCGACTCCCCCCTCTCTTTTTACTTTTCGTCTTCCTTCTTCTCTTCTTCAGTCGGGCGACCGCGTGGCCGGTCAAAACGCAACCCTTTGAAGCGCTCGAAGTGGCGCAGTGTGCCGTCTTCCTGCTTCTCGCCCCAACGCTCCTTCAGCCATTTTTCCATCTGCTCCGGCTCGGGAAACTGGCTTTTGTGGCTGAGAATAGAACGGATTTTCGTCTCTATACTGTCCGTGACATCGACCTCCACATCCGCATCGTCGTGGCCGCTGACGTAAAGCTGGCTGATTTTGTGGGGCAGATAGCCCTCGTTTGCCATGTCCGGGTAGAACATCGGGTTGTCCGCGGCCGGGAAGATGGCCTCCATCGCCACCAGACCGGCGTTGCGGTGATCCGGATGGTTGATGTAACCGTTACCAGAGAAGTAGCGTTCCGGGCTGGAACAGATGATTAGCTGCGGGCGGATGCGCCGGATTTCCCGGCAGACCCGCTTGCGGATTTCTGGCGTGGGGCGCAGGAAGCCGTCTTCTTCGTCCATAAAGAGGACGTCCTTGACGCCAGAGAGCGCAGCCGCGGCCCGCTGCTCCTCCTTGCGCATCAAAATCAACTGATTGCGGGTAATCAGCGGGTTATGATTGCCCTTATCCCCGTTGGTCAGAATCATATATGTCACTGCGATGCCCTGCGCGGTCATCTGTATAGCCGTGCCAGCGCAGGAAAAGTCTGGATCGTCCGGGTGGGCCATAATCACCAGTACACGCTCTACGCCAGTCCAGTCAGGCGGCTGCATCTTCTTTTCTTCGCTCATCGCGCACTTCCTTCCATTTCTGGTGTTGGGTCAAGCCATACAAACCGAGTTTCTTCCGAGAAACTCGGTTTGTCAAATCACCGAAAAGAAAAACCCCTGCCGGGGCAGGGGTTTTAGTCCTTACAAAACCGCTTCTTATTTGCCCATTTCCAGAGCTGCGTAGCCGGGGCCTTCCGTGAAGAACATCGCATTCAACTCGGTGGTGTAGACATACTCTTCCGGCAGGTCCTCTTCCGGGAGAATCGCATCCACCGGGCATTCGGGCACGCACGCGCCACAATCGATGCAGGTTTCGGGATCGATGTAATACCAGGGCCATTCTTCTTCGGGCTGGCCGGCGATAATGCACTCAACCGGGCAGACTTCTACACAAGCGCCATCGCGAATACACAGATCGAAAATTACGTGGGTCATTTTTGGAAAGTCTCCTCAAATAGAGCAGTGGTCAATAAATTCTCGTAGCAATAGACCACCCAAAGCGGTCAGCTACGAACAGAGCAATAACACAACAATACAATAGGCAGTGATCCAACGCAAATTCGGGAATGTTTAGATATGCTATACCGTATGCTATACCGTATTCCTCTGTTCACATTTCCATCTGCGCTGCCTTGCGCCAGGAATCGCCATCCACTGTGCCATTGGCAGCGGTGACAACGGCCAAAGAATTCGCCAGAGAAAGGGCCTGCTCGTCCCATTCGGAGCCAGCCACGACCGCAACCGCGTACACGCCAATACGCCGCAGGGTAGCAGCCCGCTGTTGCGCCCGCTCTACATCCGTGACCTCGGCTCTCCAGGAAGCCTCCAGGACAAGGACTACCTCTTTGTCATCCTGCCGGGTCTTGCCGCCCCAGAGAAGATCGGCAGCCAGCACTTGCGTCAACTCCTTCTCGGAAATCTGCCCAGCAGCAACGGCATCATGCATCAGGTCGGCCATGTCATCCGTGCGATCCCTGCCTCGGCGAATGAAACGTCCAAAAATGGCTTTGGCTTTGAGCAGATAGTCGTGTTCGTAGGACTTGCCTTTGAGATCCGCCACATCTCGTCCCATCCGGGTAACCCGCTGTTTCGTTTCAGCCACGTCGGTTTTCAACACAGCCACGTCGGTTTTCAACACAGCCACATCGGTTTTCAACACAGCCACATCGGTTTTCAGCACAGCGATGTCGGCTGATTGTTTGCTCTGTTCGGCGAGCAAGCGTTCGATAGCAGGCCACACCCGCGCTTGGACAGACACCAGTTCGGCCACTGCCTTTTCCAACGCTCTCGTCGATGCTTCGATATCGAAGTCGAAAAGGGCGCGTTTAAGACGCCGCCGCCATTCAGGGTGGGTCTCAACAATACGCACCAAATCCTCGAAGGTATCAATGGTTAGCGCCAACTGGTTCACCTCCTGCTATGCAACGAAGATCGGTTCAATCAATACCCAGTGTATCCCGAACAGGCGCGGAAGTCAAGTCTTTTGGAAACCCTAAGTCTTGCTTGATTTGGGCGATGGCCTGTTGGGTAGCCGTCCGTCCCGCTTCAATCAACTCCTCACTGCGCCCCAGATCGAAGAGACTGACGTGGCCGATGGCAGGCATAATCACCCGATCAGCCTCAGCCCCCTCGTTGTGGGTGGAACGCATGAGCATATAAAGCGCGGTGACTGTCAACTCCATCACATTGCCCGGCTCTTTGCCGCCGACACTGCCCGGTGGCAATAGGTCTACCGCAATCACATAATCCGCGCCCAGCCGCCGCGCCACCGAGACAGGCAGATTGTTCAGCGTGCCCCCATCCACCAATAGACGCTCGCCCAATCGGGTGGGGTTGAAAATACCTGGCACGCTGGCACTGGCGCGCAGCGCAGCCGAGAGTTTGCCTGTATTGATGGCGATCAGCTCACCCCGCACAATGTCGGCGGCCACGGCTGCAAACGGGATGGCGAGTTCTTCAAAGGTGCTGGGCCGATTCACCAGAGTATCCTCGATCCACTGGGCTGCCTTCTCGAAGTTAAACAGTCCCATTTTCGGCATAGCAAAGCTGGCGATCTCCAGCCAATGAAGGCCGTGTACAGCTTTGCGCATCTGTGCAGGGCTGATACCCGCGGCGTACAGCCCGCCGGCAATCGCCCCCGCGCTCGTGCCCGCAATGCAGTCAATGGGGATTTTCTCCTCCTCCAACACCTCCAGCACGCCGATGTGCGCGATGCCCCGCGCCGCGCCACCGCCCAACGCCAGCCCCACCCGCTGACGGGGCGGCTTGCCTTCCCACACAATCGGTAACATCCGTTGGCGTTCATGCCGCTCCATTACACTCACGGGATTTCCTTTGTCTCTAATCCCCTGGCACGGGGGAGGGCGCTGCTACAGGCCGGGACGCCACATCCCGCGCCAGGAAGAAGGCTGACACGCCAGCGCCCAGGGGCAGGAGCGCCATCAACAACAGAACCGCGGGCAGCCCGACAAAATCCGCCATCCAGCCGCCCAGACCGGTGCCCGCTGCGCCCGCGGCAAACATAAAGCCCAAAACCGCACCGCTGGCCAGCCCCTGGCGTTTGGGCAATAGATTCTGCGCCATCACTACCAGAATGCTGTGGGGCACACCCATCAGCAGGCCGCCCAGCGCTGCGGCCAACGCAAAGGCCCAGCCGCTGCTGTAGAGCATCCAGACCGCAAAGGGCGTACACAACAACGATGCCCAAATGAGCAGCGTGCGGTGGGAGATGCGGTCGCCCAGGATGCCGCCGCCCAGTGTACCGATGGCAAGCGTCAGGCTAAAGATGCCCACCATCAGACCGTAAGTTGATGGGCTGTAGCCCTGGTCCGCCAGAAATTTGGGCAGCAACCCGTAGTAGCCCGATTGCGCCGTCGCCCGCAGAGCCACTACCAGCACAAACGCCACAAAGACCGAGCGGCGCAGGGCAGTCGGCGTTGCCTGCTTGCCGCCGGGCGCGCTGCGCTGGGTGAAATTGGCGGGCTGTTGCAGCCAGAACGCCATCAAAAAGACCAACGGCAGCGAGGCCCCGGCCAGAATCCGCACCCCAGCCAGCCCAGAACTCTCCAAAAGAAAACCAGCCAGCGCCGGCCCCAACGCCAGACCGGTTTGGCCCAACAGGAAGAAGATAGCCGTGGAACTGGAAGACCGCCTGCCACCGGCGTCGCTGGCGTTCATTGCGCCCTGGGGGTGAAAAGCCGCGCTGCCCAAAGCGGCCAGGGACATCAGCAGAAGGAGTATAGGATAACTCTGGGCAAACGTAGCCGCCCAATAGAAGGCCGCCGTCCAGGCCAGCCCGGCCGCACCCAGCCAGCGTCCACCGGCGCGGTCGGCCAGCACACCAAAATAGGGCTGGGTCAGTGAGCCGACAAGTTGATAGACCATCACGCCCACACCGATCTGGCTGTTGCTCAGATCGAAGGGCACGGCCAGCACAGTCAGAATCATTGCCACCGATGAACTGAGGATGTCAATGACCAGATGGCCCAGAGAGACAGAAGAGAGACGGCGCAGATTCATAGGAACTCCCGTGGCGACGCGCGGCCATAAACCGGTTTACGAAGGTACGTCAAAGTCCCCGGCACTGCACAGACTTCGACACAAAATGCCGGGGACTTTGTAATTCACATTGCATCCACCAATTCATTGTACCAGAGAGCGCAAGCAGCCATCAAACGAACGAGCCGTCTATCCATTGACACGGACAGACGGCTCGTCGGGGGACGAATTGAAGAAAAAAGCGGACGCAGATTAAAAAGATTGAAACAAAGATCAGCGCAGATCAATTCAGATCATGAAAATCTGCGTCCTCCTCTTTGTCTGGCTAAGCAATTACCACTCGTCCACCTGTTCGGCCTGTTCGCCGATAATTGTAAAGGCTCTTTGCGGGCGCGCCGCCTGGGGCGGAAAAGCCCAGCCGCTGGCCTGCGCGCCCGGCAACTGGGGGTACTGATTGGCGGCCGGTTGCCCATAACCGGGATAGGCGGGCGGCGCAACAACGACAATCGGCATCTGTCCGCCCGCCTGCGCTGGCTGTTGGCGTGCAGGTGGCGGCTCCGCCATCTGCGATCGCCGACTGGCCGCCAGCATAAGCAGCGCCACCGGCAGACTCGCCAGCACACCAAAAACCATCCCCACCGCCATACCCATTGCGTCGGTACTGAGGACGCCGCCTACGCGCCATCCGGCAAAACCGACGAAGATCAACAGCGCCACGATTGCCAACCGTTTCACAGCCCACCCCCGTTTCAGTGATTGTAGGTCGGATTGGCAATCCGACCCAGCGCGGGCGGAATACCATTCCGCCCTACAAAGTGTTACATATTCCGCCCGAGCAGCCTGTCCATCAGCGAGCGATGGGGCTGGGGTGGTGGCAGCGCGGGCAGTTGCAGAGTGGGCAGGTCATCGGCCTTGCCCTCGTTCTGCCAGCGACGGGAGGTGCGGTTGCCTGTACGCAGCTCCTGCGCCACCAGCGCCAGGTCTTGCGGCCCCAACCAGGCCGCCTGAAAGCGCAGCACTGAGCCACGCGCCACCAGAATGAAATCGCCTTTGCCCTCCAATTTGTCGGCCCCGGAATCGCTGATACCCGACGCATAACGCGCTTCGTCGGCCCCAGCCACCGCACCCACCAGACGCACGGGGAAATTGGCCTTCATCGCGCCGCCGATCAGAGCGGCTGTCGGCTTCTGGGTGCAGGCCACCAGATGGATACCCGCCTCCCGCCCGCGCTGGGCGATGCGCGTCAGGCTCTCCTCCACCTGCTTGCCGCCGGTCTGGATCAGATCGGCCAGTTCGTCTACCGCGACAACCAGCACAGGGCTGCTGACGGCTTCGGCGTCGCGACGCTCCATCTCGCGCACAAGCCAGGCCAGACAATCCAGCGCGGCCTCCGGTGTATTTTGCACACCGTTCAAGACGTGGGGCAGACCGGCCAGCGGCCCAAAGCCCCGGCCTTTGGGGTCTATGAGAATCAGTTGCAGTTGGCCCTGGCGGTTGTGCATGGCAAGTGACGTGAGGAGGGTGCGGGCCAGCGCGGTCTTACCGCTGCCCGTTGTTCCGGCGATGAGGACGTGCGCCACATCCGGCGCTGTGAGGCGCAGAAGAAGGGGAAAGCCCTGCTCGTCCATGCCCAAAACGGCCGCGGCGGGCGGCACAACCGTCAGCCGTTTGCAGAGCGGCAAGAGACGTACCGGCTCCGGGTTGTCGCGCGGAATCTCCACATTGATTTCGCCCCCCTCCCGGTAGATACGCGCCTCGCGCGTGCCCAGAGCCATTGCGATCTCTTCAGCCAGCGCCGAAACTTTGGAGACTTTTGTGCCCAATTCGGTTGCCAGTTTGAACTGGACAAAACGGGGTGTGACGGTGCCGCCGTTGACCCGACCAGGAATTTTGTGGTGGGCAAGCAGTTGTTCGATGCGATCCGCCTGCATATTGAGTGTCTGACGCCGTCCCATTGCGACCTCCCGAAAAATCAAAAAGCCCGGCCTCTGTAGACGCGTCCCAGCGGGAGCGCGGCATAGACCAGGAAGGGTGTAAAGGCTCGGTTGATTCGTGAAGGCGCGTGGTGGACCTGCTCTATGGAGGCGAACACATCAGCCTTTTTGCTGATGGTTTCACTATACAGAACATTTGTTCTATTGTCAAGCGCGAGTTTGCAGGGATTTGAGGAAAAAATCTGCGTGTATCTGCGTTATGGCTACTCAATCAACGATATGTACGGGCATTCCCAAATAGGCGAGGGCGAAGAGGGTGGCGGCATCCTCGTCCAGCAGCATTGCGCAGCCAAAGGTGGCGGGCTGACCCACAAGCGTGTCCCACAGCTTTTCACCCGTACTCCATTCCACAGGCAGGCCGTGGATGCCATTCTCATAGTTGCCCACGTCGTACAGCCCCAACCAGAAGGGCATGTCCAGCCGGTAGGCACTGCTTTCGGCCATTTCCAGTTTGGTCTTGATCGGGAATGTGCCAACCCGCGTCGCCCACTGGCCCTGACCTGTACTGCAGCGCCAGGAGTAGAGGATTGTCGCGTTTTGCATCACCCAACAGTGTTGGCGGGTGATGCTGATGATAAGTTCGGTCGCGCTTTGTGGGGTTGGTGGCAGACGGCGTTTCACTACCGGCGGGCCATAGGGGATGCGAACCTCTAGGCCGGAATAGATGGTTTGTTCGTCGGGGAGGCTGTTGTAACGCACGATGGCCTGGGGAGTCGTCGCGTACTCCTGGGACAATTGGGACATTGTGTCGCCGGGCCGGACGTTGTGATAGTAGAAGCCAGAGCGAGCGGGGCCGACGGACACGGCTTTGCCCGCCTTTACTGCTCTAGGGATTACAACTTTCTGCCCCGGCTGGATTGTATTGGGGTCGCTGATGCGGTTGGCCGCCAGCAATTCTTGCACAGAGAGATCGTTGGCTTGGGCGATCAGCCCCAAACTTTCGCCTGGTTGTACAGTGTGGGTTCGGTTCGGCGCGGCGATGCGCAGATCGTCGCTGGTGGCGGGCAGCAAGAGTGTCTGCCCCAGGGCAATGATACTCGTTTCAGTCTCCAACCCATTCAGCGCGAGGAGCGCAGAGAGATCGACCCCGTAGCGCAGCGCAATCCACGGCAGGTTGTCGGCGTCGCGCACTTTCATTGTGCGGTTGAGGAGAACGAAACGAGCAGTGGCTGATACTTCTGTGGCGGCGTCAGCCTGCGCCAGCGTAGGCTCAGGGGTCTGCGCTTGCCCGGATTGGGGCTGCAAGACAATGGCGTTCAGCAACAGAATGCTGATCAACCACCTCCACAATGTGGTTGTGGGCCGAGAAAGAGCCGGTCGAGTTGGAAGTAATATGAAATTGGTTGGCATAAAAATTGTCTGAGGATGCGCAATGTGGGTAACTGAGTCTTGTGCAGCACAGCCTACCCCCAATCAGAGGGTCTGTCAAAAAGTGGGGCACAGGGTAGGCGGAACGCAATTCGTAACCGAACAGGAATGTTTTGCGCGCTTTCCATGCGGCTGTCATGGGAGAGGAAGAGTTCATCGTGCCCTGTGCAAATTGTGACCTCCTCTTCGATTATGTTATCATTTGTCTGAATACCACTTGAAAGCAACCTCCTCTGCCGGTGAGAGTGCTATGCTGCAACCACAGACATACCCCAGACTGCTTGGGCAGGCCCTGACTCTGCAATCCGATCCGATTGTCGAGATGGTAGACGACGACAACCCCTGGATCGAGGGTCTCTTTTTTGTCTTTGTGTTGGGTCTCCTGCTCGCCGTCGCCCGTCTCGTTGGTGGTCTACTCTTATGGGCCAGCCTCCCCCCCTCCGATGCGGTGCGGGAGACACTTGTGATCGGCTTGAAACAGAGCTTCCCCCTCCTTTTTGGTGAACAAGCCGCCGCCGAAACATTTCTACGCCAGATTTGGCCCTGGCTCACACCTTTCTATGCCTACGAAAATGGTTTGCTGGGTCTGTTGATCCTGATTGTCACCCCGCTTGGATTGATCGGGCAGTGGCTGCTCTATGCCAGCGTCAGCCACGGCGCGGCCCGCCTTCTGGGTGGAAAGGGAAGTCTGGGCCAGACGCTGGGCGCGGTTGCGTTGAGTCTGGCCCCCCGTATCTTATCAGTGGCTGCGTTGGTACCTTTTGTGTCGGTCAGCCTTCTATTGGTCAATGGCTGGGGACTTTTGATCGCCTATCGCGGCCTGGCGGTGGTCCACGATTTGCCGACTGGCAGGGCCGCTGTGGCCGCATTGGCCCCGCTCCTTCTGGGAGGGCTTGTTCTTGCGCTAACAGCGCTCTTTGGAATTGGCCTGATGACTCTAACCGGAGGTGGCGCATGACGTGGCGACAGTGGCTGCCTTCCCCCCAACAGATGAGCAACGCGGCCCAGATGAGGCCCAATGCCTATGTAGGCAATACAATGCAACAGGCGCTGGGGATGATTGTTTTGCTGGCTCTGCTCGCCGGTCTATTGCCGTCCGCCGTCCATTGGTTGGTTGCGGCCCAGGCTGGCACTGTCCTGCCTCTGGCCCAGGCCATCGAGAGTGCGGCCAATGCCCAAGCGATGCTGTTCGGGCTGGGTCTTGGCTTCCCCGTGACCAGCGAGGCAACTGCGCTGCACGAACTCTACCAGACGCTGGCGGGGCTGGAGCAGCCCTTACCAGACTGGTTGGCTGCCGGGTTGAGTGCGCTGGGCGCGTGGCTGAACTGGCCTATGGGCTGGTTGACCTTGTGGATTGTCTATGGCGCTCTGGTGATGGTCGCCAATAAGTCATTGGGCGGCCACACCACACTGCAACGTTTCTATGCGGCTACCGGCTTTGGTGCGGTTCCTCTCCTGCTGTTGGGCCTGTCGCCGATTCCCGGTCTGGGAGCATTGGCTGTCGTGGGCGCTTGTGGCTGGTCGTTGGCTGTCTATGTACGTGCCAATCGGGAGGTCACGGGATTGGAAATGTCCCGCGCCGTTGCGGCTGTCCTGCTGCCCGCCCTCATTCTACTGCTTCTCTCTTTGCTTGTCACTGGCATCCTCCTTGCCTTTTTTCTGCTCTAAGAATTTATCAAGACATAAATTTTCGATTTACAGCTTTCGGGAAGGTGTGACCGGTGGCTCTGCCTGCACCCATCTGGTTGGCCCCTGCCCAGCAGGTAAAGGACAGATAGTAATTCATCTTACACAACACACGCGATTATTTTGACAGCCCTTTTGTCTATGTGGTAGGATGGCTATACGCATCATTTGGTTCCCCGCGGCCCGCTCTTTTACTGCTCTGCAACTTATTACTGTAAAAAAATACCCCATTTTTGAACTCATACGCTTTTATCGAGGAGCTTCTATGTACCCGGAAAGTGAGATTCTCTTCCCCTATCGCGCCATCTCGCCGTTGCGCCGGGAAAGGGGTGAGGTCTGGCGTGATCTGGTCTGCCACGTCGCCAGCCAGCAGGACGGCCGCGAGGATACCCTGGCCTTTTCGTTGATGATGATTCGTTTGTGCGACTGTCTCAACTGCGACCAGAGCAGTTACAAGGCTTCGTTGGGCTGCATCTCCTGCGCGCAACGCACAGTGGCGGCGGAAAAAACGTCCGATCTGATGCTGCGCCAAACATTTGAACAGACCCGCGTGGAAATCAGACAGCAGATGCCCGTTCGGGCAAATTGATCCGGATAGATTAGCGAAAAGCGTGGCTGC
>CAMDEX010000245.1 GCA_945897075.1 Litorilinea aerophila
TGGCGACTGGCGACTGGCGACTGGCGACTGGCGACTGGCGACCACCTGCCACTTTCCACCTGCCACCTGCCACCTGCCACCTGCCACCTGCCACTTTCCACCTGCCCCCTGCCACTTTCCACCTGCCCCCTGCCACATCTTCACATTCCCTCCACAATCCCCTCATACGCTCCTAACACCGCCCGCATAAAATAGAGCCATCACAGCGTACAAACGGCAGCGACCAGCAGCCCGCTGTGAAGTACCGGTACAGTACACAACGTGAACGGCTCAAATCCAAGCGAGTTAGGAGAAACAGAATGAAGACGCAAACAAAGAAGTTGGGAATGATCGTCGGTGCGGCTCTGGTGGGTCTGCTTACCTTCAGCGCCATCAGCTTCGCCCAGACCCCCGACACCTCCACCAGCAGCAGACCAATCTTGGAGCGCATCCAGCAGGGCTTTCAGAACGGCCTCGAGCGCGGCGCTCCCGGTGGACGGGGTGGACACGGCGAGATGGGCGAAATGCACGGCGAACGCCACGCGGAACTGGCCGCAGCCCTGGGCATGACCATCGAGGAGTTGCAGACGGCTCTGCAAAACGGCCAGACCGTCGAGGAGATCGCCGCGGAGAAGGGTGTGGACCTGCAAGCCTTTGCCCTGGCCCAGGCCAAAGAGCGCCTGGCCCAGGCTGTCACCGACGGCAAACTGACCCAGGCCGAGGCCGACACCAAATTGGCTGAAATCCAGACCGCCATCGAGAACGGCGACTTTCCGGGGATGCGCGGTTTTGGCCCTGGCGGTCACGGACCCCGTGGCGAACGCGACGCCGACCTGGCCGAAGCGTTGGGTATGACGCAGACAGAGCTGCGCACCGCTATCCAGAACGGCCAGACCGTCGAGGAGATCGCGGCTGAGAAAGGCATGGATTTGGAAGCCTTCAAAGCAGCGCAGCAGGCCGAACATCTGGCCCAGGCCAAAGAGCGCCTTGCCCAAGCCGTGACCGACGGCAAGCTGACCCAGGCCGAGGCCGACGTCAAATTGGCCGAAATCCAGACCGCCATCGAGAACGGCGAACACCCGGACTTTGGCGGACGCGGCGGACGGGGCGGCCCAGGCGGACACGGACCCCGTGGCGAGCGGGACGGCGGACGCCCGAACTTTGACGGACAGCGCGGCCCCCGGGGTGGACAGAACAATGCCCCCGCCGACGCAGCAGCCAACCCGAATTTGTAACGATATGCGTAGTGCGTAGTGCGTGAACTGGTAGTGATATTCGTACACGCATCACCCACTACAGGCTGCAAGACCAAGAAACAGGCAGGTCCGTGACGGGCCTGCCTGTTTCTTTGCAACCGATTCCTCTTCTCTGCGTAGTGCATCAGGCCAAAGTCCCCGGCACTTCAGAAAGTGCCGGGGACTTTGATACGAAACACGTTTCACGCATCACGCAATACGGAGACTCTCTTATGTCCGACCCAATCATCCAGGCCCGCAACGTCCACAAAACTTTCCACACCGGCGCCATCGAAGTCCACGCCCTGCGCGGGGTAGACTTGACCATCCAGCCCGGCGAGATGGTGGCGATTATGGGGCCGTCGGGCTGTGGCAAGACGACACTTCTCAATTGCCTCTCCGGTCTGGACTATTTCGACGAGGGCGAAGTGCTGATTGAGGGCGCATCCCTCGCCAAAATGAGCGACCGCAAGCGCACCACCTGGCGCGCCGAGCGTATGGGTTTCGTCTTCCAGACCTACAATCTGTTGCCCGTCATCACCGCCCAGGAAAATGTCGAGCTGCCGCTGCTGGTCAGCAGTGTCAGCCAGAGCGATGCCCGCCGCCGGGCCGCAGACGCGCTGGCGTCAGTGGGGTTGGCCGACCGCGCCCACCACCGCCCCGCCGAGCTATCCGGCGGCCAGCGCCAACGGGTGACGATTGCCCGCGCCCTCGTCAACGACCCGGCGCTGGTCTGGGCCGACGAACCCACTGGCAATTTGGACGCCGTGACCTCCGACGAAATTCTGGCCCTGATGCAGCGGCTGAACAAAGAGCAGGGGCGCACATTTGTCATCGTCACCCACGACGAGCAGGTGGGCGCGCTCTGTAACCGGATTGTGCGTATGCGGGACGGGAAGATTGTGGGCGAGTCGAAGCAAACGGAAGCGACGGCAGGACTAGCGCCGGTTGAGTAGGCGGGTGCTGTTTCCCGCCGTATCGAAACCAAGCGGGTCAACGAGTTTATGTGTCCCACCCGTTCGCTTGATTTCGATACGCCTCGAAGACTCGGCTACTCAATCAGCGCTCACTGATCCATCAGCGCCGGGTCGTCACTACTTACGAAATACGTAATACGCAACACGAAAGCGTCAATTTATGAATATCCTCTCCACCACCGCCACCGCCCTCGCCATCGCCCTGGGACTGATCCTCCTGGGCGTGGCGCTGATTGGTCTGCGCCAGCCGATTATCGCCAAACTGGGGCTGCGCAACATCCCCCGCCGCCCGGCCCAATCTGTGTTGATTGTTGTCGGCCTGACCCTCAGCACACTGATTATTGTCAGCGCGCTCAGCCTGGGCGACACCCTCAACCACTCCGTCCAGCGCCACGCGGTCAACGCCTACGGCACGATTGACCAGGTGGTTTCTCCGGCCTTTCTGGGTGATCTGATCGCCCTGGCCGATGAGGGCGCGGTGGTCGGTGACAGCGCAGAGGCGCAGCTTCTCAACGATCTGGCCGCCGGCGACCTGGCGAGCATCCTCACCCTCTTTGAAAACGGACTGCCCGGCATTGACCAGAGCCGCTACGATGAACTGCGCGGCCAGGTGGCGGACGAGCCGCTGGTGGATGGCGTGGCCGCTTCGATCATCTTCCCCACAATTGTGCGCAATGTCAACACCGGCCAGGGCGAGCCGCTGGGCTTTGTCTTCGCGGTGGACGAAAACTACACACAAGAGTTCGGCCTGCACGACAGCGACGGCCTCTCTGTGCGTATGGCGGATTTGCAGCCCGGCGTCGGCAATATCTTTGTCGGCGCGGCCAATCTCTTTGCCGGGACGCAAACGCTCATTGGCGACACCGCGGCCAGCTTTGGCGTGCAAGATGTGGGCGTCGTGGAGGCTGGCGCGGCCATCGCTGCGCTGGGCGCACTGCTCACCACCAACCAGCCACTCAGCACAACCCTGCGCAGCCTCAGCCTGGACGTGGCAACCCTGCGCGGTCTGGGCATTGACACGTCTTTGCTGGACAACCAGGGCATCACAACCCTCAGCCTGGAAGGATTGGGGCTGAGCGATGAGCAATTGGCCCAATTGGGTGTTGACCCGGACGCACCGGTGACGCTGCCCACGCTGCAAGCGCTGGGGCTGGACATCAGCAATCCCCTCTCCACCACCACCGCCTTGCTCAGTTCGATCAATCTCAACACGCTGGGCCGCGATATTGACCGCACCCTCAGCCAATACGGGCTGCAACTGCGCCAGGGCGATGTCTATCTCAACCAACTGGGCGCGCAACAACTCAACGCCCGCCCCGGCGACCTGCTGGAAATTTTCGTCGGCCCCATCCCCGTGCCCTACCGGGTGCGCGCGATTGTGGAGGAATCTGGCCCGATGGGTGCGTTGACGCCGGTGGTGATGCTGGATGTGGCCGAGGCCCAGAAGCTGTTTTTTATGTCCGGGCGGGTCAACAGCATCCTCATCTCCAACCAGGGCGATGAGTTGACGGGGATGGCGCAGACCGACGCTGTGAACGAAGCGCTGCGCGGGCTGGCTCTCAACGATGCCGGTCTGACCGCGGCTATCCAGATTCTGCGCGGCGACGCGGTGGCTGCGCTCATCCAGAGCAGCGCACCCACCGCCCAGAACCCAGAGTTTGATCTGCCCGACAACTCACCGCTCTTCAAAACCGACTTCCTTGAGCAGATGTTTGGCGTCACAGGCTTTCAACGGCTGGTACAATCCCTGGCGGTGGCGGTGGACGCGGCCAACCCCGTGGACGAAGCCGCCTTCCGCGCTGCGCTGGGCAACACCGCCGTGCGCGAATGGCTGCTCAATCTGCCCCTGCCCGGCAGCAGCACGACCGACCTGACCGCCGCCTTCGAGAATCTGGACGATTTCGAGGTGCTCTCGCCCCTGAGCAAACAGTTCGTCGTCAACGCCGCCGACATCGCGGGGATCGCCTTCGGCTCCATCTTCTCCATCTTTGGCGCTTTTTCCATCCTGGCCGGTGTGCTGCTCATTTTCCTGATTTTTGTGATGATGGCCGCCGAGCGCCGGGCCGAGATGGGGATTGCCCGCGCCGTGGGCATGCAGCGCGGCCATCTGGTGCAGATGTTCGTCACCGAAGGGCTGGTCTACGATCTGGCCGCGGCCCTGCTGGGGTTGGGGCTGGGGCTGCTCGTCTCCTACGCGATGATCGGCTTCATCCGCGGCGTCTTTGGCAACCTGACCCAGCAGGTGACCAGTGGGGCCATCCCCTTCGAGTTGGTCTGGTCGGTGGCGCCCACATCGCTGATCATCGCCTACTGCGTCGGCGTCATCCTCACTTTCGTCGTCGTCACGATAGCCTCCTGGCAGGTAAGCCGTCTGAATATCGTGGCTGCCATTCGCGACCTGCCCGACCAGAACGGCGTCACCCGTCTCTCGACGGCTGGCAAAATCTGGCGGGCTGCGGTCGGTCCTCTGCTGCTGGCGGCGGGCGGCTATCTGCTCTGGCTGGCCCAGGCGCAGGGACAGACGCTGACCCTCATCGCCAGCACATTTCTGCTCTTTGGGGCGGGGCTGAGCGCGGGGTGGCTCTTGCAGCGCAGCCGTCTGCGCGTGGCGATGCGCGAGCGAATCATCTATACAGTCATCGGCTTGGGACTGTTGGCGTTGTGGGCCGTGCCCTGGACAACGATTACCGGGCTGGAGAGCGCGCTCTTTAGCCAGAACCCGGCCTGGCTGCTGGCCTCGTTTGTGGTCAGCGGCCCGCTGATCATCGCCGGCGCGATTTTGCTGGTGATGTTCAACGCCGACACCATCGCCGGGCTGGTGACGCGGCTCTTCGGCGGCATCGGCGTCCTGGCCCCGGTGCTAAAGACAGCCATCGCCTACCCGCTCAGTGCCCGTTTCCGCACAGGCACGACAATGCTGCTCTTTGCGATGGTGATTACAACAGTGACAATTATGAGCGTCGTCATCAACGCCACGCAGACCATCGCCACCCCCAGCGACGAGGCCACCGCGGGCTTCGATGTGAAGCTATCCAGCGGTATCCTCAGCTTCTTCGATCCGGCCACCGACCTGGCCGCCGAAGCCGCCACCCGGCCCGACTTCCCCACCGCTGCTGTGGCGGTGATGGGTTCGGTCTCCCGCCTGGACGCCGAGGCGCGGCAGAGGGCACCCAGCACATCGGGCTGGGATAGCGTGGGGCTGACCGGCATAGACGCTGGCTATGCCACACAGGCGGCCACCGTCTACCCCTTCACAATGCGCGCCGCGGGCTATGCCGACGACGCCGCGGTCTGGAAAGCGTTGGCCGAACGCGACGACGTGGCGGTCATTGCGGCATTCCGGGTGGAAGAGCGGCCGCGGGGCTTCGGCGGCGGGCCAGACGAGGAGGAGATGGGCCGCGACGGGCGGCGCGGCTTCTTTACGCTAGGCGGCTTCGCTTGGGCAGAAGGGGGCGAATTGCCGCCTGTCTCGATGGAAGTGCGCTTTGGGGAAGGGGATGCGCAGGTAACGCGCACAGTGCAGATTATCGGCGTGCTGGATTCGGACGAGACGCTGGCTGAGGGCAGTGTGCAGATGAACCGGGCCGTGTTGGATGCGCTCAACAGCGAACCCGTGCGCCCGGAAAGTTTCTACGTCAAGCTGGTGGAGGGCGTGGATCAGGTGGCCGCGGCCCAGGCGCTGGAACGTTCGATGCTGAGCAGCGGTCTCAATGCGACGCTGATGGCGGAGCAGTTTGCCGCGGGGCAGGCGGTGCTGCGCGGCATTTTGCAGCTCTTCCAGGGCTTTCTGGCGTTGGGGCTGCTGGTGGGTATCGCCGGGTTGGGTGTGATCAGCAGCCGGGCCGTAGTGGAGCGTCGCCAGCAGGTGGGGATGTTGCGCGCCATCGGCTACCAGAAGGGGATGGTCTCCCTGGCCTTCATTCTGGAATCCAGTTTTATCGCCCTCTCCGGCATTCTGATCGGCGCAGCCACTGGGCTGTCCCTGGCCGACAAAATGATCGGACAATTCTACACATTAGCCACCAATCAGAGCTTTCCTATTCCCTGGCTGAACATTGGCGGGATGTTGCTGGCCGCCTGGATATTCTCTCTGATTACGACGATTCTGCCCGCGTGGCAGGCGAGTCGGGTCTACCCAGCGGAGGCGCTGCGCTATGAGTAGGAGGACGGCGGACGGCTGCTCTTAACTGAATGACATTGAGTGACGGGTGACAGCCTGTCAACAAATTGACACCGGATATGACCAGCGCTAGACTACAAAGACAACTGAGAGCAGTTCTCAGTTGTCTTTGTTTTTATCCCTCTTTGTCAATTTTTCTGTTTCAATCCCTGGCTCAACCGTATGCCCACCTTTTTCCGCCGCCCACCCGAACACAGGCACAACGCCCCCACCATCGAACTGGAGCGGGTGAGCGTGGCCTATGCCGGCCAGATCGCGCTGGAAAATGTCTCTTTTCAGCTATGCCGGGGGGAACGGGTGGCGGTGGTGGGTCCGAACGGTGCGGGCAAAAGTACCCTTTTTAACGTCATCGTGGGTACGGTCAAACCGTCGGCGGGCAAAGTGCGCATCTACGGCAGCGGCCCCGCCGAGCATACGTGCATCGGCTATGTGCCCCAACGCAACAAAATTGACTGGCGCTTTCCCGCCACTGTCTGGGATGTGGTAATGATGGGGCGTACAGCCCGCATCGGTCTTCTGCGCCAGCCCGGACGCCGTGACCGGCAGATGGTGGAGCAGGCGCTGGCCGAAACCCAGGCCGATGATTTGGCCCAGCGGCAGATCGGCGAACTCTCCGGCGGCCAACAGCAGCGGGTCTTCCTGGCCCGTGCCCTGGCCCAGGAAGCCGAAGTTCTGCTTCTGGACGAACCCCTCACCGGGCTGGACACACCCAGCCAGCAGGCAGTCTTGGAAATTTTGGACGGGCTGCGTAGACGGGGGATCGGCATCCTCGTCGCCACGCACGACCTGGGCCAGGCCGCCCAGATGTACGACCGCATCCTTTTGCTCAACCGCCGTCTGATCGCCGACGGCCCGCCCAGCCAACTGATGACCAGCCAGATGCTCAGCCGGGCCTACGGCAGCCATCTGCACATCCTCCCCACCGCGGATGCCACTGTCGCCCTGGCCGACGAGTGTTGCAGCGACGCCGAGATGGGGGAGGGGGTGGAGTTGGTGGGGTAGCGTCTATGGCCCTCTTGGATTGGTTTCTCGCCCCTCTGGACTATCCCTTTATGGCGCGGGCGCTCTTGGCCAGCCTGATGGTGGGGGTGGTCTGTTCGGTGCTGGGAACGTATGTGATTTTGCAGGGGATGGCCTTCTTTGGCGATGCGCTCTCCCACGCCATTCTGCCGGGGATTGTGCTGGCTTTTCTGGCGGGCTGGCCGCTGGCAATCGGCGCGCTGCTCTTTGGCATCCTGGCCGCAGTGGGCATCGGTCTGCTCAGCGAGCGGGAGGAGATTCGCGAGGACACGGCCATCGGCATCGTCTTTGCGGGCAGCTTTGCGCTGGGCGTGGCTCTGCTCAGCACAACGGGCAGCTACGCCACCGACCTGGCCCACATCCTTTTCGGCAATGTGCTGGGTGTGTCGGACGGGGATTTGTGGCTGATCTTCGGGTTGGGGCTGCTGGTGTTGGGGGTGATTGGGGCGCTTTACAAAGAGTTTCTCGTCCTGGCCTTCGACCCGACGCTGGCTGTCGTTCTGCGTCTACCGCGCACACTGCTGCGTTATTTACAATTGATCCTCATCGCCGTGACAATCGTCGTCTCGCTCCAGACGGTGGGCGTGGCGTTGATGCTGGCGATGCTCATCACCCCCGCCACGACCGCCTCGCTGCTCACCAGACGGCTGCCGCCGATGATGCTCGTCTCCGCGCTGATCGGCGCGTTCTCCAATCTCAGCGGTCTCTACCTCAGCTTCTATTACAACATCGCTTCCGGCCCGGCGATGGTGCTGGTGGCGACAGCCGTCTTTCTGCTCGTCTTTCTGCTGGAACCCAAACGGGGCGCTGTGTGGAGAGGCTGGCGAAAGGGAAAAGACGGTTAGCTGCTCTGTCCGAAAACGTCCCATTTTTGTCAGTTATCAGTCATCAGTAACCGCGACACACTGCACACTGCTCACTATACCCGGTTCAGTATCCGCAGCATCGCATTCATCTGCCCGATGGCATAGGCGCGGCTGCGGCTTGCCCAACCGCTGTCGTTGACCATATGCGGTACGTGGTCGTCCAGCATAAAGCCTGTGAAGCCCACATCGCGCAGCAATTTCATGATCTCGAACATATCGAGGTTGCCCTCGTCCACAAATGCCTCGCGGAACTTGGGCACTGTGCCCAGCACATCGCGGAAATGGACGTAGAAGATTTTGCCCTGCGCCGCGAAATGGCGGATCGCCTGCGGCACGATCTCCGGCCCCATCTCCGACCAGGTGCCGACGCAGAAATTCAGCCCGTGGTTCGGGCTGTCGCCGATCTGCATGGCCCGCTGAAAGCCCTCAAAACTGCTCATAATGCGCGCCACACCGCCCAGCGTTGGCACGGGCGGGTCGTCGGGGTGCAGCGCCAGAAGTACGCCTTCTTCCTCCGCCACCGGGAGGATGGCTTTGATGTAGTATTCGTAATTGGCCCATATCTCGTCCGCGCCAAAGACGCGGCCATGCGTCAGCGGCGCATTCTTGACCAACTCCATGTCAAAGGAGGTCACCTCTGCGCCGCCGCGTGCGGGCGTTGTGCTGGAGGTGCGCCAGACGCGGCTGGGCATGAAGTGATAGCCGAAGATCGGGATACCCGCCCGCCCGATGTTGCGGATCGTGTACTGCATATTCTCGATCTGCTCGTCGCGGCCGGGCAGACCGAGCATCGCCTTGCCGTAGAATTCCGTCGGCGTGTTCTCGATCGCATTCAGGCGCAGACCCGCATCCTCACAGCGGGTACGCAGCATCAACAGGTCCATGTATTCCCACCGCGCATCACCCGGCAGGGGCGGATCAGTATACCCCCAGTGGCGCTGGGTACTGCCGTACATATTGAACTGCACATCTTGCAGCCCCACCTGTCGGATAAAAGTGATGATCTCGTCGGTCAGATCAGAAAATTGACCGGCCGCGACACGCATAGGAAGTTCGTTGAGTTGCATGGATTTCTCCTCTGGGAATAGACGCCGTAGCGTCCGTTGGTTGGATTGTGCGTCCGCGAGCCTCCCTGACGGTCGGGGTTCGGCTGGCAGCTACGCCCCGCGCCGCAGCAGTTTGCGCTCCTGATAGACCTGCGCGGCCTCGCGCACAAAGGCGGCGTTGACCGCTGCGGCGAATTCGTTTTCCAACCGGTCGGCCAACGCCGTCAGTTCGGCGTACGTGGAGCGTTCCGGGCGCAGCATCCCGTACATCTGCAGAAGTTCTTCGTTAGGCACGGCGGTCAACTCTGCGGCCCGCTCCAGATTCTGCGCCAGTTGCGCGTAGCCGCTGTTGCGGGCGATCTGGGCCTGGGCGCGCAGGGTCTCGCCGCTGATCTGCAAATCCCCGCTAGAAAGATCGCCGGAGATGGCCGCGGCCAGGTCGATTTCGGCCAGCGGGCGTCCGCTGGCCGCGCTGATACGCTCCGGGTGGTCGGCCAGAGGATAGTTGACGGCGTGAGAAGCAATGGGTGTGGACATATTTGATCCTTTCCGTAGGTTGGGTTCTCCCGGCAGCAGAACTTTGTCTACCGTATAGCGTGCGCCGGGAGAACCCAACGGGCACGCGACTTCTTGTTGGGTTGTCGCCGGCGACAACCCAACCTACGG
>CAMDEX010000246.1 GCA_945897075.1 Litorilinea aerophila
CGCTGCTTGCTGCGCCCGATGCACAGCGGGCGTAGCAAGCAGCGCCCCTACGGAATCCCCAGCATAAAACGGCTGATACGGACACTATAGGGGGTTTAGAAAGATCGATAGAATTTGGAAAAAGAGGAGGAGCAGGAGCGCGGCGGCCAACATTTCGGGCAGACGGGACTTCTTGGCGGCTGGTTTGTGGCCGGCCTCTTCCAGCGCCGCAATCACCCGTTGATTGGCCCATACCTCCAGACGCAAACGGATCAGTTGTGTCACCAAATAGCCGATGGCCGCCAGGGCGAGCAGAGCGATACCGATGAGCAGCAGAGCATCCATTTCAGCATCCTCCTGAAGAACAATTCGTGTAAATACAACACTAACGTAAATAGTGTACAATAGACACGAATAAATGTCAAGCCCAGATTTCGCTCTTTACAAAGAGCATATGACCAACCGGTGACCGCCGACACTCTGTCATGTGACGAGCCATCTGGTAGATTGGCGATGAGCAACTGGTGACCGGCAACCCGAAAATTCAGGCAGGATCATCGCCAGTTGCCAGTCGCCACTTCGCCAATCCCGAATACAGAGGAGCAGACCGATGGATTTTTTGACAGCCAACTTTCTCGAAACCGCGTCCGTTGTCAGCCACGTGGCAGCGGGCTTCACCGCGCTGGTGATGGCCCCGCTGGCGATGATGACCCAAAAAGGCGGCAACCAGCATAGGCGCTGGGGCAAAATCTATTTTTGGGCGATGTTTGCCATCTTTGTCACAGCTCTGGCCCTGGTCTATTTTCGTCCCAACTTCTTTCTCTTTATGATTTCCATCCTCAGCTTCTACGGCGCGTTTACCGGCTACCGGGCGCTCTATCGCAAGCGACCGGAGCGGGGTGAGGGGCCAATCTGGTTGGATTGGCTGGGCGCGGGGATTGCAGCAGTGGCTGGGCTGGTCTTTCTACTTTGGGGCGGTCTGACCGCCATTGGGCTGCTCGTCACACAGATTCCGCCTGTCTTTGGGTTGATCGGTGTAGGCTTTGGTGTCAGCCTCTGTGGGGATGCCATTGGGGATATGCGCACTTTTTTGCAGCCCTCCACCGACCGCAACTGGTGGTGGTACTATCACATCCAACGCATGAGCGGTTCGTACATTGCGGCTGTTACCGCCTTTACCGTCCAAAATGTCACCCGCTTGATGCCTGACGAAGTGGCCTGGCTGCCCTGGGTATTGCCCGCCCTCATCGGTACACCGCTTATCGCCCGCTCTGTTCGCCACTACCGGCAGAAGTTCGAGAACAGACGGCTTGCGCAGACCGCTTCTGCGCTTGCAGAAGTTGGATAAAGCCGAATCAACCGATCAACCAACGCTGAATGGTTGATCGGTTGATTGGTTCCACCCACTTGCATATACGCTGCAAACCCCTTAATATAGAGCTATGCAAGCAAAACTTTCCGTCAAACGCGAGGATTTCTTCTTCAATTTCTCTGGCCTGCTGATGGTGGCAATCATCACCCTCGTTGTGCTGTTGAACTGGCGGGGGTGGGCTGTCTCTGGCCCCCAGGTGGCGCTGATGCTTGGCTTCATGGCAATGCTGATGCGCCAGCCAGCTTTGGGCAGCCCGCAAGCCCAGGCCTATCTCTATCTGGGCACACAACTGATTATTCTCGTCTTTGCGCTGAGTTATTCTGCGATCTTCATTTTTCTTTTTTATGTCCTCAGTGTGCAAACTCTCATGCTGCTCCCCTTGCGCATTGGGCTACGCTGGGTGCTGTTGTATACCCTGATCACCGCGCTGGTCAACTTCTACCACGATTTTCAGCCCTACGAAGACCTCGTCACCTCGCTGATCAACGGCGCTGGCTTCTTCTTCTTTGGCGTCTTTGGCAATGCGTTGGTGCGGGCGCAACAGGCCAGGGACGAAAGCCAGCGTATTCTCTCTGAATTGACCGACGCGCACACCCGTCTACAACGCTACGCCGAACAGGCCGAAAACCTGGCCGTGGCCGAGGAGCGCAACCGTCTTGCGCGGGAGATGCACGATACGCTGGGCCACCGGCTGACCGTCTCGATTGTTCAGTTGGAGGGGGCGGGACGGCTGTTGGAACGGGACAGCCTGCGCGCCGGGCAGATGATCCAGACTGTGCGCGAGCAACTGGTGGAGGGGCTGGCTGAGTTGCGCGCCACTCTCGCCTCCCTGCGTGATTCTGGGATGAGCGGCACATCCTTGACCAAATCCCTGCAAACCCTCGTGGCCGAATTTACCCAAGCCACCGGACTCATTGTCCATCTTTCGCTTCCAAACAATCTGATCGCACTGGACGAGGCGCGGCGGATGACCCTCTACCGGACCGCGCAGGAAGCGCTAACCAACAGCCAGCGCCACGCCGCGGCCCAAACCGTCTGGCTGGCGGTTGAACAGAACTCCAGCGCGGTAACCCTCTGTGTGGAAGACGACGGCGTGGGGATGCAGGCCGCAGAATTCACGCCGGGCATTGGTCTGCGCGGGATGCAGGAACGGGCGCAACAGTTGGGCGGTTCGTTGACAATCGACGCCAGCCCCCGGGGCGGCGTGCGTCTCGCGCTGACGATTCCCCTGGCAAAGGAAGAAAGCAATGGCTGAAAACAACCCGATCCGTCTGCTGCTGGTGGACGATCAGCGGCTGCTGCGCGAGGGGATGCGTATTCTGCTCGAATTGGAGCCAGACCTGAAGGTGGCGGGCGAGGCGGTCAATGGCCTGGAGGCATTGGCCCAGTACGCCGCGTTGCGCCCGGATGTGGTGCTGATGGATGTGAAGATGCCGGAGATGGACGGCGTAGCCGCCACCCGTCAGTTGCTCATCTCCCACCCGCAGGCCAAAGTCATCATTTTGACCACCTTTGACGACGACGAGTACGTTTTCGAGGGCATTCGTGCCGGTGCGCTGGGCTATCTGCTCAAAGCCCTCTCTGGCGCAGAACTGGCCGACGCCATCCGCACAGTGGCCGCGGGGGGCGCGCTGATCGAGCCATCCGTGGCGCGCAAAGTGATGGCGGAATTCGCCCGCACCAGCCACCCCTCGCCGCAGACAGCGGAGAAGCTCATCGAGCCGCTTTCCGAGCGGGAGATCGACGTGCTGCGTCTGCTTGCCCACGGACTTTCCAACCGGGAGATCGCCGGGCAGCTTTTCCTGGCCGAGGGTACGGTGAAGAATTACGTTTCGTCGGCTATGCAGAAACTCAGCGTGCGCGACCGCACCCAAGCCGCGCTGCGTGCCAAAGAGTTGGGGTTGTTGTAAAATGGAAAAGCCGTTCTACAAAAAGAATCCGTGTAAATCCATCCCATCCGTGCAAATCAGCGTCCTTCTTTTGTCCTTCTTTTTCATCCGCTTTTATCCGCCCTTTCAGCGTGATCCGCGTTCTATTCTTTCTGGAGTAATTTTATGCAAACACACGCACGTCTTGTCATCGTCGGCGCAGGCATTGTGGGGGCCAGCGCGGCCTATCACCTGACCCAACTGGGCTGGCGCGATATTCTCGTCCTGGACAAGGGCGATCTCTTCGAGAACGACGGCTCCACCTCCCACGCACCCGGCGGCGTTGTCGCGCTCAGCCATTCCAAATTGCTGACGCAGATGGCGCTCTACTCCTCCGACCTCTTCGGCAGCCTGAAGCCCTACCGGGAGGATCGCAACACTTACAACGCCGTGGGCGGGCTGGAAGTCGCCATTTCCGCCGAACGCTGGCAGGATTTGAAGCGACTGCACGGCGAAGCCAAATCCTTCCACGCCGAATCGCATCTGTTGACGCCAGCCGAAACCCAGGCCAAAGCGCCTTTTGTCAACCCGGACGCGCTGGTGGGCAGCCTCTTTGTGCCCAAAGGCGCGATTGTGGCCGGCTCCCACGTAACCGCAGCCCTGGCGCGCGACGCCGAAGCCACGGGTGGGGCGCGCTTCATCGCCAATACGGGCGTTACCGATATCGAAGTGGTCAACGGTCAGGTACGCGCCGTCCTCACCAACAACCCGGACTTGCCCCGCATCGACTGCGAGCAGGTGCTGCTCTGCACAAACATTTGGGGGCCGCTGCTGGGCGACAAACTGGGCGTGCGTCTGCCGCTGCTCGCCTTTGAACACCAGTACGTCGTCACCGAACCCCTGGCTGCGTTGTCCCACTTTGACCGGGGCAACAAAAATCACGAAATGACCTGGCCGACGCTGCGCGAGTTGGACTCGGCGATGTACTACCGCCACCACTGGGACAGTTTCGGCATCGGCTCCTATTGGCACAAGCCGCGGGCGATCCAGCCGCGGCAGATTGGCAAGACGGCGATGCACGACTTTACGCCGGAGGATTTCAGCTCGGCGTGGGCGCAGGCGCAGCGAATCGTTCCGATTTTGCAGGGGGCCAAATTCCAGCGCGCCTTCAACGGGATGTTCGCCTTTTCCGTGGATGGCTATCCGATTATCGGCGAATCCCACATCCGCGGGCTGTGGACGGCGGTGGCCTCGTGGATTACCCATTCGGGCGGGGTGGGCAAGAGCGTGGCCGAATGGATGACCCACGGCCAGGCCGAGTGGGATATGCGCCAGTGTCACATCCAGCGCTTCCAGCCCCACCAGACCACTGCCAGCTTTACAGAAGTGGTGACGAAGAAAAACTACCGCGAGGTCTACGACATCATCCACCCGGCCCAGCCCATCACCGAACCGCGCAACGTGCGTCTGACCCCCTTCCACCCCCGCCTGCAAGAACTGGAGGCTTCCTTCACCGCCTTTGCCGGGATGGAACTGCCCAACTGGTTCGAGTCCAACAGCCGCCTGCTGGAGCAGTACGACGAACGCATTCCCTGGCGCACGGGTTGGGCCGCGGAGTGGTGGTCACGCATTCAGGGCGCGGAACATCTGGCGACGCGCGAAAACGTGGCCCTTTTCGACCTGAGCGGTCTGTCAATCATCGAAGTCAGCGGGTCGGGCGCGTGTGGCTTTGTCAACTATCTGTGCAGCAACCAGTGCAACAAGCCCGCGGGCAGCGTCATCTACACCAGTTGGCTGACCCCCACAGGCGGCGTGCGTCGGGATTTGACCGTCACCCGGCTGGCCGATGACCGCTTCTGGATGTTTGTGGGCGAGGGAACCCTGCCCCAGGACTTGGATTGGGTGGGCCGGGTCGCTGACGCTCCCGGTACGGTGGTGATTGCGGATGTCTCAGCGGCCTGGTCTGCACTGGGGCTGTGGGGGCCCAACGCCCGGCGTGTGCTGGAAAAGGCGACGAATGCGGATGTGAGCAACGAAGCCTTCCCCTACTTCAGCGCCCAGTGGATCGAAATCGGTTCGGCGCGCGTGCTGGCCCTGCGCATCTCCTACGCCGGTGAGTTGGGCTGGGAACTGCACATCCCCACGGAGAGCAGTCTGCCTGTCTGGGATCGTCTGTGGGAGGCCGGGCGGGAGTTCGAGATGGCCGCGGCGGGGATAGGCGCGTTCGATTCCCTGCGGCTAGAGAAGGGCTACCGGCTGTGGGGCGGCGACGTGCATACGGAGTACAACGCCTACG
This sequence comes from Litorilinea aerophila, assembly GCA_945897075.1. Classification (GTDB taxonomy): domain Bacteria; phylum Chloroflexota; class Anaerolineae; order Caldilineales; family Caldilineaceae; genus JACQGT01. The sequence goes on from CAMDEX010000246.1 coordinate 5,516, forward strand.
AAGCCGGTCTGGGCTGGACGGTTCGTCTCTCCAAGCCGGATTTCATCGGCAAAGCGGCCTGTGTGGAGCTAAAGAAAAAGCCGTTGAAGAAGAAGCTCTGCTGCCTGACCTTTGACGATCCGGCGGGTGTCGCTCTGGGCTACGAACCGATTCTGGCCGGGGAGGAATGCGTGGGCTACATCACCACCAGCAACTACGGCTACAGCATCGGCCAGCAGATCGCTTATGGCTACCTGCCCATCGAACAGGCCGCGCCGGGCACGCAGTTGGCAGTGGAATTTCTGGGCCAGCGCTTCGCGGTGACAGTGCGCGACGAGCCGCTGTGGGATGGGGAGATGGCGCGGTTGAAGGGGTAAGGTTTAGAACAGCCGGGGAAAAAATCCCTCTGTGTTGCGGAGGTCCATACCGTCGTCGCCAAAGCTGAGGACAATCAGGCCGTTGCGTTCGGCGTGGCGGGCCAACGACTCGTCTACGTACAGGGAAGCAATCACACCGACAATCTGGCGATGGGCCTGCTCCGGGAAGAACTCACGCACGCTGGAGAGAACTTCCACAAAATCGCTCACATCCTCGGGGGCCAGTGTGCTTTTTGTCTCGTTGATAAGAAACCAGTCACCGCAGGCGGTGATGACATCAAATTCACGACTGCGCGTCCGGTCCAATTGGGAACGGCGACGCACGCGCACAGCCATCTCCTCGATTCTATCGCCGGGGCAACCCAGCACTGTGCGCAAAATGCGAGGAATGCTGGGGGCCACCAGATCCTCGGCCATTGTGCCCATTTTGTTGGCCAGCGCGCCCCACTGCCGGTTCATCTCGCGCAGTTCCTTGCGGGATTGCTCCCGATCAATCCGACTTTCCTCTTTGAAGGCGCGCATTTCGTTCTTGAACTCGGCCATCTCGTTTTTGAATTCGGCCATCTCGCGCGATGTCTGCTCGGCAACGCGGGATGCGGACGCGGCTGCACGCGACGCTTCCTTCGCCATTGTGGATGCTTCCGCAATGGCGCTGAATGCCGCGGCCATAGCGCTTTCCAATTTGGTTACTCGCGGCTCCAGCATAACAGCAGTTGCCATCGGCGTCTCCTTTCAGCACATTTGCCACTCTGTACGCCAGTATACACCCATTCTCCGCCAAAATCAAGCCGACAGAAATTCCACAATCCCCGCATACGCCCGCGCATCCTGCATTAGAAAGCCGTGGCCGCCCTCGAAGAATTCCAGCCGCGACCCGCTGATGCGCATGTGTAGCGCCTCCAAATTAGCAGGTGTGGCGATGCCGTCGTAGCGTCCACCGCAGATGTAGACGGGCATGCGCAGAGTGGGCAGCCGGTAATAGGTGTCGTGACCGGCGCGGGCCTCCAATTGCCGCCGCGCGCCGATCTCACGCCCCGGCTCGTCTGCACCGATTTTGCTTCCCTCTACCGCGAGTTCGATCAGCGCTTGAAAATCCGCAGGATGGGCCGCCTGCCAAGCCGCATCCAACCGGGTGTCGGCGGTAGGGATATTCCAGCGCGCTTTCTCTGCGGGAGAGAACGGTGGCAGCGTATGCAGCGGATAGGACGCGCCGCCCGCGCCGCCACTGCTGGTGCAGGCCAGCACCAACCGTTCCACCCGCGCCGGATGGCGCAGGGCCAACTCCTGGGCCACCATTCCCCCAAAGGAGACGCCCATCACCGCGCAGCTTTGCCAGCCCAGCGCATCCAGCAGCGCAGCCCCGTCATCGGCATAATCCGCCATTGTGTAGGGGATGTCGGGGCAGGAACTCTGGCCCAGCCCCCGCTGGTCGTAGGCCAGAATGTCGCAGTGCGCGGCCAGGGGCGAGTCAAAGATCGTCGGCTTGCACCGCAGATCGCCGCCTGTGCCGGAGATGTAGAGCAGGCGCGGGCCGCTGCCCCGCCGTTCGTAATAGATTTCGATATCGCGTACAGGGATGAAAGGCATGAAGTCTGGGTTCCTTTGAGAGTGGACGGCGGACGGCGGACAGCGGACGGCAAGCCAACGAACATCCGTCTGCCATCTACGGTCCGCCGTCTGCCGTCCGCCGTCTAAAACAGCGCCCGCCCCGGCACGAGTACCCGCACCCGGTAGACGCTTGTGCCAGCGGTGATGTAGAGACTGCGCAGGTCGTCGTCCCCCCACGTAAAGTTGGCGCAGCCTTCGGGCGGGCGGACGAGGCCCAGGCAGTTGGCTGAGGAATCAAAGACGTAGACACCGCCCGGCCCGCAACTGAAGAGATTGCCCGCCTGATCAACTTTCATCCCATCGGGCGCGCCCGACCCTTCCCCTTTGAGTTCTGCCCATACCCGGCCATTCGCCAGCGTCCCGTCGGCCTGCACGTCAAAGACGCGGATGTGACCGCGCATCGTGTCGTTGACAAAGAGCCGCTTCTCGTCCAGAGAAAAGCAGAGTCCGTTCGGCCCGGCGAAGTCATCTACCAGCAGCGTCAGCGCTCCGCTCGCCGTGTCCAGCCGGTAGACGCCCGCAAAGTCCAGTTTCTGCGCCCGCGCCACGCCCCAGGGAACAATGCGGCCAAAGGGCGGGTCGGTGAAATAAACAGAGCCGTCGCTCTTGACTACAATGTCGTTGGGGCTGTTGAGTTCCTTGCCCGCGTAGTGGCTGGCCAGCACCTCGTAGCCGTCGCCTGCGCTGTCCGAACGGGCAACCCGGCTGCTGGCGTGTTCACAGGTGAGGATGCGCCCCTGGCTGTCGTAGGTGTTGCCGTTGGCCATACGGCTGGGGCGGCGAAAGTCGGTCAAACCGTCGGTCGCACTCCAGCGGTGGATGGCATTGCCGATAATGTCACTGAATGTAAGATGTTTGTCGTAGGGGTGCCAGATCGGCCCTTCGGTAAACTTAAAACCGGTGGCGATCTGCTCAATACGGGCGTCGGCGGCGACGACTTGGGTCAGGCGGCTGTCACGGATTTCGATGGGCATTGGGTCTCTCCTGCAGAAGAATGGAACGCGGATCAGGCGGATTGGGCGGATTGAAGCGGATACGCTCAATCTTACTCTATCAGCGCAAGAGAGACAAATTGTCTGCATTTTGCCTGTTTGACGGACGCCACCATATCGTTATAATTTGAACGGATGCTTCACCCAATCGAACCCAGAAGATGCTATGACTATTTTGCGCCGCCTGCTCGTCCTCTACGAAAGCGAAACCGCCTGTCTGAGCCGTTTGGCCGCACGCGGTTTGACCGGCGAACCGGCGCGCGAGATCGCCTGCTATCTGGCCCAGGCCACCGACCTGCCCGCCTTTTACGCACGTATCCGTTCCGGTTTTGCGGCGGACGGGGTGGCGGTGGACTTTTACGAGTTGGGCGAAGCTGCGGCCTATCTGCCCCGTCTGCTGGATGACCCGGAGGGAACGATTCTGTGGAATCTGACCGATGGCTTTCGCTACTACCGGGGCAGCTACGCCACCAGCGCGGCCGCGCTGCTCGGCGTCAAGCGTTTTGGCAGCCCGCCCCAGGCCCAGCATCTCGCCCAGGACAAATTCAAGTGCAGCGTTTTGGCCCAGAGCCTGGGGGTGACGACACCGGAGACCGCCCTCGCCCGCAACGGGGAACTGCTTTCGCCCGCTTTTGTTCTGCCGCCCAGCGGCGCGCTCTTTGTCAAACCCAATACGCTGGGGGCAAAGGTGGGTATCTTTGCCGATTCCCGCTGTAACAGTTGGGAGGCGGCCCTGGCCCTGTCGCGGCGCATCTTCCAGCGTTACGGCGACGACGCAGTTGTGCAGCGTTACATCCCCGGCTTCGACGTGCGCGTGAGTTTCATGGACGCCGGCGTAGCCGCGGGTGACGCCCGGCTGGGTATCTTCCGGCTGGCCGGTGTGGAGGCGGGCGAGATGGGCGGCGCGTTTATGACGATGCAGGACAACTGGACGCTCTCCGCTTCCCGCTCCGACAACGAAAGGGAGGTGGCCTCGCCCTTTGACCGGCCCGCAACTTTCCGCCCGCGCATGGAGGATTTGCGCACCGCTGGCGCAACGACAGGCCACGTCGCCGCTATCGAATCAGCCGTGCGCCGGGTGCAGAGGCTGTTGGATTTGCAGGATTATTTCTCTTTTGATTTCCGTGTGGGCGAGGACGGGACAATCTATTTTCTGGAATGTGAGGTCTGCCCCGCGGTCACAATCTACGATTTCCAGGCCTATCTGGAAAGTAACTACGCGGTCGATCTGCCCACCGCCCTGCGCCGATCCGTGCAGCGAGCCTATGCCCGTCCGCTCGACTACGCGTCGCTGTGAGTACCTATTTCAGGTAAAGATTTTTCCTGTAGGGGCGCTGCTTGCTGCGCCCGGTACACACGAAACGGGCGCA